>CANQEV010000021.1 GCA_947595925.1 uncultured Acetatifactor sp. | reverse complement strand
TACTTACGGCAAAATTTCATGCCGTTTTACGATCAAAAAGGTGCCACTGAATTATTGGCAGCTTAATGAGCAGACATGAATTAAGATTTTTTGATTGGAGTTTTTTCTTGGACGGTTTTAGACCAAGGCAGGAGGTCTTCCAGAAAGTCACGGTCAGTGTCTTCGGCGTGTTTTGGAAACATCCAGTATAATTCAAATGTAGTTAGTTTCTCCCAATATGACTGACTGTTTTTTACTTTTGCCAGGATATTTTGTCAAATTCATTTGGTTTTCATGATAGTAAACTATAGCAATATTTTGCTTGCAATTTATCTTGGCGTGTGATAGAGTAGAAACATACAACAAATTTCCACGCACAAATTATAGGATTCAAATGTGCGTGTGCCGATTGTCTCGGTGTCTGGCTTTTCGCCAATCATTCATGACACGAAAACAGAAGCGGCGGAAAGCAGATCTTTCCGTCAGCAGCAACACCATGGGAGGAAAGAAGTATGGTAGACAAAGAAATGCTTTCAGCAATGTCGGATTTGCTGGATGAGAAACTGCACCCGGTATATGACAGGCTGGATACTCTGGAGCAGGATGTCAGCGGCCTGAAAGAAGACATGCGGTATGTCAAGGTCGTGCAGCTGGAGAATAATGTGATACCGCGTTTGTCCACGATGGAGGAGTGCTATGTGGATACTTCGCGGAGATATATTGCTCACATAGATCAGATAGAACGCATGGATGGAGATGTTATTTTGTTAAAAAATGTTGTCTCTAATCACAGTGAACAGCTGCGGCGTCTGCAGGGATAAAGGATACGTCCTGTAGGAGAGAGTGGGTATATTATAGCGATTGGATGATATTGCTTGGATACAGTACAGAGGGGGTGGGATTCCTCGGACTGGGTGAAGCAGATAGAGGAGAGGGCTTTATGCGCCTGTTGTTTTATCAGTGGAATTCATATCTGCAGTACGATATAGAATGGATCTGCCGGGAAAAGAATATTGAACTCAAGCCTTTTTCCTGGACCTTTCAAAATTAAAACATTTATGACAATTTTGAAAAGTGGTTTTTGAAGAACATCGACGGATCAAGGTTTGATGCTGTACTTAGCGTAAATTATTGGCCGATGCTTTCGAAGATGGCGCAGAAGACAGGATTAAAATATATTGCCTGGTGTTATGATAATCCGCTTAATGTGAAAGATATTGAAGCTACCTTGGCGAACCCTGTTAACCAAGTCTTCTTTTTTGACCGGATACAGGCCCAAAAATATATGGATGCAGGATTCGATACGGTACATTATCTTACGCTCGGAGTGAACCGCTCCAGGTTGCGTCAGTTAAAGGTTACGGGTGCGGAACAAAAGAGATTTGGAGCGGATGTGTCTCTGGTGGGCAGTCTCTATGAATCTCGGATTGGCGAAGTAAAGCTGCTGATGGATGAGCATGACCGGGGATATGTGGACGCGGCGATGGCTGTACAGCAGGATTTGTATGGCTGTTATCTGTTTGATGAGATGATTACGGATGAGTTTATAGCGGGAGTGAATGCAAAGATCCACAGCGCGCATCCTGAGACGGAATTTGTCCTTTTGAAAGAGGCGCTGACTTTCGCGATGGCCAGTGATATTACTCGAAAAGACAGGCTGATCATTCTTACGATGCTTGGCAGGAGATTTGATACGCACTTATACTCGTTTCATACCAGTGAGATTCTGCAGGGAGTGAAATGTCATCCTGTGATTGACTATGTAACGGAAATGCCAAAAGTATTTCAATGTTCTCGGATCAATTTGAACCCTACTCTCAGGTGTATCCAGAGCGGAATTCCTTTGAGAGCTTTGGATATTATGGCCGCTGGGGGATTTTTGCTTTCCAATTATCAGCCGGAACTTGTAGAACAATTTGCGGCGGGTGAAGAGATGGATGTATATGAAAGCCTGGAGGATGCAGTGGAAAAAGCTACATTTTATCTGCAGCATGATGAAATTCGTGAGAACTTGATCGTAAGAGGCCGTAACAAGGTGTTGGAACAGTATGCCCTCCAAGATCGTCTTGAGGAAATTTCGAAGATTGCGGGCTTGGGGAGGTAGATCATTATAGAAGTTTGTAGTATTTTCCTATACCGAATTAATTCGGTACAGGAAAGCAAAGCAGACCATTTTAATAGTATGCCGAATTTGCCTATACCGAATTTATTCGGACATATACAAGTAAAGCAGACTGTCTTGATTGTCCTTAATTAACAAATTTGTCTGTGCAAATTTATGCAAAATTTTGGCTTGTATTTTTGGAACGCATGTGATAAAGTATGAGCATGCAACAAATTTCCACGCACAATTATAGGATTCAAATGTGCGTGTGCCGATTGTCTCGGTGTCTGGCTTTTCGCCAATCATTCATGACACGAAAACAGAAGCGGCGGAAAGCAGATCTTTCCGTCAGCAGCAACACCATGGGAGGAAAGAAGTATGGTAGACAAAGAAATGCTTTCAGCAATGTCGGATTTGCTGGATGAGAAACTGGATCGGAAGTTCGATGAAAAACTGCAGCCGGTATATGACAGGCTGGATACTCTGGAGCAGGATGTCAGCGGCCTGAAGGAAGACGTCAGCGCGCTGAAAGAAGACGTCAGTGTGCTGAAGGAAGATGTCAGCAAATTAAATGACCGCGTTGGCGGTTTGGAAGAAGACGTTGGAAGTTTGAAACAGAGTTTCAATAGTTTGGATAAGAAGGTCGACAAACTGGAAGGTGACATGCAGTATGTCAAGGTCGTGCAGCTGGAGAATAATGTGATAAAGCGATTGTCCACAATCGAGGAGTGCTATGTGGATGCTTCGCGGAGATACATTGCTCACATAGATAAGATAGACCGCATGGATGGAGATATTGTCTTGTTAAAAAACGTTGTTTCCAACCACAGTGAACAGCTGCGGCGTCTGCAGGGATAAAGTGTTTTGCGGTTTTGGGTGGTTCGGCAGATCTTGCGGATATGGAAGGTACGATGCGGCATTTTGGGCAATGGGGAGAGAACAGGCGAATGAAGATTATATTGCTGACCTGGAAGAGTTTTGGCAATGACGACATGGCGGCTGTTTTTCGGGAATTGGGGAATGCGGTTTTAGAACTTCCCTACGAGGATAAGGAGGAGCCTACGGACAAGGCCGCAGTGGAACGCTTTTCGGCACAGGTGAAGTCCTTGGCGGCTGACTGTGTGTTTTCTTTTAATTATTTTCCGCTGGTGGCGCTGGCCTGCAGGGATCTGGGAATGCCTTATCTCTCTTGGATCTATGACAGCCCTTATGTGCGATTGTATCATTATTCTGTCACATTTCCCACAAACCATGTCTTTGTGTTTGATCAGTCTGTTTTTCTGGAATTTCATAATGCGGGGATCCAGACGGTGAATTATCTTCCCATGGCGGCCAACACGGACCGTCTCAGCGCCATGAAAGATTTTAAGACATTTCAGGGGACAGAGTGGTACAACAGGCATGAGGTGGCTTTTGTGGGGTCGTTATACACGGAAAAGCACACTTTTTATCAGCGCCTTACGAATATTAAGGATTACACCAGAGGCTTTTTGGAGGGGCTGATGGCGGCTCAGAAGCAGGTGTACGGTTATAATTTTGTGCAGGAAACGCTGGCGAAGCATCCGGAGATACTGGAGGACATGCGGCAGTCCCTGCCGATGACTCCCGGCACCGACAGCGTGGAGAGCCCGGAGTATTTGTTCGCACAGTATGTGGTCAACCGTCAGATCACGGCGCTGGAGAGGCGGGAACTGCTGTCCGCGGTTGCTGAAAAGTTCGGGCTGGATCTCTATACTCCGGACAAAAATTTAAAACTCGAGGGTTGTACCAATCATGGCCCGGTGGATTATTATGATTTTGCCCCCTATGTCTTTCGGAAGGCGAAAATCAATCTGAATATCTCCCTGCGCAGCATCATCAGCGGTATGCCCCTGAGGGCTTTCGATATCATGGGAGCGGGAGGGTTTCTGCTGACGAACTTCCAGTCGGATTTTCTGGACTTTTTTGTGCCTGGGGAGGATTTTGTGTTCTTTGAGAGTAAGGCGGATCTGTTGGATAAGATCGCGTATTATCTCGCTCATGAGGAGGAGCGTGCGCAGATCGCGGAGAATGGTTTCCGCAAGGTAGCGGAGCAGCATACTTATAAGCGGCGCGCGGAGGAGATGCTGAGTTTTCTTTAAGAGAAAGATATTCTCAAGGAATGTGAGATTGATTACAGACTGTAATGCTGGCGGCGGTTTCTCTATGAAACAAGACATTTGAAAAGCAAAAGAAAGCAGAATAAAGTTCGAAAAAAGGCAAATACTGATTCCCGAAGTATCATGGCGTGAAAGAAAGTAGAATGGAAAGTAGAATGAAAACTTTCTGCACGAGCTGATCCGCCAGCTGAAAGGCGGCATGAAAATGGAAAGAAGTGATAGGGAGGGAGATCGGATGAAGGATAACAGGAAAGAGATGCCGGAGGGACTTGTGTTTTCGATGGCAATGAACCAGAAGGCCATGGATCATTACGCGAAGATGACGGAGGACCAGAAGCAAAGGGTCGTAGAGAACGCGAGACAGGTGACTTCCAAACAGGAGATGGACCGTCTTGTGGACAGTATCGCAGAGGATGCTTTCCGAGGATGAAAATGGCTGGAGAGGCTTGTTTTCCTGTGACGCCCGGCGCAGCAGGGAATTTGACAAGCTGAAATAAAGGGGCTTTGTCGGAGAGCGGACGGGGCGGAAAATAGCGCGGGGAGGGAATGGTGAAGCTTCAGAGAGCGGAGTGTCTGATCTTGCAGTTTATCACGGCCTCTTTTATAGGCTGGGTGTATGAGATCATTGCTACTTACCTGATCTATGGAGAATATTTTGACAGGGGGATCCTGCATCTGCCCCTTTGTCCGATTTACGGTTTTGGAGCCCTGGGACTGGCGGTTCTGTTTCGAAAAGTCCGTTCGGGGCTGTACATATTTATAGGGGCGGTGGTTGTCACGGCGGTCTTTGAACTGCTTAGCGCATATGTCCTGGAGTATGTCTTTCACCTGACATTATGGACATATGAGGGATGGCCTCTGAATTTTCAGAACCGGATCTCCCTGGTCAGCAGTGTGATCTTTGGAATTCTCGGCGTGATTTTCCTAAAGTGTGTAAAGCCAGGCGTGGAGGCGCTCTGCCGTAAGAGCAGAACGCTGTGGATCCATATCTTTATCGCGCTGCTCCTGACAGTCTGCGCTGTGGCGGAGATCCGGGCGCATCTGTGAGAATCGGTGGGACAGTGCAGCAGCTCGGTAAGCAGTGCCATCCTGCCTGCCGGAAACGGGCTTGCATCCGCATTCAATTTCTTGCGCGCTGAGAAGATGCGGGCTTAGAGTGTAATTTTTATTGGCAGATACGGGAAGCATGAAAAATAGGATTGCATTTTAAGTTCTTATATGTTAGAATCTTCCTGTCAGAAACAGACCGACAGTTCGTTTGTGCCTTCCTGTCGTTAAACAAAACCAGGACTGTAACTCCATATCTCTGGATTGGGTACAGCTCTGCGTTGCGCAGAGCTTTTTTGCGGGATGGGAAGGCTTTGGGCAGGCGGAAAAACCTGCGGCGGGGTTTGCGGATGGCGCTGGCTGATTGTTAGGGATAATGGAGGTTGTGATGAACGAGAAGACAAAGGTATCAAATCTATTTTTGGTGATCGCGGTGGTGTATGTGACCTGCCTGCTTTTATCGAACCTGATCGCCGGTAAGATGTGGGCTCTGACGGGCAGCATCACGCTGCCGGCCGCAGTGATCCTATTTCCCATTACTTACATATTTGGGGATATCTTTACGGAGGTTTACGGGTTTCGGAACGCTAGGACGATCATCTGGCTGGGTTTTGTGTGCAGCTTTTTTGCGGTAGCGGTTTATCTGATCACGATAGCCCTGCCCCATCCGGGATACTGGGAGAATCAGGAGGCGTACAAGGCGGTGCTGGGAACCACTCCCCGGGTGGCGCTGGCTTCCTTTGTGGGGTATCTGTTCGGAGAGTTTTCCAACTCCATGATCCTCTCGAAACTGAAGGTAAAGACGGAAGGGAGAAAGCTGTGGCTGAGGACGATCCTGTCCACCGTGGTGGGCGAGGGTTTTGATTCGGTGATCTTTATCGTGATCTCCTTCTGGGGGACCATGGAAAACGCCGTGGTGTTGCAGATGATCCTGTACCAATACCTGTTTAAGGTCTGCTATGAGATCCTCTTTACGCCGGTGACGTACGCCATCGTAAAGTGGCTGAAGAAGAAAGAGAACATCGACACATTTGACTATGATGTGAAATATCATTTGATAAAGGGATAACGCCATGAGAGAGAAAGAAGATCTGACGAAACTGGGAAGCAAGAAGACGGAATATGCCTCGGAATATTCCGCTGATCTATTGGAGACCTTCAGCAATAAGCATCCGGAGAACGATTATTTCGTGAAATTTAACTGCCCTGAGTTTACCAGCCTTTGCCCGATTACCGGACAGCCGGATTTTGCGACGATTACGATCTCCTATGTGCCTGACCAGCGGCTGGTGGAGAGCAAGTCGCTGAAGCTGTACCTGTTTTCCTTCAGGAATCACGGAGATTTTCACGAGGATGTGGTAAATGTCATTATGAAAGACTTGATCCGGCTGATGGAGCCCAAGTATATCGAGGTTTGGGGAAAATTTCTTCCCAGGGGAGGGATTTCCATAGACCCTTACTGCAACTATGGAAAGCCGGGGACAAGATGGGAGCAGGCGGCCTGGGAACGGCTGGCGAATCATGACCTGTACCCCGAAAAGGTAGACAACCGATAGTGTGAAAATGTATTGTATTGGAGCCCCGCAGAGTTCTGCGGGGTTTTTCGTGGTTGGAGCTGTGTAGGCTCGAAGCGCGGCCATTAGCCGGGACTTGACGGTAGAGGTCTGGCGCCCGTGATTGCATGGTCGCGCCGCCGTCATGGCATATTTTCCACCGTCATTTAAAAGAAATTGCGCAGAAGGTGCTTTTGCTTTATAATAGAAACATAATGAGGCAGATACCGTCATAACCTGGGTGCGGCAGCGTGGTCCCTGCGAGGGAACTTTGGAGCCGGCGTCACGGGGAAATAACGCGGTATCGGTTCCGATAATAAAACACGGGAGAGAACGGATGATACGTACAAATCTGTTTGCAGACTGTGACGTCAGAAAGATAACGGATACCAAGGGCTGTTTTTCCGTGCTGGAGTATGAGCAGGATATTTCTGTCAACGCGGAGGAGGCGATGAAGGTATATTATGCCTCCCGGATGAATGTGCGGAAACGGCAGCTTGCGGCGCGGCTCTCAAATTCCGGCGTGGTGCTCCAGGCGGGAGCCATGCAGATCATGATGGGGAATATAGCCGCGGCGACAAATGTCTCGGATGCGGGCGATCTGCTGAAAAAGTTTGTGGGAGGGAAGGTGACCGGCGAGACGGTCATCAAGCCGAGATATACGGGTGACGGCGTGATCCTTCTGGAACCCACTTATAAGTTTATCTTTCTGGAGGATCTGGCGGATTGGAACGGGAATCTTGTCCTGGAGGACGGGATGTTCCTGGGCTGCGAGGATACGGTGGAACTGGGCGTTGTCATGCGGACGACGATTTCCTCGGCTGTTCTGGGTGGAGAGGGCCTTTTCAACACGGTGCTGAAGGGAAAGGGCATGGTGGCCCTGGAAAGTCCGGTCCCACGGGAAGAGATCATTGTGGTAGAGTTGACGGACGACGTGCTGCGGATCGACGGCAGCATGGCGGTGGCCTGGTCGGATACCTTAAAGTTTACGGTGGAGCGGACCACAAAGACCCTGGTGGGCTCCATGGCTTCCGGGGAAGGTTTTGTGAATGTCTACCGGGGGACCGGAAAGGTATTGATCGCTCCGGTGGACGAGAAGAAAGTCCGAATGATCAAAAAATAGCGGGAGGCAAAGGAAGAAGATGCTGCTGAATGTGTTTAAAATGTTTTTCGGAGATCCGGTCAGCGTGATCATCAATCTCTTTATCATCGGGATAACGGCTTACGTGGTCAGCAAGATCCTTCGTGTGCAGAAGGAGCTGGAGCAGAACGAAAAGGAAATCTCGCGGCTCTACGACGGAAAGAACGTGAAGCGCGACATGGATAAGAACGTAAACATGACGGTGATAACGGATACCACTATAGACGCAAAAAAGATCAATGATCTCCGCCAGAAATACGATCAGACCTGTGTGGAGTACGGCACGGTGTCCCAGTTGATCCCGATCTTTCCGTCCCTGGGGATCCTTGGTACGGTGCTGGGACTGATGCTCCAGGTGCAGGCGGAGGGGATCGAGGAGATGACCGCTTCCATCGGCCTGGCGCTGAGTTCCACCTGCCTGGCCCTGCTCTGTACGGTGGTGCTGAAATACTGGATGGCGGTTTCCGTCTCAAAGAAAGTCAGCGATATCGAAGTGAAGTATATGGATTATGAGAGATATCGCCAGGACCTTGTGGATAAATTCAAGCTGGTGGACGGGGAGCAGACGTCATGAGGAAGCTATTTCAAAAACAGGATATCGTGATCGACCTGACCTCGCTGTTGGACGTCATTTTTATCGTGCTCCTGTTGGTGATGTGTAATCAGCAGCTGCATGCCAGGGAGGCGCAGCAGATGACGGAGGACGCGGCTCAGAAGCTGGAGGAGGCATCCCAGCTGCAGCAGGCCTTTGAGAGCCATATCGAAAAGTACGAGGAGACGGACGAGTATGTCCTTTTCATTGACGTAACGGCGGCTTATTCCGAAAAGGCCCTCACTGAGCGGACGATCCAGGTCATGGCGGGGACGGATGCCGCGGGACAGGAGCCCTATGCCATCCACATTACGCCCCAGAGCGCGTCCGACGGTTATCAGGAGCTGTCGGAGTATCTGAGCGCCAGTATAGAGGGTTATCTTTCCGAGGGGGAGGAAGCTGCAAGACCGGTGATCCTGACTCTGAATAAGGGGGACGACGATATCCTGTACCGGGACGAGGTCGCGATCCGCGCGGTCTTTGAAAACCTTGCGGAGAAGTACGGTAACATTTATCTGAGGTGAGAAGATGTCTGCGATGGTCATTATCATAATAGGAGTCTTATTTCTGCTGTTTCTGATACGCAGCTGTTTTAAATATCCGGCGAAGAGCCGTTCCGCCAGAAGGATTCGGACGATCCTGATCGCGGGCACTGTGGCGGTGATCGCGTTGACTGCATTTTTGGAGTACGCTCCCAGGGGGGAGAATTCCCTGCTGGAGGATCCCGGAATCGGAGAGAACGAGGGATCAGACGATAAACAGTCTTACGCAAACGGCGTAAGCGGGGACCAGGTCCCGGATGGCGTGATCATCACAGTCTCCGGCGGCGAGATCGATATCAACGGCGTCGTGTTCCGGCAGGAGAAGGAGTATGCCGGGTGCGAGGAGTTCCTGAAAAAACAGTGGGACGGCAGCAGTCAAGTAATCCTGAGAGACAATTACGCCCTGTCCTCCGCGTTTCGTTTTGTTATGGAACTGCTGGAGCAGAACGGGATCCCTTATGCGGCTTCAGAGGAAAACGGGGGCTGACCCTATCAGGAGAGAAACTGTGTTTTAAGGCAGAATAATTGTGCTCTGGCACGGGAAGGGGATACCACGGCGACATGACACATAGAAAAATGCTCATGGGAATCTGCATATTGTGTTTCTTCCTGCTGGCGGGCTGGATCTTTGCCACCGTGGAGATCAAGACTCAGAACGGGGAGCCGCTGATCAACCTGGATGAGCTTTTGGCTGGCGGAGAGCTGGGACAGCCCGGCAGCGAGAACCAGGGGAGCCTTGTGGATCCTTCGGAGGGAAATCAGAACGGGGACGGCAGTCAGGGCACTCCCTCTACAGAGAGGAAACTTTCCATTATTGTGTGCGATAAGAGCGTGATCTGCCAGGGAAAAACATACTCTTACGACAGGGCTTCCGATGAGGTTGAGGGGATGGAGGAAATCCTGAAAAAGATCGGTGACGGAAAGGTGATCCTGCAAGACTATTATGCGGAGGCCCACGCCTACAAATGTGTGCTGAAAAACCTGCAGGAGACGGTGCAGGATGACTCGCGTATTGCGATGAAGACTTTGGGCAGTATGGAGGAAGCGGAGGATGAGTGAGAAAAAGTCGGGGAAAAAGAGCTGCGTACTTGTGTTCCTGATAGTGTCTCTCCTGGCTGTCGTCAGTATTGTCTCTTATGCCAGAAGCGATCTGACGCTTGACGCTTCCAGGAAGGTGCTGTATCAGAATATAGAGGCCGAAACGATCTTGAAGGCGTATGTTTCCGATGCGAAGGAGGCGGCGAAGCGCTTTCATGGGAAAAATTATGTGGTCTGGGGAAAGCTGGTTTCCTATACATCGGACTACACCCGGCTGTATCTCGCGGATGCGGGAGCAGAGTCCGGAATTACTCTTTTTTGCGGCGGCGATGGAGTGATAGAGGGGTTGGAAGACCTGAAGTCGGGAAATATGATAAAGGTGTACGGACAGATTTCTATCCGAACCTGGCCGGAGGCCTCCTTAACTCTGGACGCGCTTCGGGTGGAGCCCGCCGTGGGTTCTCCCGCGTCTACAGACACCTACAATTTGCTGGATGGCACCAGCAGAAGCCGGAGCAGCATGAAGGAACGCACTATTGGCGATCGGGATTTTGTCTACTATATTCCGGAGGCCTGGACGACGGTGGAGCATTCCCTTCCGAATGTACCGGGTTATCAGTACAAGCTGAACAATCTGTCCGGCAAGGGGGCGGCGGAGAGCCTTTTTGTGTTCTATGTGGACAGCAGTTATTTGGAAAAGCCGGGTGACATTGACAAGACCACCCAGGTGCAGAAGGCGATCATCCGAAATATTCTGGGAAACGATCAGCTGAGCATCCGCCCCGACTATTCTTTTTTTGACAGTGATATCAGTATGTCTTCGGTCAAGGCGGACTATTGTACTTTTACGGGATATGCGGGTTGGTACGAAGATCCCAATCATCACAATTACCGGGTGGAATTTCTGTTCCCTCCCGCGGGGGAGGATGGAGTCCGGGTACTCCTGTATGTTTACGATACCGGGGACCATGTGAACGATATATTATTTCTGATGCGGATGATGGAGATCTGACAGGATAAAATGGCAGGCTTAAGTAAGGCTTTTGCGCATAGTTGGCCCGGAACGATGGTTTGGGATCCGGTTTTTAGACCGGATCCCTCCGAAACTCCATCCCCACATAAGTCCTGACCGGATTTCCGCGGACGATCTGCGTGTGTTCCCGCCATGCCTGTTCGGATTGTTTTTTCTTTCCCTGGCTTTGCCGCTGCTGCAGGACGGCGTTCAGCTTCACCAGGGCGTTTCTGCGGTTCTGGTACTGACTTCTCTCCGTTGTGGAGGTGACGCTGATCCCGGTGGCGATATGGGTCAGCCGCACCCCGGTTTCCACCTTGTTCACATTCTGGCCGCCCTTGCCGCCGCAATGGAAGCGCTCAAAGCGGATCTCCGAATCGTTGACGGCAGGTTCCGCTTCCGGGATTACGCTGACATCCACAAACCAGTTCTTCCGCTTATGCTCAGGGCGGTACGGACTTTTACAGATCCAGAGAATCGTCCCCTCCAGGCCGGATAAATCACATTCCGTGTAAAACAGGATGGAAGAGAAGCACCCTTCCCTGGAATAGCGTGTCGCATGGCTGGAAAGCAGTTCTATGTCGGGAAACTCTTTCCTTAAGGATTCAAAAAGTTTTCCCACTGCCAGTTCACATTCTGCCGGTCCCTGACCGGAGCTTATCTGTATGATCATATATTTCTCTTTTCCTTTCTTTTTTTGCCGCAGCCCGTTACCGTTCCTCTCCTGCCTTAAAATTGTAGACAGGCTTTAAGATCTTTTCGATTTTGACGGTTTCGGAGACTGCATCCCGGATCTCTGAGATTCCCCGGTACGCCATAGGAGATTCATCCAGGGTTTCCTTGCCGATACAGGAGCTATATATCCCTTTCATCTCTTTTTTGTATTGCGAAACCGTGAAATTTGTCTTTACATCCTGTCTCTTTAAGACCCTGCCTGCCCCATGGGGTGCGGAGCGGTTCCAGTCCTCACTGCCAAGTCCGGTTCCCAGAATCACGCCGTCCCGCATGTTGATAGGGATGATCACCCTTTCCCCGTCCTTGGCGGAAATGGCGCCTTTCCGAAGTATCGCGCTGCCGTCAGTTCCCGTTTCCTCCGAATCGATATAGTTGTGGGCGCAGGACACAGTCTCCAGGACCTTCCACTGCATTCCCTTTACCAGTTCGTCCAGGATGGCCTCCCGGTTCAGCTGTGCAAAGCCACATACCACCGCTACATCGTGCAGATAATCCGCCAGAAGAGTTCCCTCCAGGTACACCAGTTCATAAGGCACCTCTTTTCCCTGTGCCTTCAGAGCCTTCCGGCCGGCGGTCATGTAATAATTCATCACTTCCGTTCCCAGATGGCGGCTGCCGGAGTGGATGACCACATACAGGTCCCCTTCCTCGTCCTGATCCAGTTCAATGAAATGATTTCCCCCGCCCAGAGTTCCAAGGCTCCTGGCAATTCGGTCCAGATCCACATGTTCCCCACACCGAAGCCAGGCGGGATCAAATTTCGGGTCTCCCAGGCCGTCGGTCTGTTCATAAAAACGGTGGGGATTTCTGCGGCAGCTGCTCCCGGAGGGCACTGCCTCCCGGATCACCATGTCCAGCTTCTGAAATTCTGTTCTTTTTTGTTTTAACCGCGCCAGAGTCATGCCGCAGCCGATGTCGTTTCCAACCACGGCGGGCATGACAGTATCCTTTACTGTAGCTGTAAAGCCGATAGTGCCAACCTTCCCCGGATGTACATCCGGCATGATGCGGATCCGGCTCCCTTCAAACGCCGGGTGATCCGCCAAAAAACGGATCTGGGACAAAGCCCTTTCTTCAATAGTGTCAGTGAAAATTTTGACGGACGCATATTTTCCGTTCCATTCCTGCATACGAATCCTCTCTTTTCGGGGCAAAAAAATACCCCCTGATTGCCAGGAGATACAGGATGGTCCAGTTGGACGTCAAAGACATCTAGAATTATGACTATCCCCGCATGACATCAAGGACAACCTGCTCTCCGTTCTTTCCTGTGAAGTTGTGAAGTAAAGTATTGATCCGTTTCATGGTTGTCCTCCTTCCCTGCGGGGTGATTTGTAAGATGATCGTGTAAAGCATTTATTGCTTAACACATGGCTTATTATAAGACTGTGGAAAATTCCTGTCAAGGGGAATTTTAGAGATCATTTTCCGAAATGAAAATGCTGATGACTTGAAATTCGAAATTCCAGTAGAATGAAAATGCTTATGCGGATGATGTGGACGAAATCAAAGGATTATGTTATGCTATACATGAGTCTTATAGATTCCGGACGCTGGCACTGAAGACTTTGCAGATTGGGTCTTAGCAGTAGGAAGAAAAGGCGGCGCAACATTGTCCGCATAAGGAACGGAACACGCCGGCAAGGTAGTCAAGTAAGAGTGTCATTTGTAAAATGTGACATTGGTTGAATATCTGTCTGGTGGTTTATGTGAGAGAAAACTACAAGGAGGAAAGGTACAGTCATGCAGAAGGGGAATATTTTGGTGGTCGGTAATTCAGGAGTTGGAAAATCCACATTGATTAATGCGGTTTTGGGGGAGGAAGCCGCCCAGACTGGTTTTGGGATAGAAGGGACGACTAAAAGGCTTGAAATTTATGAAAGTGACATGGTTCCTTTCCGTGTCATTGACACTGTGGGTTTTGAACCCTCATGGATCAAAGAGAAAATGGCGATCAATGCAGTTAAAAAGTGGTCTAAAAAAAGCACGGAAGAGGGAAACGAAGAAAAGCAGATCAATGTGATATGGTTCTGTGTGGAGGGGACATCTGGGAAATTGTTTCCCAAAACGATTGAAAATATGTCCCGGGCGACTAAATATTGGCCGTCCGTCCCAATTCTCGTGGTTATAACAAAATCCTATTCCGTCCCGGAGCGTGAGAAAAATATAGAGCTGGTCAATAATGCTTTTGCGCAGATGAAGCATCATTTAAAAAATTTTAAGAAGGCGATCCCGGTTGTGGCTGCACCTTACGTTCTGCGTGATGATGCCGTGGCAGCTCCAGAGGGGATTAGTGAATTGATTGGCATTACAAATGAATTGCTTCCTGAAGGAATGCAGGCTGCGGAGAAAGATATCGCTTCCTTTATTCTGAACCGTAAGAGGGCAATGGCGCAAAGCGTTGTTGCGGTATCAACGGCAAGCGGTGTTGTGGTAGGGGCCGTGCCAATACCTTTTTCGGATGCATTACTCTTGAGCCCGATAGAAATCGCTGAAATAAACGCCCTTGCATGGATTTATGGATTGAAAAACAATGATGAATCTAAAGATTTTTTTAGCTCCATTGTTGAAGTGGGAACTGCAAGTGCAGCTGCGAGGGGCGCAATAAGCGCATTGAAACTGATCCCTGGGATCAATCTTGGAACCGCTGTGTTGAATGCCGTTATAGCGGGGAGCATTGTCGCCGCCATAGGGGAAGGATCTATCTATGCTTTTGAAAAAGTATATCTGGGAGAGAAAACGCTTCAGGATGTCGATTGGGTAAAGAAGATCATAGAATCCAAATTGTCCGACGAATTTAAACAAAAGATGGAAAAAATTCTTAAGAGCACGACGAATAATACGGATAAAGAAAGCATTGTTAAGAAAATTTTAGCGGCGCTGTTGTCTTCTGAAAAGTAAGAAGGGCTAGTCTCCTGTACGACGTCATCCCCCTTATCAACCGTAAGAGAATATTTATGCTGCAGACGGACATTGATTTCATGAAAGATGAGGAGAATGTGAAATACTATTTAAGAGAGGTAGAACTTGTGGGCATAAAAATGTCAGGCTGAGTTTCAGGACAGTGGCGCAGAAAACGGGTATAGGCTTGATGATTCTGCGGGAGATGTGGGTATGGCGGGAATGATGTAAAAGTTTCCAGCAGGTTTTGACAGCTTTGAGGCTGTTGTGGAACATATTGTACCAGACGGAGAGGGCTGGCATGTTTTGCAATTCCGCACTGGGAAAACAGGGAACTGTTTGTGTAGAGGATCAAGGAATGGTTTTATCAAAATAGTTACAAGGAGGAAAATGATCTTCCAGCTTCGACGCATATCTCTCTTCAAACCCTCATAAGATGTAAAAAAGATTTTCGTGGGGTTTCCTGTGAGGGATTATATTGAGGAGCGCGCCATCCGCATTGCGAATTATATCATTGAGCATGGCACTACGGTTCGGCAGACGGCCAAGGACTTCGGGGTGAGCAAAAGCACGGTACATAAGGATGTGACGGAACGTTTGGAGCAGATCAATCCGAACTTGGCAAAGGAGGTCAGGGGAGTACTGGATGTCAATAAGTCCGAGAGGCATATCCGAGGCGGGATGGCAACAAAGGAAAAATATCTTCACCAGCATACGGTATAGGCGGAAATAAGGCGTTCTCCGGACAGGGGAGCGCCTTTTGATGTGGAAAGCTCTTTTGCCGCGGGTGCTTGCGCGGAAACAGGGGCTTGTGGTAAGATAGAAAAATGAGAGGACACGGCAAAAGGAGATTTTGTTTTGGCAGGAGAAACTTCCAGGTTGGAGGAACTTGCGGAGCAGGTGATAAGGCTTTCACGCGACGATATTTTGATCCGGCTGAGATTTTTTGACACGGCGCTGTCGAGTCTGGTCCTGCGGCCGAAGAAAGGGCTGGGACGGATGGCTTCGGACGGGGCGGTCTGTTACTATGACCCGGAGGAGGTGCTGCGGGCCTATCGTCGGGAGCCGGGCTCGGTGGCCCGTACGCTGCTGCATGTGCTGTTGCACTGCGTCTTTTTTCACAGTTTTCAGTATGGAAAGCTGGACGGAGAGCTGTGGGATTTAGCGGCGGACATTGCGGTGGAAAACGTGATCCTGGATATGCAGGTCGCCGGGATCTCGCTGAAGCAGGATCCGGAGACGATCGGTAAGCGGAAGGTGTTGAAGGAGGACGCGGGAGCGCTGACCGCGGAGAAGCTGTACCGGTATTTTCGGCTGAACCCGCCCTCTGAAGCGGAGAGGGAGGAGCTGCGAAGACTTTTCTGCCGGGATTCCCATGCGCTCTGGATGCCGGCGGAAGAGCTCTCTGTGACGCAGGAGCAGTGGAGGAAGATTAGCGAGCGGGTAAGGGCGGAGCTGAAATCCTTTGGGGCGGCAAAGGCGGGGGCGGAGACTCTGGAAAAGAATCTGGCGGAGGCTGTCCGGGACCGGTACGATTACAGCGAGATCTTAAAGCGGTTTACGGTGACGGGGGAGGACATTGCCGTCAACGATGATGAGTTTGACTATATTTATTACACATATGGGCTGGCTGCATACGGAAACATGCCGCTGGTGGAACCTCTGGAATACCGGGAGGTCCATAAGGTTAAGGAATTTGTGATCGCCCTGGATACGTCGGCCTCCTGCCGGGGGCCGGTGGTGCGGAATTTTTTGAGGAAGACCTATTCCATCTTAAAGGGAACGGAGAATTTCTTCCATAAGGTCAACGTGCATATCGTGCAGTGCGATATGGAGGTGCAGAGCGATACGAAGATCACCTGCGACGAGGATTTTGAAAATTTTATGCGCTACGGGAAGCTGAAGGGTTTCGGCGCAACGGATTTCCGTCCGGTCTTTTCTTATATAGAGGAGCTGCGGCGGCAGGGGGAGTTTGAGGACCTGAAGGGGCTGATTTATTTTACGGACGGGTATGGGATCTATCCGGAAAAGATGCCGGATTATGATGTGATCTTTGCCTTTCTGGAGGAGGACGAGCATCGGGCGCCGGTGCCGCCCTGGGCGCTGAAGGTCGTGCTGGAGGCGGAGGAATTTGAGGAGGCGCAGAACGGCACGGATGAAAGCGCAAAGTAAAGAGTTAAAAAAGGCGGGGTGTTGAGGCATGAACATCAAACAGGCAAAAGAGTATATTAAAAATTCCGTGAGCCTCTACTTAAAAAAGGACGAGTTTGGGGAGTACCGGATCCCGGTGGTGCGGCAGCGGCCCATCTTTCTCTTGGGCGCGCCGGGTATCGGAAAGACGGCGGTGATGGAGCAGATCGCCCAGGAGCTGGGGATCGCGCTGGTGGCGTATTCCATGACCCATCACACCCGTCAGTCGGCGCTGGGGCTGCCCTTCATCGAGAAAAAGAATTACGGCGGCAGGGAATATGCCGTCTCGGAGTACACGATGAGCGAGATCATCGCGTCCATTTACGATACCATGGAGGAGAGCGGCGTAAAGGAAGGGATTCTGTTTCTGGACGAGATCAACTGCGTGTCGGAGACCCTTGCGCCCTCCATGCTGCAGTTCCTGCAGTATAAGGTATTCGGGCGGCACCAGGTCCCGGAGGGCTGGGTGATCGTGACTGCGGGGAATCCGCTGGAGTACAACAAGTCCGTGAGGGAGTTTGATGTGGTGACGATGGACCGCCTGAAGGTGCTGACAGTGGAGCCGGACTATCGGATCTGGAAGGAATACGCGGTGGAGCGGGGGATCCACGGCGCTGTGATCAGTTATCTGGATCTGAAGAAGGAGCATTTTTATGTGATGGAGATGACGACCCAGGGCCGCAGCTATGTGACGGCCAGGGGCTGGGAAGATCTCTCGGAGATCTTAAAGCTCTACGAGGAAGACGAGCTGAAGGTGGACGAGAACCTGGTGGAGCAGTATGTGAGAAATCCCAAAGTGGTGAAAGAATTTACCGCGTATTATGATCTCTACAATAAATATAAAAAGGACTACCGGGTGGAGGAGATCCTGGAGGGCAATCCTTCCGTTCAGGCCCTTGCCCGGGCAAAGGCCGCGCCCTTTGACGAGAGGCTTTCCCTGCTGGGGATGCTGCTGGACAAGGTGCAGGCGGAGATGAAAGAGGTCATGGAACAGGCGGCCTATCTCTCTGACCTAAGGGCACCGCTGAAGGCCGTTCAGGATAAGATCCAGAAAGACACGGCGGAGTCGGAGATCAAGAAGATTTTAGAGATGCAGGCGGAGGGGCGCAGAAAGCTGCTGCTGAACCAGCAGACCGCCGGCTCTCTCTCGGAGGAGGACGGGCGAAAGCATAAGCGGGTGATTCGATTTTTTGAGGAATGTTGCCAAAATTTGTATCTTTGGGGGATAAAATTCGGCAGCGGGAAGGGACTGTTTGAGGCGATCCGGAAGAAATACAACGGGGAAGTGGCCCTGATGAAGCAGGATACGACCCGGACGGGGGAGCGGCTGCACAATCTGTTTGGCTTTGCGGAACAGGCGTTTGACGGGGGAAATGAAATGCTGATCCTGGTGACGGAACTGACCGTCGGAAAGCACAGTTCCGCGTTCCTGGCGACCTTTGGGTGTGAGGATTACAGTCGTCACAATCAGGAACTGATGCTCAGTGAGAGGCAGAATGATCTCAGCGCGCAGATTGCAGCTCTGGGACTTTGATTTTTCCGGAAAGAGAGGAAGCCGGGAAAAGAATATCGTTTGGGATACGGGACAAATGTATGGCGGAAGAAAAGGAATACGGGACAGCGGGCGGGACGCTGAAATATCGGAGAACGGCTGACGGCGTGGAGATCACGGGGTATGCCGGAACGGCGGTGGAAATAACGGTGCCGGATAAGATCGAGGAACTTCCTGTGACCGGCATTGGCAGAAAGGCTTTTTTGAGCCGGAAGACGATCCGCCGGGTGGAGCTGCCGGAGACAGTGAAACGAGTGGATGATTGGGCGTTTGCCTATTGCGACAGCCTTCAGGAAGCGGTATTCGGAAGCCGGGAGGTCCGGTTTGGAAAGTCGGTGTTTCTGGAATGCGGAAATCTGAGGGAGCTGACTGCGGGGCCGGGGGAGAGCGGCTCGGCGGGCAGGGACGATGTGGGCCCGCTCCTGGCGGCTGCCGTGACAAAAATGGACGCGGCGTATCTCTTGGATCTCCGGGAGGCGGGAAGCCGGGAGTGGCTGGAAAAATGGGACGCCAGGATGCTGACGGTCCTTCATGCGCCGGACGCGGAAGGGTATTCCCGGCAGATCCTCTGCGGGGAGGAGGACTACGGCAGCACGGACCTGGGGGCGTATCTCTCGGAGCGGAGAAAGTCTAAAGTCCGGCTGCTCTTTGTCCGGCTTCTGCACCCGGCGGGGATCGCGGAGGAAACTCTGGGGGAGATCCGGGAGTATCTGCTCCGGCACACCAAGGGCTGCGAGAGCGAGGAGACCTGGCAGGTGATCTTGAAAGAGTGCGGGGAGCGGCGGGCGTATTATGAGTTGTTCGCGGAGATCGGCTGCTTTCATCGGGACAACGCGGCGGCCGTGATCGCGGAGATCGGGGAGGATTCCCCGGAGATGAAGGCCTTTTTCCTGAGATACCAGGCGGAGCACTTTGGAGCGGGGGATTTCTTCGGCGGGCTGGAATTGTAAGGACGCGAGACGGTTTCCCGGAACGCGGGCAACGCGGCGGTTTCCCGGAGTGCAGGCAGCGCGGTGGTTTCGCAGAGAGCGACAACATGGCGGTTTCCCGGATGGGCTTGCGGTCAGGGGGAATTTGCATTATAATAAAAGGCAGGAAAATGGTATGAAAGCATATTGAAAAATAGAGAAAAGCGGGAGGACAGGGTATGACGACGCTTGCACAGGCGCAGGAAAAGTTAAAAAAATATGGACAGGAGCAGGTTCTGAAATACTATGACGAGCTCTCGGAGGACGAGAAGCAGGCGCTGTTGGATCAGATCGGGGCTACGGACATGGAGATCCTGGAGAGCTGTAAGCACAGGGAGGAGCTGGCGAAAAAAGGCGTGATCTCGCCCCTGGCGGCAATGGAGCTTCCGGAGATCGAGAAAAACCGCCCGGCCTTTACCGAGACGGGGCTGAAAGCTATCCAGGCGGGCAAGGTAGGAGCCGTGCTTCTGGCGGGGGGCATGGGGACCCGGCTCGGTTCCGACAATCCCAAGGGAATGTATAATGTAGGCATCACGAGAGAACTGTATATTTTTGAATGCCTGATCCACAATCTTCTGGATGTGGTAAGGCAGGCGGATACCTGGATCCATTTGTTTGTCATGACCAGCGATAAGAACAACGACGCTACGATCCGGTTCCTGAAAGAGCACGATTACTTTGGCTATCGGGGAGAATATGTGCATTTCTTCAAGCAGGAGATGGCGGCTGCAACGGATTACAACGGCAAGATCTATCTGGAGGAGAAAGGGAAACTCTCCACGTCGCCGAACGGCAACGGCGGGTGGTTCATTTCCCTTCAGAAGAACGGACTCCTGGATCTGGTGCATGAGCAGGGGATCGAGTGGATCAATGTGTTCGCGGTGGACAACGTGCTGCAAAGGATCGCGGATCCCTGCTTTGTGGGTGCGACCATTGAGAAGAACTGCGCGGTGGGTGCGAAGGTGGTCAAAAAGGCCGCGCCGGACGAGAAGGTGGGCGCGATGTGCCTGGAGGACGGAAGACCTTCCATCGTGGAATATTATGAGATGACCCAGGAGCTGATGGATGCCAAGAATGAAAAGGGCGAGCCCGCCTATAATTTCGGCGTGATCCTGAACTACCTCTTTTATGTGCCGGAACTGGAGAAGATGATGGCGGGCCTTCCACTGCACGTCGTAGAGAAGAAGATCCCCTGTCTGGATGAGAACGGAAATCCTGTAAAGCCGGAGTCGCCGAACGGGTACAAATACGAGAGCCTTGTGCTGGATATGATCCATCAGCTTCCCAGCTGCCTGCCCTTTGAAGTGGTCCGGGAGCGGGAATTCGCGCCGATCAAGAACAAGACCGGGATTGATTCCGTGGAAAGCGCTCGGGAGCTGTTACAGAAAAATGGCGTGACGCTGTGACGGGTTGCAGGTGGTTTTGACAGAGCAGGGTGAAAGGAGAGAAAAGATGAATATTTTGGTGACAGGGGGAGCCGGATTTATCGGCAGCCATACGGTGGTGGAGCTGCAGCAGGCGGGATATGACGTGGTGGTCCTGGACAATCTCTGCAATTCCAGCGAGAAATCCCTTGAGAGAGTGGAGGCGATCACCGGGAAAAAGGTTCCTTTTTATAAGGCGGACATCTTGGACCGGGAGGCCCTGGAGGATATTTTTTCTAAGGAAAGCATCGACGCCGTGATCCATTTCGCGGGGTTGAAAGCGGTGGGGGAATCCGTGGAAAAGCCCTGGGAATACTATGAGAACAATATCGCGGGGACATTGACGCTGGTGGACGTGATGCGCAGACATGGCGTGAAGAACATCATCTTTTCTTCCAGTGCCACGGTCTACGGCAATCCCGCGTTTATCCCTATCACGGAGCAGTGCCCCAAGGGACAGTGTACCAACCCTTACGGCTGGACCAAGTCCATGCTGGAGCAGATCCTCTCCGATATCCAGAAAGCGGATCCGGAGTGGAATGTGATCCTGCTGAGGTACTTTAATCCGATCGGCGCGCACAAGAGCGGCACGATCGGGGAGAATCCCAGCGGCATCCCCAACAACCTGATGCCTTATATCACCCAGGTCGCGGTGGGAAAACGCCCGGAGCTGGGAGTGTTCGGCAACGATTATGATACCTATGACGGTACCGGCGTTCGGGATTACATCCATGTAGTGGATCTTGCCGTGGGGCATGTGAAGGCGCTGAAGAAGATCCAGGAGAAGGCGGGGCTGAAGATTTACAATCTGGGCACCGGCGTGGGATACAGCGTTCTGGATATCGTGAAGAATTTCGAGGAGGCCACCGGGGTGAAGATCCCTTACAGCATCAAGCCCAGGAGGCCGGGGGATATCGCCGTTTGCTACGCGGACGCATCCCTGGCGAAGGAAGAGCTGGGCTGGGAAGCAAAATACGGCATCAAAGAGATGTGCGAAGATTCCTGGAGATGGCAGAAGAACAATCCCAACGGATATGATGACTAAGAACAAAAAAGAGTGAGCTGCTATTTTCTGGAGGGAAATATACAGCAAATAAGCAGCGTATTTTGAGGAAAAGAAAGCAGAGAGAAGCCAGAAAGGAACGACCGGAAGGGAAAAGCCAGAAAAAAGCCAGAAAAAAGCCAGAAGAAAAAGCCGGGAGGGTTTGTTGAGTATTCTCCCGGCTTTTGTATCGTCTACAGTTCATAAATGGTCTTCATCGACGACTGTTTTGATGGAGCGGCATTTCCTCGTCAGGCCACATAGCAGAACATGAAGATAAAGTGACAGATGCTTCCGCCCATCACGAAGAGGTGGAAAATTTCGTGGGAGCCGAAATTTTTGTGCCGGGCGTTAAAGAAGGGGAGCTTCAGGGCATAGATCACTCCACCTACGGTATAGATGATCCCGCCGGCCAGGAGCCAGAGGAAGGCAGGGGTGGAAAGGGTTTGGTAGAGGGGGCCGAAAGCCAGCACCACCACCCATCCCATGGCGATATAGAGGATGGAGGAAAACCACTTTGGACAGGTCACCCAGCAGGCCTTGATCACCATGCCGATCAGGGCGATGGACCAGACGATGGCCAGCAGGGGATAGCCAACCTTGCGGTCCAGGACGATCATGCAGACCGGCGTATAGGAGCCTGCGATCAGCACGAAGATCATCATGTGATCGATTTTTTTAAAGAATTTCAGCCGGCTGCCCTCCAGATTGACGCTGTGGTAAGTCGCGCTTGCGGCGTAGAGCAGGATCATGCTGAGCATGAAGATGCACATGGCGGTAAATTTGCCGCCGCTGTAGCTGATGCCGCTCTTTATCAAAAGAGGTACGGATGCAAATACTGCCAGCATCATGGCGATAAAATGTGTGAAGGCGCTGCCCGGTTCCCGAATTGTGATCTGCATAATGATCTCTCCCTTCTTTTATGGATAAAATATAGTCTGTTGTACGCATTCAGCAGGTGGTTCGCCAAAACCACAATCAGAAATGTTACAACCTTCTGATGTAGTAATCAAAACTATGTGTCATAGAGTATATTATATCCAAAAAGCGGAGATGTCAATACCTAATCTTCTTCAATGACTTGAATTTCCAGATAATCAAAAGAAATTGGTTCGATAAAGTTGTCCTGGGTGAAGCGCGTCTTGGCGTGACGCTGGAATTCTGCGATGTTTTTGTCCAGCCAGATCGGTGTGCAGAGATCAA
Source organism: uncultured Acetatifactor sp. (assembly GCA_947595925.1). Taxonomy (GTDB): domain Bacteria; phylum Bacillota; class Clostridia; order Lachnospirales; family Lachnospiraceae; genus Acetatifactor. Next base: position 24,362 of record CANQEV010000021.1, on the reverse strand, counting down.
ATTCCAGAACGGTTTTCTCAAGCGCATGGAACACTTTATGGGTTCGCGTATCTTCCGACGGGTCCTCTACGCAGAGATTTTGAAGGACATGGGTGTTGTGAAAGGTTCTGGACCAGAGTCTGAACATGTTAAGCGCTCCTTTGCAGATGAGTAAGCCGGGATCCGGCGGCAGACGGCATGCTTTGGCGAAAGCTGCGGCGTACCGTACAATAACAGTATAGCACAGAATAGAAAATGCAGGAATGTTTTTTTGCCGTTAGGAATATAATGTTTAGTGACTGTCCTTTCGTTCCTGCGGCGTTATGGGGCAGGAGTGTTTTGATGTAAAAATTTGTTGGCGTCCAGCCGCCGGGTTGAGAGTTGTATCTGTCAGGCCCGGGTATCAATATATAGTGAAAATGACCATACAAAAACAAATAATTATGAAATTTTTGTGAAAAGTACACATTTTCGGGAGAAGTATGATATACTGTAATTATTCAGACAGAAAAGCATCAAACGGAATTTACAGGATAGAGGACTATTAGAAGAAAGATATAAAGGAGTGGAAATGGAACTGAAACGAAACAGCAGCGAGGGCATCGAGAGCTGGAACGAGGTGATCCTGGTATATAATGCGGCGCTGAAGCAGGTACAGACAAAGATGGAGATCCTGAATGATGAATTTCAGCATGTTCATCAATATAATCCGATCGAACATATCAAGGCGAGGATCAAGACGCCGGAGAGTATTGTCAAGAAATTGAAGAGGTACGGGAAGGAATCCACCATCGAGAATATGATCGAGTACGTCAATGATATCGCGGGAATCCGCGTGATTTGTTCTTTTACCTCCGATATCTTCCGCATCGCCGAAATGATCAAGGATCAGAAGGATATTCAGGTTCTGACGACCAAGGACTACATAACATATCCAAAGGCCAGTGGATATAAGAGCTACCATATGATCGTCACAATCCCCGTGTATCTTTCCGACCGCATCGTGGATACCAAGGTGGAGATTCAGATTCGGACCGTGGCGATGGATTTTTGGGCGAGCCTGGAGCATAAGATACATTACAAATTTGAAGGGGAAGCGCCGGATTATATTCGAAACGAGCTCATAGAATGCGCGCAGATGGTCTCCGATCTGGACGCCAGGATGCTGTCGCTGAATGAGGAAATCTTAAAGCTCAGCCGGAAGAGAGAGGGTTATGCATGAGCGGAAAGGGCTTTCCCTGTGGAAAGTCCTTTTAAATGAGGAGTGCCCAGACACCTCTCGGCGTCTGGGCGATTATGAAAAAAACACTTAAGCAACTGTTGTCTCTTTACTTATACTATAGCAGAGGTATATGAATAAAGTGTGAACAGGTTGTGAATGGTTAGTAAAAGAAAACGATAGAGAAAAGACAGAGGATGGATAGATGAAAGCAATTTTGATCGCGGAGAAGCCTTCTCTCATGAGAGAGATCCAGGCGGCATACAAGGGACACCGGGCGGAGATCCCCATGGACATTGATTTTCTGGCCCAGGCGGGCCATCTGGTGGGACTTATGACTCCGGAGGAAATCGACAAAAAGTACAGTCATTGGACCGCGCGGAATTTTCCCATCAGCGTTCCCTATCGATATAAGGTACTTCCCAAGAAGGAAGATCTGGTACAGAAGATCCAGAATGCGGTTAAGAGCGGGGAGTACGACTTTGTGATCCATGCGGGAGACCCTGACGGGGAGGGGGAGCTTCTGGTGAGGCTGGTTCTCTCCTATGTGGGGAATGCCCTCCCGGTGAAGCGTTTCTGGTCCAACGACCTGACCCGGGGCGCAATCGTAAATGCCTTGAAGGGGCTGAAGGACGACGCGGAGTACGATCCCGTCTACCAGGCGGCGCTGGTCCGGCAGCACGCGGATTATCAGTTCGGCATGAACGTGACGGGGACAGCCACCTTAAAGCTGGGGGATCTGTACAAGCTGGGGCGGGTGAAGGCCCCTATTATTAAGATGATCGTGGACCGGGAGCGGGAGATCGAGAATTTTGTGCAGAAATCCACCTGGAAGAGGATGTTTACCTATGAGGACTGCGAATTTGTGAACGGCCAGGAATTTCAGAGCCGGGAGGAGGCGCTCGCCCAGATGCCGGCGGCGGATTTTGCGGTGGTGGCGCGGCAGAAGGACGAGCTGAAAAACCATAAAGCCCCCAGGCTGTACAAGCTGTCCACTCTGCAGACGGACGCCCACAGGCGCCTGGGAATGTCGGCGTCCCAGACCTTATCCGTCCTGCAGAAGCTCTACGAGGCGAAGCTGGTCTCCTACCCGAGAACGTCCTGCGAATACATCTCCAGCGCGGTGGATGTCAAGTCCATCTCGGAATCGGTGGCGGGCTATCTGCAGTTGGACAAGGCGCTCTTGGTCCGCAGCCCCCAGGCGGTGAAGGGAGATCCCCTGTACGCCAACAACGCCGCCATCGCCTCGGAGGGACACACCGCCATTATCCCTACGGGGACGCTTCCCCAAAGCCTTACGGAACGGGAGGAAAAGCTTTATCAGCTCATTGCGAGACGATTCCTGGCGATTTTCGGGGAGATGAAGCAGGTCCGGAATCTGGAGACCGCGGCGTTCCCAGGCGGGGAGGAAAAGGCGGGAGAATATGTCTGGAAAGAGACCCTGGACGTAAAGCCCGGATTTGAGATCATTCTGGATCCCAAGTATAAAAAGAAAGAGGGAAAAGGGAAGGCCTTCCGGGAGGGGGAGATCCTCAGGCCGGTGGAATTTGCGGAGAAGGAGTGCGTATCGAAGCCTCCCGTGCGATACAACGACGGTTCCCTGATCGCGGCGCTGGACAAGCCGGAGGCATTTCAGGACGACGAGGGGAAGGTGGCCTATCAGATCGGCACTCCCGCAACCCGGGCCTCCATCATAGAAGAGTGCATCAAGTGCGAATACTTTACGAAGGATCGGAAAGGCGTCTTTTATCCCACGGAGAAGGCGGAATATGTGGTGGACGCTCTGGGGGATATCTCCCTCTTCCAGGTGACGAATTCCGGGAGATGGGAGTCCCTTCTGGAACAGATCCGCCAGGGAAAAGCGGACGCCGGAGAGGTGGAGGAAGAACTCCTGACGGAGTGCCGCCGGGTGACTGCGGATATCCTTGGCAGGGAAGTGCAGAAGCGGGCCGCGCAGGACGAACCTCTTGGGAAGTGCCCTTCCTGCGGGGGAGACGTGGTGACGGGCAGATACGGGGCTTACTGTAAAAATAAGTGCGGGATGTATGTCTCAAAGGCCTTCGGAAAGAAGCTGACGGACAGTCAGGTCCGGGACCTGCTCCAGGGGAAGAAGATCCTGGTAAGGGGGTTAAAGAGCAAGGCGGGGAAAACCTACGACGCCTATCTGAAGCCGGACGGGATCACGGAGTCCGGGCAGTATAAGTTTTTCCGCTTTCAGATGGAATTTGCCAACCGGCGTTATAAAGGGAAGAAAAAAGAGGAAAAATCTTAAAGCTGTTAAAAAACTTGGCAGATGGCGGAACTGTTACTGAAAATTCTTTCTGGAAAGAATTGACTTCTCTTAAGCGGGATGTTATTTTATAGTACATAAAACGCAGCGCATCGTCTGGCGGTGGATCTCTGAGGAACCGCATGAGTTCCAGGGTATGGCATGAGTAAAACTGCACAGACTGAAAGCGGCTGGTTAAATAGTATGGAGGGGAGATTATGAAAAATAAAATTTTGGTTTGGCTGACTGTGGCAATGGCGGCGTCCTTTGCGGCCTGCGGGACGGCGGTTGACGAAGGCAATTCCGGTTCTTCTCAGGAGACTTCTCAGGAAACCGTTCAGGACAGCACGGAGTCTGACGGACAGGGATCTGCTCAGGAAAGTGGCAGCACGGACGCTCAGGAGAACACGCAGGAAGGGACGCAGGATGACGAGAGCGGGGAACCTTCCCAGGGCCAGTCGGAGGAACTGTCGGATACCAAGGGGCAGATTCTTCTCGAGGATTTCTTGGAAAGGATGGAGAATGGAGAGGGCGAAGATTTGCAATCCCTGGCGGAAGGAATCCTTACAAATCCCGTTTGTCAGTTTGCCACCGGCGTATTCTCCGTGGAAGAGGGGCTTCTTCCCGGTTTTGACAACTATGAGGTAAAAGGCTTTACCGAGGGCGTGCAGTTTGGCCCCGCCATGGGTTCCATTCCCTTTGTGGGATATCTGTTCCGGCTGGAGGAAGGAGCGGATGTGGATGCCTTTATGCAAAATCTGGAAGACAACTGTAATCAGAGATGGCAGATATGTGTCGCCGCGGACGAGACGGTGGTGGAAGCGTCCGGCAATACGGTATTCTTTGTCATGTGTAGAAACGCTGAGGAGTAAGCAATGCTTTTTTCCAGCATCAGTTTTCTGTATCTGTTCCTTCCTGCCACGGTGATCCTGTATTGCCTGGCAGGAACGGTTTTTGAAAAGACGGTTGGCCGGAAGTGGGGCGTCGGCGCGGGGAATCTTGTTCTCCTGCTGGCGAGCCTGCTCTTTTATGCCTGGGGTGAACCGCGGTATGTGCTGATCATGCTGGCGGAGATCGCTGCCGGGTACCTCTTTGGCCTGGCGATCGGGAAGTGCAGGGAAAGGGCCCTGGGGAAATGGTTCCTGTGGGCCTCGATCCTTCTGGATCTCGGTCTGCTGGGCTATTTTAAGTACGCGGATTTTTTCCTGGAAAACCTCGGGAGACTGACAGGACATTCCATAAAGCTCCTGGGCGTTGCGCTTCCCATCGGCATCAGCTTCTATACCTTCCAGATCATGAGCTACACGGTGGACGTCTACCGGGGAAATGTGAGGGCTCAGAAAAATCCGCTGATCCTTGCCACATATGTGGCTATGTTTCCCCAGCTTATTGCCGGCCCCATCGTCCGCTATATCGACATCGAAAAACAGCTTGTGGACAGAGAGCATACTTTTTCCAAGGCTGCTGCCGGGGTGCGGCGTTTTACGGCAGGGCTGGCAAAGAAGGTGCTGATCGCCAATGCCCTGGGGGAACTCTGCAATATCTTCCGGGATTCCGGCGACCTGTCCGTGGCTTATTACTGGATCTACGCAGTGGCCTTCACCCTGCACATCTATTTTGACTTCTCCGGTTACAGCGACATGGCCATCGGCCTGGGGAAAATATTCGGGCTGGAGCTTCTGGAAAATTTTAATTACCCCTATATCTCAAAGAGCATCACGGAATTCTGGAGAAGATGGCATATCTCCCTGGGCAGCTGGTTTCGGGACTATGTGTATATTCCGCTGGGCGGGAACCGGGTCTCTAAGATAAAATGGCTCCGCAATATCCTGATCGTCTGGTTCCTGACAGGCTTCTGGCACGGAGCGGCCTGGAACTTTATCGTATGGGGCCTGTTTTACGGCGCGCTGCTCCTTTTGGAAAAATTCCTGGCGGGAGCGGGGAAAGGGGCTGGCACAGGCGCGGCTGGACCGGAAGGGAACGGAAGCGGCGAGGCAACTGAAAACCGCAAGCTGAACGGTCTTTCTGTCACATCCGTCCTGCGGCATGTGTATGTGCTGGCTGCGGTGATCCTGGGCTTTGTGATCTTTAACGCCTCGGGCCTGGGACAGGCTATGTCGGATATCGGCGGCATGTTCGGGATCAGCGCCGGCGGGGGAAGGCTTCCCCTGGTCAGCAGGGAGGCCCTGTATTATTTGAGGAGCTACGGGCTGATCTTTGTGATATCCATCGTTGGATCCACGCCGCTTCCAAAGAGGATATTCCAGCAGTTGGAAAAAAAGCAGGGTTTCCGGAAGGTCTGGAATGTGCTGGAGGCCCCGGTGCTGCTCCTTACGGTGCTTCTCGTGACGGCGTATCTTGTGGACGGTTCCTTTAATCCGTTCCTGTATTTCCGGTTTTAAGGGGGGAGAAAGAGATGGGAGAGAAGATCAGCAATATCGTTGTCTGCGTGAGCATGCTTGTCCTTCTGACCGTATTTGGCGCCTGGCTCTTTTTCCGGACGCCGGATCCCTATTCCGCAAGCGAGAGAAGGGTCCTTCTCACAAAGACGGAGTTTTGCACGGAGACCGTCCGGTCCGGAAAGTTCATGTCAGAATATGAAAAATACGCTTTGGATCAGTTCCCGCTTCGGGATGCCTTCCGCACTCTCAAGGCCGTAAACGAGCGCTATGTCCTGAGAAAGCTGGACAGCAACGGCCTGTTTTTCCGGGACGGTTATCTTTCAAAGCTGGAGTATCCGCTGAACGAGGCCATGCTGGATCATGCCGCGGACAGGTTTTCGTATCTCTATGACAAATATATGAAGGAGCAGGGGATCACGCCCTATCTGGTGATCGTGCCGGACAAGAATTATTTTCTGGCGGAGAAGAACGGCATCCTCTCTCTGGACTATGAGGCGCTGTACGACAGGATCCTGAAGGAGACGGACTATATGAAACCCATCGAGATCCGGGACCTTCTGGATATCGGCGACTATTATAATACCGACACCCACTGGCGGCAGGACCGTATCCGGGACGTGGCCCAGCGGATCCTGGACGGCATGGGGATCCCTGCGGAGGAACAGGCCATTCCGGACAGGCTTCAAACGCTGGATATTCCCTTTTACGGTGTGTATGTGGGACAGGCGGCGCTTCCTGTGAAGCCGGATACGATCCAATATTATGACAGCGATGTCATATCTTCCTGTACGGTATATAATTATGACACCGGCATGCCAAAAGAGGCTTTGGTGTACGATATGGAGGCCGCCGGGGGCAGGGACGGCTACGACTTCTTCCTGGAGGGGGCGTCGGCGCTGATCACCATTGAAAATCCCAAGGCCGCCGCGGACAGGGAGCTGGTGATCTTCCGCGACTCCTTCGGCAGCAGTCTCGCGCCGCTTCTGATCGGATCTTACAGGAAGATCACGCTGGTGGATATCCGCTATATGCAAAGCGGCATGGTGGGAAATTTTGTGCAGTTTGAGAACCAGGACGTGCTGTTTGAATACAGTACGCTGCTTCTGAACAACAGTATGGGACTGCGGTGATTTTTGAAAGAATAAGCCGAGCCGACATCGGTACGCCCCTGGTATTTACAGAACTTCAATCATTAAAAATGACGATTGTGTCAGCAAGGAGGCTCCATGACCTATGATGAACTGATCCGGCTACTGAGAGAAGAGAGGGATCCGAAGAAGGTCGACGCCTGCAGGGAGGAGATTGCGGAGATCATTCCTGCCGTGCGTGTCATGTTTGACTTTGACCAGAGGAACCACGCCCATCAGTATGATCTCTGGATGCACTGCGTACATACGGCCCTGGAACTGCCGCGGGGCCTTACGGACGATATGCTGTACCTGGCCGCGCTGCTGCATGATATCGGAAAGCCCCAGTGCCAGGTCCGGGGCAAGCGGGAGGACGATCCCAATATGCACTATTACGGACATCCCGTGGCCAGTGAGCGGATCGTCCGGGAACAGGTGATCCCGGATCTGAAAAAGAAGGCCGCGCTGACGCCGGATGATGAGAGGCGGCTCCTGTATTATGTGGCATACCATGACGACAGGATGAGCCTAAGGATCCATCACTTGCGGGAGCATCTTAAAATCCCCGTGTCCTTTGAGGAATTTCAAAATCTGATGCGGTTGGAGGTGGCGGACGCCAGGGCCCATGTGCAGATACCCGTTGTGGCTCAGAGGGTGGAGATCTGCGAGAAGCTGGCGGGCGAGTACGGGAGGGAACTGTACCGTGAGATTCTGCAGGAAGAAGAACGGAACAAAGTGGAAAATAAAAAGCAGAAAAAATAAAGTGGTACGCGGAAAAATGAAACGAAAAAAGGCGGAGGATAGGACCGAAATAAGAAATCGGAATATAGCAAGGCAGAAAAAACAGGGCAGAAATAGCGAAAAAATAAGAGCAAGACGGAAAGATTAAGGCAGGAAAAGCAAGACAGGAAATGTAAGACAGAAAGAGTAAAGCAAAACCAGAAAAGCAAAAAAGCAGAAAAATAAAAGCAGGATTAGGGAGGGCAGATCATGACAGCGGAAGAAAGAGAGCAGGCGGGGTATCCCCAGGGCCCCGGAGAACTCAGGGGAAAAGAATTTCAGTATGATGCTTTTGAAAACGGGCAGACAGTGCTGCAAAAGAAAAAGGGGCATCTTCCGGCGATGGGCTGGAACAGCTGGAACGCTTTCGGGAGCGGCAATACGGAGGCGCTGACGAAAGCCATGGCGGACGCGATCCTGGACCTCGGTCTGGACCGCCTGGGCTATCAGTATGTGGTGCTGGACGACGGGTGCTATAAGCCGGAGCGCGTGGAGGGCAGGATCGCCAACGAGGAAGGAAAGTTTCCCTCCGGATTTCGGAAACTGGCGGACTACATACACGGCAAGGGCCTGAAATTCGGCATGTATAACGACATCGGAACGAATCTCTGCGCGGGTGCCGCCGTGGGGACTTGCGGCCATGAGACAGTGGACGCGCGGAGCTATGCGGAGTGGGGAGTGGACTTCTTAAAAGTGGACAACTGTTATTATCTCTGGGACAACGCCACCTTTTCGGACGCTGCCAACGCGAGATACGTCTATGCCCCCAATATCCGGGGCATCCGAATCAGCGGGGAGGGATTCTCCGGGGAGTATTCCGCCGTGAAAGACGGCGTCCTGAAAGGCCGGGGGGCTCAAAAACGGGAGGATTATGTGACCAATATCGGAACCTTTGACGGAACGGGCCCGGAGGCTTCTCCCGTGGGTGAACAGAGTGGGGAACTGACATTTTCCGTGACGGTTCCCAAAGACGGGGAGTACCGGATGACGGTGGAGTACGCGGCGGACCGGGAGGCTGGCGTGGGAAGCTGGCTGCAGGCAGCCGTGGGAACCGGCGAGGAGACGGCGCTTTTTTATGACGGGTTCCTGCCGGAGACCGGCGGCAAGGACTCTTTCGCGGAATCCCCTGAGATCCAGGTGCGGCTGCGGGCGGGAGAAAACCGGCTCCGGCTGATGAACCACAGGAGACAGGAGAACACGCTGGGTTCCTACGCGGCGATGCTGGAGGGCTTAAATCAGGCGGCCCCGGGGCATGACATCCTGCTCTCCATCTGTGAGTGGGGAAAGACCCAGCCCCAGAACTGGGGGTATAAAGTGGGAGATTCCTGGAGAATCTTAAACGACATCACTTTCCGGGTGGGCTCCGACGGGGATCCCGGCACAGGCACCTGGGAGGACGGCTATACCGCCAGCGTTACCAGCCAGTATAACAAGGCGGTGATCATGGATGAGTTCGCCGGGCTGGACCGGGGCTGGAACGATCCGGACATGCTGATGGTCGGAATGAACGGTCTGACGGAAACTATGTATAGGACCCACATGACCATGTGGTGCATGATGAACGCCCCCCTGATGCTGGGGCTGGATCTGCGCCGGGTGAAAAAGGGGGACGCGCTCTGGAAGATCATCGCCAATGAGGAATTGATCGCCCTGAACCAGGATCCTCTTGGAATACAGGCAAAGAGAATATACAGCAGTAAACTGACAGAAGTGTCAAGTGATAATGGTTCCACTCCTGAAAGCGATGAAGGTGGTCATAAGGAGATCCCTGGCGAGAGCGTCGGCTGCGAAAAGCCTGGCGAGTTCGAGCATCGGAAAGAACCTGACAAAGCTTACATCCGCGACAACGACCGGGTGGATATTCTGGCTAAACCGCTGGCGGACGGGAGCGTTGCGCTTTCCTTCCTGAACATAAGCCAGGAGAAAAAAACGGAAGGTTATGCGGTGGATGTTCAGAGAATCTGTCGGTATCTGGGTGAAAAGCTGGTAGACAGAGAACGGTTCCTGAAGGCAACCAGCTATCAGGTCAGGAACCTTTGGACGGGGGAGGAAGAAATCAACACCTCCGGGATCTTCCGGGCAGAGAGCCTGGAAGGATGCGATAATTTGACCCTTAAGGTGACGCCGAATGTGTAAGGGGAAAGTCCTGCCGGAAACCGGGTGGGAGAAAGAGCGCGACCGCACGGATATTTTCACAACTTCGGCGGCCGAAGACGCGCTTTTATCGGAGCCAGGTCAGGCTCGAAGGGCCGGAGAGAGTATCAGAACGGATTTACGGATCAATCAGGAAGAATGGTTACCGTTCAAGGAAAGAGAGAATGGACAGGAGGGAATCTCCACCGGGGATTTTGTAAGGCTCTTATGGTCCCAATATGATTCTGAAAGGGAAAAGAGCTCGTCCGACCAATCTCCTGAAAAATTGACGGGAAACGCGATACAACATGTGGAGGTCTCCCCGGCGGATCGGGAAACAGGTCTTAGGAGAGAGTTCAGGAGGGATCCCCACGGACTTTTGGAGTACGGGAGACAAAGGGGCTGGCTGGAGCCCCAGGATCTTCTGGAGGCCGAAAAGCCCCTGCTCAGGCGGCAGGCTGCCCGGATCCTCCATGAATTTCTCCGAAAGGAGTGTGGGGAGGCGGACGAAGCCGACTGGGGATCCGCCGGAGAACTGGCGGATCTGTACGACTGCCGGGTCTGCGTGAATCATGTGGCCCAGGTCTACGCCAAAGGGATCATGGGCCCAGTGTCTTGCAGTATGGAAGGAGTCCGTGAAACTTCCGAGAGAGTACCGGAGGAAAATCAGGAAAAAATAAAAATTTTCGGCATGGAAAAGAAAGTCTCCCACCGGGAGGCCGCTGTGATCACGGCACGGGCCCTGGACAGAAAACGGCGGAGAAAGCCGGAGGACTTTTCCGGCGATGCCGCTAAAAACTCTAAAACGGATTGGGGAAAAAACTCTTGGGAGGAACAGTACTTAGGGAAACACTATCAAGGGAAAACATACCAGGAGAGACGATATCGAGGGACACAATATCAAGGAACACAATATCAAGGGACACAATGTCAGGGGAGACAACACCATGAAATACAATGCCCGGAAGACATCTGCCGGGGGATCCGTATCACGAAACAGGAGGCGGAGGGCCTGCTGCGAAGGGATAAGGCCCCTGTCTTCTGGGATGTGCGCTCCCGGGAAGAGTATGAAAGGGGGCATCTGTCGGGAGCGGGGAATGTTCCTATCGTGAATGTTCCTATGACAGAGATTCTTGACGCGCCCGAAAAATGGGCGGACAGTATCGGAGAAAATGGCGTGATCTTGGGGTGTGATGCGGGATATCGGAGCCAGATCGCTGCGGACTGCCTTGCGGAGGTGGGCTGCAGGGAGGTTTATTTCCTCGGCTGGGAGGCAGAGTAACACCCTCATTATCTCTGATGTTCGATCACCTAATGTAAAATATTCCAGTTTCGGATTTTGTCATCTGGATCCTCTCATGTACTATACCCATTTGCCTTTCTAATCAGGTCCCGATGGAACAGTTATTGCCTTGAATCATTTCCCACAGCGGTTCCTTCTGATCGATGCCGAACAGCAAGATTTTCCAAAGGGAATCTACCGCGTAAGGTCCATAGACTTGCATATATGAAATATGCATCTGTATGGCTCCTTGAAACAATAAGTCATACTCTTCTCTGGAGATTTTTTCTTCGCTATAGTACCCACGCAGAAAGCTTTGAGCCAGATCAAATCGATAGTGCATTTCTTCTGTGTCATGATTGAAAACGACAAACTGCATGATAAACGGCCAGCCAATGTCCAAGTATCGGCTTCCAATGCCCGCATCATCCATATCAATGAACGCAATCTCACCGTTTTTCCGCAGCATTGTATTATGTGGGCCAATATCTGTATGAACAAAGCACTGGTCAAATGTTGTAAAATCCGGAAGCGTATCCAGAATGGCATCAAATTCCTTTACAAAGCTGCGATTTCTAAACCAACCGTAAAAACGATCTTTACTCTGTGTGAGAGGTGATTTCACATCGTATCCCCGTAGACTGTGCAGTTTTCTTGCCGCCTGGCCAATCCTGTACGCATCGTCCGGGTTTTCCTCCAGTTTCCTTCCGTCAATAAATTCCATGAGATAAAACCAATGGTTTTGGTCACTGACATAGTATTCTCCGGTCTTCGTCGGATAAAGCCTGGGAGCCATGCCATTTTTATTCCCCAGAAACAGATGCGCACAAACATTACTCTTTACAGTGGATTCGGGCACTTCACAGGGAATACCTTTCAAAATATAATCCTGTGAATCCGCCGTAATCTTAAAAATTAGTCTGGCGGTTTCTTCATGAAACTGCTCGTACATTTGTGGATGATTCAAATCCCAACATTTAAGAACAGTTTCTATTTGATTACTGTTACTTACATCTGAACATATCATTTGATTTTGCTGTTCCTTTATCTATGATTTTCCTGGATATTATGGTATCTTAAAATAGTTCGTCCAGCAGCAAATACCACCTCAGTTTTTCCGCATCCGGCTTAACGCCCAACGCGTCAAACAATCGGTTCGCATCTGCCTCCCGCTCTTTTGAAGCATATTTTCCATACATGTTATGCCGCAGACTCCGATGGCAGAGCGCAATATCCCGACACCGATCGCCGACTCCTGCATCACCCAGATCGATGAAACCGCTGACTCCTGTTTCGGTCAAAAAAATATTTGGCAGACAGAAATCGCCATGGGAGAAAACCGGGTCATAAGACGGCTGATTGCACTCCAACCAGTGGAGCAGCGCCTCCGGGTCTTTAAATCCGCCAGGCCCAAAGGTGGTCGGTTCCACATTGTTCAGATCTACCAGCCCCCGTTCTACTCTAAAACGCGCCTCTGCCAGCTCAGTCTCCTGGTCGCGCTGGATCGGGCAATCCGAGATATCTACATCCCACAGCAGCTGCATCGCTTCGGCCAGATGCGCCGTCAGCTGTTCAGGCCGATCGAGGAAGAACTCATCACACGCCATTCTTCCTTTCACTCGCGACATCAACAGATAAGTTTTCCCCTCCAGCTCACCGCAAGCGATTACTTCCGGTGCCGGAATCTTTCCGCAAAGCCATTTCAGGATCGTCACTTCGCGCTCTGCCCACGGAGCGGAGGGCTGGATCTTTAATACCATATCCTCGTACATCCGAACGATGGCACCGGACATGCCAATGCCATTTTCCGTATAGGTCAGTCCAGCTGTTTTTTTATCAATCTCAGCCGGGAGCCATAAATCCGCCGTATTCTTCATTTTCATTCACCTGCCAATTTCAACGGCATTAGTTGAGAACTTCCACAAATACAAATTTTTTCTGTTGCCTTTTTCATATTTTCAGTACTGTTACAACGACTATCGGACTCTTATCCTTATGTTGTGCATAATATTATTTAATGACAACCCACATCCCATCACGCTTAGATCCTATACGTTCTATTTTTCCTTTCTTTTGAAGACTAACAAAAGTACGCTCAATAGTACGCTTTGTAACTCCTATCTCTGTCGCAATCATCTCAGCAGTTCTATCCGAATCTTCGATTAGTAATCCCAAGACGGCTTTCTCTGTTTTATTCAAACCGACATTCAAACCGACATTCAAACCGACATTTTTGCAGACGAAAAGAAAATTGACGCCGGTCATGCCAATCTCAACGGCATTAGTTGATTATAAAAGCGCGGCCTTTCAGCCGTATCGCGTCCGGTTTTGCATCTGTGATCATTTTATTGCAATAAAGGTGCCCGATTCTTTCGGCAATGTCAGCACTCCGTCCTTCATGTGGCCTACCGCATCCCAGTTCAAGGATCTTCATGCCTTTTTCTATCTTATACACCGTAAAATACCAGTTGGACAAACCCATCTTATTTGTGGAATATTTCTCATGAATCGATATTCTTGTGCTGAGACCATCCGGTTTCTGATATTGTTCTTTTACATGATCCGTATCGTTTAGGAAGCTCATTCCCATATCCTTCATAGTATGTTTTATTTGATGATAACATAAGGTTTCCCACAGGGATTTATATCGCCTTTATTTGTCAGCCAGTGATTGACAATAGGTATTCAAAAGATATTGTATATAATCGCTTTTTTCAAACAGTCTTTGACTGGTGGGGTTACCCTGTGCCTTAGCAAGCTCGCAGACCGGCACATTCATCCGCACAGATTGAGCCAGACTTCGGTTTTTCGCATAATTTTCAAGTACCTTTTCGGCACCGTCTGTTTTCAGGTTTCCCAAAAGCCAAAACGGAGTCGGAGAAGTAATGTTAGGATACACATTAAAGTGTGAATCCACATAAAACACTGGTTTATCAGTCACATAACTTGCCGTAGAGTGATCGGAAAGCAGCGCTTCATACAACGCCTGTTCCGTTTTTCCGAAAACATCGAGCAGGTTTTCTTTATGAAAATGCCTTAAAGTATATTCGGCAAGCAGTTTTGGGATTTTTTGTACCTCTGTTGGCGTGACACGGATAGGATACAGCTTTTCGTTTTCGCCATCGCAGGAACCTTGATGGATAAAACAAGAAAACTTTTCATCGAACTCTCTGCAGCGCTCTTCAAGCCGCAATTCCGTGATAAGCGCCTCAATAAACGGCATTTCGTCGATATTCGCTTGATTTAAGAATACCTGTATGCGTGGGGAAATATGATTGTCAATCAAAATATCAATCGCTTCTAATATTTCCCGATATGCATTTTTCCTGCCAGTGTAGTAATCGGTGTTTTTTTCACCTCCGAATAAGGTAAGCTGTGCAGTTTTTAGACCCAAAGACGAAAGCCATTTTACATACTCTGGATCCCTTACCAGACGCCATACGCTGAGCAATTCAAAATGTGTTCTCGGCTGATCGGATAGCGACTCACACAGCTTCCACCGTTCTTTGTATTTGGCGTTGAAATCCGGTTCACGGTACCAGTCATCCACGACAAGGCAGGAAGTAAAAGGTCTGAACTGTTCCGCAGCGAAGCGCAGATCGGCTTCTGATAAATTGCCGTTGGGAAAGTGTCCCAGCCAGCAGTGTTTACAGCGATTTGGGCAGCCCGCCATGTCAAGACAGACCGTTATTTCCGAATATGGCGTTTCAAGCCTTTGTATTTCCGTTTCCATAGTTCTTTCCCCCTCAATTACGACTTCTCCGTCGAATGAATCATCTGACATTAAACTCATAATACTACAAATGAGCAATCGAATCAGCTCCCGGCGCATAACATATATCCCAAGCGGCAACAATTAGAGTATTAATTTTGCCGGACCTTAATCCCGATGGATAAAATGTTCAATACCTTCGCCAATATCCGTGATTTTATCTTTTATGAAATGCGGATAAATATTTAAATTCTTGACCTCGTCTTCCCCATTATCACTTTGAACAAGCACCATATCCTTGTCGATCAGGATTCCGACAGCCCGGAACGAACAAACTGTGTTGTCAACTTCAAAATGCCAATCACTGCTCATAAAAGTGTTCCTCCGCGAACTCGATTGTTATTTAAGTATAACAAAAATGTCTCCTGCTGTCAACGCAAAAAATGTAGTCGTTTGGAGTAGGAGAACACCAATTCCGAAAAGAAAATTTCGCTGATCGGGCGTTTCGAGGATATCAAACATTTACAAGATATTGCTCAAGAACGATTTCTCTGACAGTATCCTCCGGACTTTTCCGGGTATTATCATACAAATGACCCTGGTTTTCCGGCATCGACTCCAGTTTCTTTTTCAGGAACAGGGCTCTGTCGATCATATCCACATCACCGCGCATACGGATACGTCTTTCAATTTCTTCCGCCTCCGCCGTAAGAACGATGTAATAGAGCTCCGCTTGATAAAGCTCCGCCAGTTCCCGGACACGCGGCAATTCTTCTTCGATCACATAGTCGATCACAACGTCGATCCCCTGCCTGAGCGCTCTGCCCGCCGTTTCTATAATGCAGTCCCAATTAAACCGCAGAATATCTTCCCACTGTATCGAATCAGACGCCTCGCCATCCACAAAGAAATCCCCCTTATCCTCCGGTTCTATAAATCCCCTGTGAAAATCATCGCCATGGATCACATAAACTGTCTTTCCGAACTGATCGACAAGATGTCTTGAATAAACTTTTGAAAATGTCGACTTTCCACAGCCGCAGGGACCCGAAATAAAAATAAGTTTTGCCATTTTCGCCTCGCAATTTTTGTTTATCATCATGCTGTATTTGCTGAATACTTTTCTTTAAAAACACATATTCTGGGGGGATCCCGCTGCGGTTCCACCAAAGGACCGGCCGGTATCCTAATTTCCCATAGGGGCTTTGAATGTTTTGACATTTCCAAGCAATTTTACGCTCCCATTGTCAACGAGTATCGCTCCGGCCCCGCGGGCGGTTGCATATACGGTTTTTCCCCGCTCGGAAATTACACGCCGAATGGCGTCATTTTGGATATCAGTGCCCTCATAATGCACTTCGACATAAAAATCCCTCAAGTATGGAAGCCCGTTGTTGTAATGATGCAATGCTCCAGTATTTGCTCACGCATTTTCGCATAATAAACAATATGCCTTATGGTTTCCTCCACTTGTCCAATTCCCATTTGTTTCTCATCATCCCCGCAGTCGATGCCCAATACACGCTTCAGATTATATTCCAGCCATTCCAGTCTGCCGTTATTGCAGTCATACAGCGTCTCCCAGTCCTCAGGCAGCGCTCCTCCGGCGCTCGCATACCCTCTCAGAAAAGTCTGAAACAGCCGGAAATTGATCCGACATTCCTCATATCCCGACCAGCATAAAGCAGACTCGAACAATTCCATCATCGGATTGTTATAGGACAGACATTCCAGGTCGATGATCCGGTAATCCTCCCCGTTCCAGAGAACATTTTTACAATCCATATCGTTATGACAGACCGTGAGGATCTTCGGAAGTTTTTTCCTTGCGGCGTTTCCCTTCTCCTGACTTTCCAAAAGGATCGCATAACAGGACCGCAGCATTTCATACAGCCGTGTATCCGCCTTTTCCAGGGCGGAGAGGTAAAAGTCCCAGTCCACAGACATTTGTTTATAATCTTGATCCCCAATTTTCCTGTCCGTATCATGGATTGCCGCAAGCGCCCTTCCCATCTGCCAGCAATGGTATTCCGTGACCGCGTCCGCAAGAAGCGGTTTTCCGTCATAATAATCAAACAGGTAAAAATATTCGCCGTCTATCTCCTGCATCTTCCGCCCGTCAATCGTCAGGGCCGGAAGAATGGGAATGTCTCTCTGCTCCAATAGCCGTTCCAGCCGCTCTGCTTCGGCGAAATTTCCCATCGCGGTTTCCCTCTGCATGACAAACCGATTCAGCAATTTCAGCGCATACATTCCCTGCTGTGTTTCTATACGGTACATCTTATGCGTAAAGCCGCCGGCTAAGGGAACAGGATCGCTTTTTAACTTCCAGCCGTATGCTGTTTCCATTTTCTCAAATATAGACATGATCATTCTCCATGTACTTCATCAACCACCATCCGTTTCATTTTGCGACTCCGCTTTTGAATATACTCGCCGTCAACATAATTGGTCTACCTATCAACCATCACAACGCTCAGGCCATTTTCTTCTAATGCCGTTTTCATATCGGAGGGTAAAGGTAGTTTGGCGGTACGATAGCCTTTATAATAAACTTTCTTGGTCTTTCCGTCTTTTTTGACAACCCAAACCCACATTCCATATGACCACTGGCGATCTAACTCTTTTTGATTATAGTGTAATTCCACCCGCTCAATCTCATAGAACGGAATCGGATACGGCACTCCTGTATTAAGTACCAAACAATTATCTTCGAAGAAAAAAGCTCCTGCGCCCGATCTGTTTTTATATTTACTTCGACCAAAGACAAAAAACCATATTATAGCGGGTATAGCTACATAAAAAAACAGACCAATCAGCCTTACCATAATATTTCCATCTCCTTTTCCATAACTTCCGATTTCTTGAAAGGGCATAGGCTATCTGTGCCACATTTGCCTTTTTATCATAGCATCCGCCTGTAAATTTATCAATATGGAAGATTACATTTACGGGGGGCAAAAAAAATCTTGTGTATGTATTTACTTTTTGGTATGATGGAGTGTGTCGGACGGCGGAGGGCCGCCGGGCATACAGGACCATCGGAATCTGCTGTTTTTTGGAAAAAGGAGCGCGGAAATGATTCGGATATCCCTTTGTATGATCGTAAAGAATGAGGAGAGGACGCTTCCCAGGTGTCTGGATTCCATCGCGGATCTCATGGACGAGATCATCATCGTGGACACCGGTTCCACGGACCGGACGAAGGAGATCGCGGCCCGCTATACGGACAAAGTGCTGGATTTCCAGTGGATCCAGGATTTCAGCGCCGCAAGGAATTTCGCCTTTTCCCAGGCGACCATGGAGTATATCTATACGGCGGACGCGGACGAGGTACTGGATCCGGAGAACCGGAAGCGTTTCCGGGAACTGAAGGAGTGCCTGCTCCCGGAGATCGAGATCGTTCAGATGAAGTACGGAAACCAGCTTCGGTTCGGCACGGTCTACAACTACGACGAGGAATACCGGCCAAAGCTGTTTAAGAGGCTGAGGGAGTTTGTATGGGAGGGCGCGATCCATGAGATGGTACGCCTGGAGCCCGTGATCTACGACAGCGATATCGTTGTCACCCATCTCCCGGAAAAGCCCCACGGCGACCGGGACCTGGAAAATTTCCGGAGCCAGGTGGCAAAGGGCGTCCGTCTGAACAAGAGGCTTCATGATCTGTATGCCAGGGAGCTGTATATAGCGGGGAAAAAAGAAGATTTTGAGGCCGCCATGGAGTTCTTTATGGAGTCGGCGGCGGACGGGAGCCGGGACGGGGACGAGGTTATGGAGGCCTGCTGCGTGGCGGCAAGGGCCGCGAGACTGAAAGGGCAGTCCCATTTATTTTTTAAGTATGCTTCGAAAGTGATCGCCGGGGAGGGATGCTCGGAGATCTGCTGCGAACTGGGACATTTTTACGAAGATGCCTGCGATTATGAGGAGGCCGCCGTCTGGTATTACAACGCGGCTTATGAGACCCAGCCGGTGCTGAACATCGCCTGCGGGGACCGGGAGCCCCTGGAGGGTCTGGTCCGGTGCTATGAAGCGCTTGGTATGAAAGAGCAGGCGGAGAGTTACCGGGAGGAAATGAAGCGTAGGAACACGGGAGAGAGGACAAAGAGATGAGTGCGGCAAAATGGGAAGAAAATGTCAGAAAATGTGTGCCCTATACGGCGGGGGAGCAGCCCAATAAACCGGGCATGATCAAGCTCAACACCAACGAGTGCCCCTACCCGCCGGCGCCGGGAGTGGCCAGGGCGGCGGCCGGGATGGATCCTGACGCGCTGAGGCTGTATCCCAACGCGGAGGGAAAGCCTTTGGTGGATGTGCTTGCGGCGTATTACGGCGTAAAGCCGGAGCAGGTCTTTGTGGGAGTGGGATCGGACGATGTGTTGTCCATGGCCTTTATGACCTTTTTTAACGGCGGGAAACCCATCCTGTTCCCTGATGTGACCTATTCCTTTTATGATGTCTGGGCGGATCTCTATCGGATCCCTTATCGGACCTGTCCCCTGGATGAAGATTTCCGGATCCGGGCGGAGGATTACCGGCAGCCAAACGGCGGCGTGATCTTCCCGAATCCCAACGCGCCCACGGGCGTGCTGGAGCCTTTGGAAAAGGTGGAGGAGATCATAAGGGCAAACCAGGATGTGGTGGTGATCGTGGACGAGGCCTATGTGGATTTTGGGGGCGTCAGTGCGCTGCCCCTGATCCAAAAGTACGACAACCTGTTGGTGGTGCAGACCTTTTCAAAATCCAGGGCCATGGCCGGACTGCGGATCGGCTTCTGCATGGGAAACGAAAAACTGATCCGGTTCCTGAATGATGTGAAATTCTCTTATAACTCGTACACCATGAACCTTCCCTCTCAGATCCTTGGGGTGGAGGCGGTGAAGGACGATGCCTACTTTAAGGCCACCACGGCAAAGATCATAAAGACCAGGGAGCGGGTGAAAAAGGAGCTGGGGGAGCTGGGCTTTACATTCCCGGACTCCAAGGCCAATTTCCTCTTTGTGTCCCACAGGACGGTTCCGGCAAAGGAACTCTTTCAGGCTCTGCGGGAGGCGGACATCTATGTGCGGTACTGGGAGAAACCACGGATTGACAACAGTCTGCGCATCACCATTGGCACGGACAAGCAGATGGACGCCCTGATCGCGTTTTTGAGACAATATCTGTCCCGGTAAGCGCGTATGTACCGGAGTGCAGCGTCATAAAATGAGATACCATAAAAATTTTAGGTGAGATAGGAGAGCAAAATGATTCATTATCTGATTATCTTTTTTATTTCCATGGTCCCGCTGATCGAGCTGAGAGTTGCGGTTCCCTATGCCATCGCCATGGGGCTTCCGGTACTGCCGAGCTACATTATCTGTATTCTGGGAAATATGCTGCCGGTTCCCATCATCTTTCTCTTTGCCAGAAAGGTGCTGGAGTGGGGCGCGGATAAGCCCGTGATCGGAAAGTTCTTTACTTTCTGCCTGGAAAAGGGGCATAAGGGCGGCGCAAAGCTGCAGGAGAAAGCGGGAAGGGGATTGTATGCGGCCCTGCTTCTCTTTGTGGGGATCCCCCTGCCCGGCACAGGGGCCTGGACCGGAACCCTGGCGGCCAGTCTTCTGGACATGGATTTTAAAAAGAGCGTCGCGGCCGTGCTCATGGGCGTGATTCTGGCGGGCGTGATCATGGGCCTTGCCAGCGCCGGACTGTTAGGCGCGCTGGGCAGTCTGTTCTAGGCGTTTCGGGAGGATGGAGATGTCGGAGAGTTATACGGATTTTGCGAATGTCTATGATGAGCTGATGGATACGGTCCCCTATGAAAAATGGCGGGACCGTATCCTGCAAATGATAGAAAAATATGGGGTGTCCAGGCCGGAGAGGGACGCGGAGGACGCGCTGACTTCCGAGAGAAATCTGGTG
Organism: uncultured Acetatifactor sp.; assembly: GCA_947595925.1. GTDB lineage: Bacteria > Bacillota > Clostridia > Lachnospirales > Lachnospiraceae > Acetatifactor. The sequence goes on along the minus strand of CANQEV010000021.1, from coordinate 3,558 downwards.
CTGGATCTGGGCTGTGGCACGGGTACCCTGACGGAACTTTTGTACCAGGCCGGATATGACATGATCGGTGTGGACGCTTCGGACGCCATGCTGGCGCAAGCAATAGAAAAGAAAGAGGAGACGGGATCGGAGATCCTGTACTTACAGCAGGATATGCGGGACCTGTCCTTATACAGTACCGTTGGCACAGTGGTCAGCGTGTGCGATTCCATCAATTATATTCTGGAATTGGACGAGCTGGAGACCGTCTTTTCCCTGGTGAACAATTACCTCTACCCCGGCGGGATCTTTCTGTTTGACTTCAACACGGACTATAAGTATCGGGAAGTGATCGGGGATACGGTGATCGCGGAGAACAGGGAGGACTGCAGCTTTATCTGGGAGAACGAGTATGAGCCGGAGGAGCGGATCAACCGCTACGATCTGACGCTTTTTCTGCGTCGGGAGGGCGATTTATTCGAAAAAGCGGAAGAAACGCATTTCCAGAGAGGCTATACGCCCCAGGAGATCCGGGAGGTCCTTGCCGCGGCGGGACTGGAACTGCTGGAGATGCGGGATGCGGACACGGACGGAGAAGTCACGCCGGAGAGCCAGCGGGTGTTTGCAGCGGCCCGGGAGCGTGGAAAGGAGAGAAAATGATGTCGGATTATATTGTAAGAGCTACGGCAGCGGACGCACAGATCAGGGCCTTTGCCTGTACTATGAGGGATTCGGTGGAGGCGGCAAGACAGGCCCACAACACAAGCCCTGTGATCACCGCCGGATTGGGGAGACTCCTGTCCGCCGGGGCTATGATGGGCAGCATGCTGAAGGGGGAGGAGGATCTTCTGACTCTTCAGATCAAGGGGGACGGCCCGGTAAAGGGACTTACGGTGACTGCGGATTCCCAGGGACATGTCAAGGGATACCCGATCGTGCCGGATGTGATCCTCCCGGCGAACGCCATGGGCAAGCTGGATGTGGCGGGAGCGGTAGGGCCGGGGACGCTGACCGTCATTAAGGATATGGGACTGAAGGAGCCCTACTCCGGCCAGGTGGAACTGCAGACCGGAGAGATCGCGGAGGATATCACCTATTATTTTGCCGCCTCGGAACAGGTGCCGTCCTGTGTAGGGCTGGGCGTCCTGATGGAGCGGGATAATACCGTAAAACAGGCCGGCGGATTCATCGTGCAGCTCATGCCGTTTGCCGAAGAAGAGGTCATTCAGAAGCTGGAGGAGAATATTCAGGGCTTAAAATCCGTAACCACGATGCTGGACGAAGGCAGCAGTCCTGAGCAGATCCTTGGGATCGTTCTCGACGGACTGGATCTGCAGGTCACGGATACCATGCCGGCGGCATTTCGCTGCGACTGCAGCCGGGAGAGGGTGGAGAGGGCCCTGATCAGCATCGGCCGGAGAGAACTGCAGGATATGATCGACGAGGGGAAGGAAATAGAGGTCAACTGCCAGTTCTGCGGGAAGCAATACCGGTTCCAGGTAGAGGACCTGCAGGGCTTGTATGAGAGAGCAAAGCGGGACTGAACGGTCAGGCAAGGACAACAGAATGTGAAACGGACAAGCAGCAGTATCAACAGGGCAATTTCCAATGTGGGTATCTGAAACTGCAAAGTATGTGGACGACGGAATATTTTTTGGCAGATACAGAAAGGGAAAGATAAAGCTCTAAGCGGCAGCTTTTGTTGTCGGAGAGTGACTCAGAAAGCTTAAAGCCTGAAGAAGGAGATATCAATGATGGGATTTTTATTTGTCGCTCTCGGCGGAGCGTTGGGCGCAGCAGGAAGATATGCGATAAGTCTTTTGCCGGTTAAAACCAGTTTTCCAATACTAACGCTGGTTACAAATATCATAGGGGCAATGCTGATAGGATTTATTGTCGGTATTGTAAGTGACAATAATGAAGTATCTCCGAATACCGTCTTGTTTTGGAAAACAGGTGTGTGCGGTGGATTTACAACCTTTTCCACCTTTTCACTGGAAGCGGTCACCCTCTTTGAAAACAAGGCGTATTTAGCCGGAGGACTGTATATTTTCCTGAGTGTTGCCTGTTGCCTTATAGGGATTCTTTGTGGGAAAAAACTGTCAATGCTGGTTCATTAGAATTTCATTTGGATAATTGAAATATTGATTTAGCGGGGCATCCGGATCAGATCCAGATCTGTCAAACAAATAGGCTTTACAAAACGGTGGAGCATGTGAGGAAACTTCTATGAAATCCTTCAGAAAACAATTATTTGCCTATATCAAAGAAACCTATAAAGCCTCTCCGGAATACTTATGGAGGCGGGTTCCCGGCTATGCGGTTTTCCGGCATGGCGATAATCAAAAGTGGTTTGCACTCGTCATGAATGTGCCGGGAAGCAAGCTGGGATTGGAAACGGATGAAATAGTAGATATTGTAAATGTGAAGGTCGCTGACCCTTTCCTTGCGGATGTTCTGACACAGCAGGAGGGTTTCTTCCGGGGGTATCATATCAGTAAGGGAAATTGGATCTCCATTTTGCTGAATGGTACAGTCGAATTTGATGAGATCGGCAAATGGCTGGAAGAAAGTTATATGGCAACGGCGTCTGCGAGAACGAAGCAGGCGCTCAGACCTGCAAAGGAGTGGATCATTCCGGCCAATCCGAAGTATTATGATGTAATAGCGGCTTTTTCTAAAGAGAATGAAATTGACTGGAAACAGGGAAAGGGTATTAAGAAGGGCGATACCGTGTTCCTGTATGTCGCCGCCCCGGTATCGGCGATCCTGTATAAATGCAGGGTGACGAAAACGGATATTCCTTTTCTGTTCGATAACGGAGAGGTCCGCATGACAAGCTGTATGAAGATTAAACTGCTGAAACGCTATAAACCGGATCAGTTTACCTTTGATATATTGGGCGAACAGTATGGGATCCATGCGGTGAGAGGGCCGAGAGGGATCCCGGACAGTTTAAGCGAAGCGCTGAAATGAGCGGCATGGCTTTCAGGGATAGTCTGCGTACATGTGATGCCAGGAAGGAAAAAAGAATGAAGATGGGGTTTGCTGAAACAGACATTACACCAGAAATGCCTGTCACGATGGTTGGTTTTAACCGTACAGACAATGTATCCAGAGGCGTATTGGATTACCTGACACAGCTTAACCGGGACGATTCTCTTGAATCGGGATTTTAGGGAGGTAAAATAAAGATGAGTGAAATTGTATTCTTAAGATGCGATGGGAAAAACAAAGATTTTATAGAAAATTGCAGGCTGCTTGACGAGGACTTAGATCAGCGGGTTGGAAAAATAATTAAACGAGATAAGTATGCTCAATATAACCTCATTGATAAAATAAACGAGGCGATAGTTGTCTATCGAGGCGATGATCCGATTGGTGGTGGTTCGATACGTCCTTATGATGAAAATACAGCAGAGTTAAAAAGAGTGTTTGTCATTCCAGCTGAACAAGGAAAGGGCATAGGAACAGAGTTGGTTTCTAAACTGATAGAGTGGGCAAAATTATGTGCTGAACCAGGTTATGTGCTGTTAAGCAAGAACAATGATATCATAGTATTCTAAAAAACACTTTAAG
>CANQEV010000020.1 GCA_947595925.1 uncultured Acetatifactor sp. | reverse complement strand
ATCTCGTGCAAGCACGATTATCCTGATTCCCTGCACGGCGGGCTCAGGGCGCAGTTCAGCCAACGCCATTCGCAAAGTCGCGCTTGCGCGCTTTCCGCTGCTTCGCAGCTCCCTTTGCTCATAACGCGGCGTTCCCTCAGCCGCCGCACAAGCGGATAATCTCGTGCAAGCACGATTATCCGCTTGTGTGGCGGCTGGCTGAACTGTTAAGGTATATATTTTACATTTTTTTGCTTATTATGTATTGACAAAAGCACAATAATTTTCTAAACTAGGATAGTGTGCTTGTGTTGGTTTTCCGTGTCGGACCGATACAGGCTGTGATAACAACGATTTTTTATCAGTAAATGGAGGTATAAGATTTTGGCTAACATTAAATCCGCTAAGAAAAGAATTTCCGTCAGCCGTGTGAGAGCCGAGAAGAATAAGGCTGTCAGATCCGGAGTAAAAACCGCTATGAAAAAGGTTTTCACCGCAGTTGAGTCCGGTGATAAGGCTGCCGCTTCCGCAGAGCTGGTATCCGCTATCAAGGTGATCGAGATGGCCGGAAGCAAAGGGGTTTACCACAAGAACAATGTTGCGAGAAAGGTTTCCCGCATCAGCAAAGCCGTTAACGAGATGGCTTAACACCAAAAGCGCCCGCAACCGTCATGCGGGCGCTTTTGTTATGTTTCAATGCAGACATTCCAGACGCCGTTTTATCTTCTTCTGCCCCCGCCTCCGTGGCTGTGGCCTCCGCTGCTGGTGTGGTGTCCGGAGCTTCCTCCGCCGTGGGAACTCCCTCCGGAGGACCTTCCGCCGCCGCTGTCAGTCTGGATCCTGACACTGCTGGTGGACTTTCTCTGGAAATCATCCCTCTTTCCGCGCAGGACAGGCTGTCCTCCCGCCACATAGGTGTTTGCCGCTGTGGTGTCCTTGTCGGCGGTCTGCCGGATATGGACCAAGGCATAGATCACTGCGATGACAATGGGCATTACCGCCGCCAGCATCCAGTAAAACCCGTCCATGCCGCTCTTTTCCGCCTTGCCGCTCCCCCATTCCGCCGTCTTTTGAACAGCCGCCACATAACCCTTTACAGGATCTTCGGAGACATATGCGTACAAAGCGTCAAAAATATCGTTTTCCTCGCTGGGACCGATGATCTCCTCCATCTTACCGCTGGTGGAGAGCCAGGTGCCCTCCTGACTGCCATTTTCATCCTCATACCAGTTATCCAGGATCAGCACGCCGTCCCCGTACGGTTTGTCATAGCCGAAAGCCCCGTTGTCATAGAAGTCGTCGGCATAATTCATCATATTGCGTTCCCATTCCCAATCCTCCAGCCCCATTTCCTCGCGGATCGTGACCAGGACGATGTCGCACGCCCCCTCTTTTTCACACTTTGCAATAAACTGAGCCAGCATTTCCTCCTGGGAGTCCGTCAGCACATCCGCGTAATCATAGACCCTCTGGGAGGGTGCTTCCGGATTGTTCCTCTCCGACGGTCCGCCGGACGCCTTCTTTATGACCGCCAGGATCCCCCAGACTGCCAGAAGAACCGCCGCCGCAATGATCCATCCCTTGAAATACCGAAAAAATTGTCTTCTCTCCTCAGCCCTGATGTTCCCTTCCATCTTGCACCTCCTACAGCAGTCCCAAAATCCCGTTTACCGCAACCATGATCGCTGTCAGGAAAAACCAAAGGGCTCCTGAATAGACCAGGACTTTTGTTCCTGAGAGAGGGGCGGTCCCGACGATCTTGCCTGTCTCCCCGTTTACGTAAAAGGGATACTCCTCGCCTTTATAGCTGTAGATATATCTCCACACCGGAAGGAGGCCGTATTCCACGTTTCGGTTCATGATCTGAGCGGTCTCCCGGTCGGCGTGAAGGGAACTGTAGCCGGAGACGCTTGACCTGAGGAGCGCTTTCGCGTCCTCCGTCATCTTGGTCTTTGCCCTGTCTTCCACCTGCTCCGCCGGCATATTGTAAAATTCCGCGTAAAACCCGGAAAGATACTGCGGATCAAAGTCCGTCAGTTCCTGATAATGATAGGGCTCCATCAGATCCATCACCGAATCCGGCATTTTCACAGAGGCGTCCGCAGGCATTTTGTCAAAAGCGATCTCCATATCCCGGCCCACGGAGTAATAGGATGTCTCCGTGTAACGCCTGTCCCCGCTGGTCCAGCTGCGCACCTTCGTCCCGGTGCCTTCAAAGACCGCGTTCACATCGTAATTATAAAACCAGAAAGGCACATACACGCCCTGCATGCTGTCCAGCCGTGCCTCCGAGAGAAAATCCGCCGGGGCAAAGGTGTTTTTTTGAAATCTTTCCCGAAGGGATTTTTTGCAGGCATCCTTTCCCATCTGGAATGGGATCAGGAACTTCGGCCGGTAATCTCCCTCCACCCTCTCGTCAAAAATGATATAATTGTCGCAGTAAGGGCATTTCGAAGCGCTGTCAAACTGTTCTATAGGAATGGTCCCCCCGCATTCCGGACAGGTCTCCAGTCCTTCGGAAGCGCTCTCCTTTCGCTCCTGGCTGTCTATGCTGTCACAGTAAGGACAGTACATTTTTTTCTTCTCCGGACTGTAAATGCTGTTGCCCCCGCAATTCTTACATTTGAAGATCATAACCCTGTCTCCTTCTCTCGTTCCCGCCGCGGCGGTCCTGCCGGTGCCGTCCTGCAATGGCCCCGTGTCATTCTATTTCTGCAAGATGCCTGACTATATACCCGGCCATCAGAAGTCCGGCGGCAGCCGGCACAAACGCCGTACTCCCCGGGACGCTTCTTTTGCCCGGCTTTTTCATTTCCTCTCTCTCTTCGCCGTCCCTGCCGCAGTCCGTCGTCTCCCTTTTTCCGCCGTCTGCCTGCCTTTCGCCTTCGGCACCGGGGCTGAAGATCCCATACGGTTTTTTTGCCTCCTCCCGGGAGTAAACCACCGTCAGCTTTCGGATACCCCTCTTTTTCAGTTCCCTGCGCATGACCTTTGCCAGAGGGCAGACGGAAGTATCATAAATATCCGCGATCTCCAGACGGGAGGGGTCCAGCTTGTTCCCGGTTCCCATGCTGCTGATGATGGGGATTCCGTACTCCTGGGCCGCCGCGGCCAGATCGATCTTCGCCGTCACCGTGTCGACGGCGTCCACGATATAATCATACTCCCGCAGCGGAAATTCCTCCCGGTTCTCCGGGAGATAAAAGGCATTGCGGCAGACCACCGAGCAGTCCGGGTTGATGGAAAGGATCCGCTCCCGCATTACCTCCGTCTTTTTGCGCCCCACCGTATCGTGGGTCGCGATGATCTGACGGTTCAGATTCGACAGATCCACCACATCATTGTCGATCAGATCCAGCGCACCCACGCCGCTCCTGGCAAGCGCTTCCGCCGCGTACCCGCCGACACCGCCGATGCCGAACACCGCCACGCGTTTTTTCCCTAAAGCTTCCACGCCATCCTCTCCCAGGAGCATAGCCGTCCGCACCAGCTCTTCCTTCATACGCAAGTCATCCCCGTCCGGTTCTTCTTCGTGAGAAACACCTGTTTTCCATCCAGTTACCAGTATAACACATCCTCGGAATTAACGCCACGGGAAATTTACAGAGAAAGCACCAACCGTGGATTTCTGCAAAAAATCCGCCGACAGCCCCGTCAGCGGATACATTTTAACATGACAATTTTTTCGATGATTTCCCCGGCATCATTCGCAAGTGGGATGATAGGTTGACACCACGTTCTTCACCAGCTTGCGGATATTCTTGTCATTGGAATAACAGGCTTCGGCCAGCTCCTCCAGCTGCCCCATAAAATTCGCCATATCAAACTGAATGGGCTTTCCGATGTGGATCAGATCATTCTCGGTCTTCTCGATCCCCTCCTCCGCCATCAGTTTCTCCTCGTAGAGCTTCTCGCCGGGCCGCAGTCCGGTGTACTGGATCTTAATATCTTCATCCGGCCTGTGCCCGCACAGTTTGATCAGATTTCGCGCCAAAGTGTCTATCTTCACCGGCTCCCCCATATCCAACACAAAGATCTCTCCGCCCTTGGCGTAGGTTCCTGCCTGAAGGACAAGGCTCACTGCCTCCGGGATCGTCATGAAATACCGGATGATATCCGGGTGGGTTACCGTCACCGGACCGCCCATGGCGATCTGCTTCTGGAACAGGGGAATCACGCTACCGTTGCTTCCCAGCACGTTTCCAAAGCGCACGGCCACGTACTCCGTCCTGGTGCCGGGGTTCTGGTAGACTGCCTCGCCCTTGTATGCGTCCTCCCCATAATGTCCCGCGAGATTCACCAAAAGGTCCTGCCTTCCCTCCCTGCTGATATAATCCATGGTCTGGATCACCATCTCGCAAAGCCTTTTGCTCGCGCCCATGATATTGGTGGGATTCACCGCTTTGTCCGTGCTGATCAGCACAAACCGCTTCGTCCCGTTCATCATGGCGGCCACTGCCGTCTTATAAGTGCCGATCACGTTATTTTTAACCGCCTCACAGGGACTGCCCTCCATCAGCGGCACATGCTTATGGGCCGCCGCATGATAAACGATGTCCGGCTTAAAAGTCTCAAACACGGAATTTAGTCTGCGGCTGTCCCGGACCGAGCCGATCAGAACCGTCAGATTCAGGTTGCGGTAAGAACTCCTGAGCTCCTGTTCAATGTCGTAGGCGTTATTTTCATAGACGTCAAAGATAACAAGCCGCCCGGGGTTGTGTCCCGCGATCTGTCTGCAGAGTTCGCTTCCGATGGAACCGCCTCCCCCTGTCACCAGAATGGTCTTCCCCTCAATGCTCTTCAGGATTTCTTTAAGGTTGACTTTGATCGGATCCCTCCCCAGCAGGTCCTCCACCGCCACATCCTTCATCTTGCTTAGGGAGACTTCTCCCGTAAGGAACTGATACATGCCTGGAAGGATCTTCAGATCGCACCCTGTCTCCTTGCAGATGTTCAGGATATCGCTGGTCATCTCCTTGCTAGCGCTTGGTATCGCCAGAAGGATCGTATCCAGCTTGTACTTCTCCACGGCGGAAAAAATATCATCCCGGCCCCCAAAGATGGGAACTCCTTCTATATTACGGTGCCACTTATTCGGATTGTCGTCAATAAAACAGCAGACCTTATATTCCACTTCCTTCGCATGCTGAATGTCCCTCAGAAGCGCCTGCCCTGCCTCGCCCGCTCCGATAATCATTGCCCGGTAAGACGAACCGTTGGAATCCCGCTTGCCGCGCTCCAGGAGAATAAAGCGATAGGAAAAACGCACCGCCGTAGTGGTGACAAACTGAATGATCGCTCCAAAGAGATAATAACTCAGCGGCATTCTCTGATAGATCAGCGTAATCCCGACCCAGTGCGTCAAAATACAGACGAGATTGCCGCCGATCAGCCGCAGGAGCTCCCGGTAACTGGCAAAACGCCAGATGCTTTGATACAAAAACCAGCAGAAGAAAACAAGCCAGACGATCACCGTATAAATCGGAATAAATTTCAGCGCTGCAAAGAGATAGTTTTTGGGAATCATGGAATAGCGGAAATCAAAGCGCGCCCATAGGGCAAACAGGAAAGACCCGTTTGCCGCAACTGCGTCGTATAAAGCCAGGAACAGCGCAATGATCTGCCAATGCTCCAATATTCTGCGTTTTCTAACCTTGAAATTGTCGTCCATAACCTGTCGTCAAATCCTTATATTTCATTGGTAACAACTGCTGAACCTGTCGTCCGCTCCGCCGACTTCAGATTCTGAAAAATGTCCTCTCCTGACATGACTTTTGAAGACACTCCCCTAATACGCATTGATTATCATACAGACATTTCTTTCCACTGTCAAGCGGATTGTCTGAAAAAAGCATGCCCAGCCGCTACAGTTTTTTATGAAGGCAGTCCATCATAGTAAATTCACGGACACTGTAAAAGGTCATGCCGTTTCCTTTCAAATGCCAGAAGACTCAGCCCTCCTGCTGACGCAGTTTATAAAACACGATGCAGTTCGGCACGTTCACCTTCACCGGCGCGCCGTTCATGATCATGGTATGCTTCTCCAGATCCAGGCTGAAAAAGGTCATGGCGTTGGTCTCATGGTTCAGGGACACCAGAAACTTGTTGTTCGGGAAAATATCGGCGTCTTTCGGATACTCCCCGCTGATGGGAAGGCAGAAATTCTGGGTCAGCATGCCCGTCTTCTGATCCACGTCGTAGAGGACTACCGAGTTATCCCCCGCATTGGAGCTCAAAAGATATTTGTAATCCGCCGAAAAACTCAGCGCGCTGGCCGCATTATTGCTGCCCCTGGGCATGGACGTGGTCTCGATGGTCTGAATCTTTTCGAAAACCGGGCTGCCCTGCCTGCACTCATAGTGATAAACGTCGATAAAGCATTTCCATTCGTGGACGATATAGATAAATTTTCCGTCCTTGGAAATCTTGATATGACGGGGCGCGGACCCCAGCTCGCTCCTTAAGATGTCCGCCAGCTTCACCGTTCCCCTCTCTGCGTCGAATTCATAGACGTTGATGTGGTCCATGCCCTCGTCAGCGACCAGAAGATACTTGTTGTCGTGGGTCATGCGGGCACAGTTGATATGGGGCCGGAAGTTTCTCTCGATCCCGCTTCCCATACCCTTATGGTACACCTCGTCCGTGATCTCTCCGATACTTCCGTCCTCGTGCAGTTTCAAAACGGTGAGCTTTCCGTCGTGATAGCCCGCCACAAAGAGAAACCGGTCGGTATAGTCGCTGGACACATAACATCCCCGCATGCCGTTGATGGACGCGAAATTGATAAATTCCAGAATGCCGTCCGGCAGGATCTTAAAGCTCTCCACCCCCATGTCCGTGATGGAATACAGATACTTGCCGTTGTGGGAGACGCTGACGTAGGAGCTGTTGGTGATCTCCACCTTCGCCTTTTCGACAAAGCGTCCCTTGTCCATATCCACGTCGTAAATCTTAATTCCATGCTTGTCCCCCTGGGTATAAGTGGAGACATACGCCACGTATTTGTCCTTGCTCTTTGCCATCTCTGTCCAACCTCCTTAGATATCACCCGCGGCAGTTTATCCGCCGAAAATCTCCCTGTGTGCAGATCAGCCGAGCTGCGCCGTTCCTTTCGTCCTGCGGACGGCAGATCATAAGCCACAGCTTTTTTCTTAAATTATATTATCACAAAAACAGACAATGTAAAACACTTTTTTGCGGCTTTTCCCGCGGCAGCTCCGACCGCCGCCGCATCCCGCCGTTCTTCGACAAAGATTTCATTGACTTTGCCCCCAAAAACGTTTATTATGTAATGCAGTATATCTTCTTTTTTCCGGGAGGGTGAAACGGTATGGCGAAGACACTTGTAAACTTGGAAAAAATCTCAAAATCTTACGACGGGCATCTGGTTCTGGACGAACTGGACCTGACGATCCATGAGAATGAATTTGTGACGCTGCTGGGTCCATCGGGCTGCGGAAAGACCACGACCCTGCGGATACTTGGCGGTTTTGAGCGCCCCGACAAGGGACGGGTGGTCTTCGACGGCATGGACATTACAAATCTTCCCGCCAATAAGAGAAACCTGAACACCGTCTTTCAGAAGTATGCCCTCTTTCCCCATATGAGCGTGGCCGAGAACATCGCCTTCGGCTTAAAGATCAAAAACAAGCCGAAGTCCTATATCGACGACAAGATCAAATACGCTTTAAAGCTGGTGAACCTGGACGGTTATGAGGACCGCCGTCCCAACTCTTTAAGCGGCGGACAGCAGCAGCGGATCGCCATCGCCAGGGCCATCGTGAACGAACCCCGGCTCCTTCTCCTGGACGAACCCCTGGGCGCGCTTGACTTAAAGCTCCGCCAGGATATGCAGTACGAGCTGATCCGTTTAAAGAACGAGCTGGGCATCACCTTCATCTATGTGACCCACGACCAGGAGGAAGCCCTCACCATGTCCGATACCATTGTGGTCATGAACCAGGGCTATATCCAGCAGATCGGCACCCCCGAGAGCATCTACAATGAGCCCGAAAACGCTTTCGTCGCAGACTTCATCGGGGACTCCAACATCCTGGGCGGCACCATGATCCACGACCGCCTGGTGGAGATCCTGGGGGCAAGGTTCGACTGCGTGGACGAGGGATTCGGGGAAAACAAGCCCGTGGACGTAGTGATCCGCCCGGAGGACGTGAAGCTCGTCGTCCCCGGCGAAGGCCTCATCGAGGGCGTGGTCTCCCACCTGATCTTTAAGGGCGTCCACTATGAGATGGAGGTTCAGGCCGGAGGCTTCGAATGGCTCGTGCAGTCCACCCACATGCGCCCTGTCGGCACGAAGGTGAGCATCAATGTGGAGCCTTCCAACATTCAGATCATGAACAAGCCCGCTTCCGAGGACGAGGAAGCGGTTCCCCTGGAGGTATAGACATGCGCGATTCCAGAAAGCTGCTCTCCGCCCCTTTTCTCTTCTGGGCGGCGATGTTCATCATCATCCCGCTCTGCATGGTCTTCTACTACGGACTGACCGATAAGACCGGGGCCTTTACCTTAAATAACGTGCTTGCCATCGCATCCCCGGAGCACCGCAAGGCCTTCTGGGAAGCGATCAAACTGTCCGTGGTCAGCACGGTGGTCTGTCTGCTCCTGGCATACCCCCTGGCCATGATCCTTGCGGGCATGAAGGGGAACCACGATTCCTTTATCATCCTGATCTTCATCCTGCCCATGTGGATGAATTTCCTGCTCCGCACCCTGGCGTGGCAGACGCTGCTGGAAAAAAACGGCGTGATCAACAGCGTTCTCGCCTTTCTGCACCTGCCCGCGCTGAAGATCATCAACACCCCGACGGCCATCGTCCTGGGCATGGTCTACAATTTTCTGCCCTTTATGGTGCTGCCCATCTATAACGTGCTGGTGAAGATCGATTCCAATCTGATCAGCGCCGCAAAGGACCTGGGGGCAAACGGCGCCCAGACCTTTCTCCGCGTGACGCTGCCTTTGAGCACCGCCGGCGTGATCAGCGGCATCACGATGGTCTTCGTCCCGGCCCTGACCACCTTCGTCATCTCTCAATTATTAGGGGGCAGCAAGATCCTGCTCATCGGCAACATCATTGAACAGGAGTTCACGCAGACAAATAACTGGCATCTGGGGAGCGGCCTCTCCATCGTGCTGATGCTCTTCATTATTCTAAACATGGTCCTCAGCGTCGTCACGGACAAGGATGGGGAGGTGAACGCCCTGTGAAAAAACTATATATCAGCCTGATCTTTCTCTTTCTGTACGCTCCCATCTTCACCCTGATCGTGCTCAGCTTCAACGCCAGCAAGACCCGGGCGAAATGGGGCGGGTTTACCTTGAAGTGGTACTTCAGCCTCTTTGAAAACGAAGCCATCCTGCAGGCGCTCTGGAACACCCTGCTCCTGGCGGCCCTCTCCGCCCTGATCGCCACGGTGATCGGCCTGGTGGCCTGTATCGCCATGCAGAGCATGAAAAAGAAGACCCGTGCCCTGATCCTGGGGATCGCCAACATCCCCATGCTGAACGCGGAGATCGTAACGGGCATCTCATTTATGCTGCTGTTCATCAGCCTGGGCGTGACCTTCGGCTTCGGCACGATCCTGCTGGCCCACATTACGTTTAACATTCCCTATGTGATCCTCAGCATCCAGCCCCGCATGAAGCAGCTGAACACCAGCACCTACGAGGCCGCCCTGGATCTGGGGGCCAACAGTCTCCAGGCGTTTTTCAGGATCGTGTTCCCGGACATCCTGCCCGGGATCCTGAGCGGCTTCCTGATGGCCTTTACCATGTCATTGGACGACTTTATCATCACCCACTTCACCAAGGGCCCCGGCGTGGACACGCTCTCTACGAAGATCTACACGGAGGTCCGAAAGGGGATCAAGCCGGAGATGTACTCCCTCTCCACCCTGATCTTCGCGGCGGTCTTTATCCTGATGCTCCTGGTAAACTACACGCCCCGGAAGAAGGAGAAATAAAAAATTTTTATTTTTCCTCTGTTCAAACGGAAACATTTGATTTATAATGCAATACGTCATGTAAAATTTTAGTTAAATTTACATGGCGTTTACTTGTAGGCAATGCATAATAGGAGGAAGAGAAAGAAGAAATGAAAAAATCACTTGTTTTGCTGCTCTGCGGAGCTCTGACTGCCGGCATGCTCTCCGGCTGCGGTTCTGACCCTGCTGCGGGTAACAATTCCGGCGATAAAGCGAAGGACGAAAAGGTTTATGTCTACAACTGGGGCGAGTACATCGAGCCAGAGACCTTAAAGATGTTTGAGGAAGAGACGGGCATCACCGTGGTCTACGATGAGTTTGAGACCAACGAGATCATGTACCCGAAGGTGGAGGCCGGCGCTTCCGCTTACGACGTGGTCTGCCCTTCCGACTACATGATCGAGAAAATGATCCAGAACGATCTTCTTCAGGAGCTGGACTGGGACAAAATCCCCAACGCGAAGAAAAATATCGGCGCTCAGTATTTCGAACAGTCCGAGGGCTTTGACCCCGGCAATAAATATTCCGTACCCTACTGCTGGGGAACGGTTGGCATTCTCTACAATAAAACCATGGTGGACGAACCTGTGACCAGCTGGTCCATCCTCTGGGACGAGAAGTATGCGGACAATATCCTGATGCAGCGCTCCGTGAGGGACATTCTCATGATCCCGCTGAAGCTCAACGGTTACTCTGCAAATACCTTAAACGAGGAGGAGCTGGAGGTTGCGAAGCAGGCCCTCATCGATCAGCACCCCCTGGTGCAGGCCTACGTCATCGACGAGGTCCGGGATAAGATGATCGGCGGGGAGGCCGCCCTGGGCGTGATCTACTCCGGCGAGGCGATCTACACCCAGAGGGAGAACCCGGATCTGGAGTACGTGATCCCCGAGGAAGGCTCCAATGTGTGGATCGACAGCTGGGTCATCCCCAAGAACGCTCCCAGCAAGGAAAACGCCGAGAAGTTCATCGACTTTATGTGCCGTCCCGACATCGCCCTGATGAACTTTGAGTATATCACTTACTCCACCCCCAACGAGGCCGCAAGGGAGCTCATCGAGGACGAGGAGATCCGGAACTCCGAGATCGCTTTCCCGGACCTGAGCCAGCATCCGAACATGGAGGTCTTCAACTACCTTGGCGAGGAAGGCGACGAGCTCTACAACCAGATCTATAAGGAGATCTTCTCCAACTAAATCGTTTTTTGCAGCAGTTTAAAAATGACCCGGCCGTTCCCTTTCAGGGACAGCCGGGTCTTCCTGTTTTCTCAGTTGTTGTTGCAGCCGCAGTCGCCGTCATTTCCGCCGTAGGAGGGGAAATCCTCCCTGGAGCGGCGGTTCTGCGTATCGTTACAGCCGCAGTTTCCGTTCTGTGCGGAAGAATTGCCGCAGCCGCAGTCGTTCTGCTGGGAATTGCCATTGCACCCGCAGTCGTTCAGGGGAACGGGGTTCACGCATCCGCAGTCATTCTGTATGGAATTGTTATTGCAGCCGCAGCCGTCATAATCGTCGTAAGAATTGCCGCAGCCGCAGCCCCCGTTTCCGGATCTGCCGGCGTTGTTGCAGCCGCAGCCGTTATTACAGAAGAGAAGTAAGAGAATGATCCATGAACAACACATAGTCGAAACCTTTACCGGTTTTTATGATATTCTATTCCCCTCTCCCCGGGATGTTCCCTCCTCTGAGGAAATTTTTGTCATTTCTTTTTAACCAGTTCCCGTTTCATCCTGGAAAAGGTCTCCTTCTCCCCCTCTTTTGCCAGCATCTCCAGATACTTCAATAATTTTTCCCGGGTTTCCGGATGGATCGGCGCGTTCTGCGTCCCCTGATAATAATATTCCAGGGGACAGGAATCCGTATAGTCCGCCCCCTTGTAGACCTTGCTCGCCGCGATCCTGTCCATGATCATCTCCGCGATATAGCGGTCCGGCATCGGAACGGGGGCCATTCCCCCTGGAATCTCATGGGTGCTGTAATCGATCCAGTACTCATAGTGATGCCTGTTCCTGCCTTTGTGGTGCAGCCAGGCGCTGGAATAGCCAATCGCCTCCCTCTCCGCGTTATTGGGACTGCGGTTTCCCTGAAAATACCGGACGCCCACGAAAAATTCCGAGGGACTGAACTTGGACATATCATGAAAAATCCCCTGTCTGTACAGGCCAACCTGAAAGCATCCCCGCGCCACCAGTCTCTTATGCCGCAGGACTGTGCAAAAGTGTCCCCAAAATTTGCCCATGACGGCAAATCTCCTTCCTGTTATGATTGCAGATACATGAATTCCTTCCGCTCTTTTCTGTCGGTTTTCGGATGTGCAGAGGGAGATTCTGCGGCGGCAGGCTCTTTTTCTTCACTGATATACAGCGCTATCGTCCTGGGCGTTATCTTGACCACATCAGTCAATTCCTTCTCCCCGGTCCGCATCTCCTCACAGGTGCTGAACGAAAGCTTCCATTTTTTCCCCTTGGCCAGCCTTGGCAGCGCAAGCTCCTGCGGTTCCTGATGCATATTCATGGCGAGGTACAGAAATTCTCCGTCCTTTTTTCCATACAGGCCACAGTACATCACCCCCAGCTTTCGGCTGTATCCCTCCAGCTGCGGCCTCCACGCCGTCTGTCCGTGAAAGGACAGGTCCGGATAGCCGCAGGAGATCGTGTCCATCATCTTAGCCTCCTCCGCAGGGTGCAGGATCGGCAAACTGCGCCGCAGTTCCACAAGGCTTTTGAAAAATGCCAGAAGTTCCGAATGCCTCTCCTGGTCCCTCCAGTCGAGCCAAGTCACACTGTTATCCTGGCAGTAGGGGTTATTGTTGCCCTTCTGGGAATTTCCAAATTCATCCCCCATAAAAATTCTGGGAGTGGACTGGCTGAAAAAAAGCAGGCAACAGGCGTTCTTCAGCTGCTGAAGACGGAGTTTCAAAATCTTCTTCTTTCTGGAACTTCCCTCTTCCCCACAGTTCCAGCTGCAGTTATAATCGGAGCCGTCGCGGTTTTCCTCCCGGTTTGCCTCGTTGTGTTTATAATCATACGAAACCATGTCCATCAGGGTAAACCCCCAATAGTCGCTGAGATAATGGATCTGTCCCATGCGGGCCGGTATCGCCCGCAAATGATACATGACAGCCGGGACGCAGTTTTCATCCCCTCTCAGGAAGCGCCTGATATCGTAAAGATAATCGTCTCTGACCAGGGCCAGGGTCTTTCTGGCGGGAACATCATACTTCCCATACACGGCCTCGTCGCTGCACTGGTAATACCAGATCTTTGTATCCGCCAGCTCAGGATCCCCTGCGATCTGTTCCACCGGGAGAGCTTCCCCGATCAGATGAAAGCCGTCCACATGATATTCCTCCACCCAGAAGCGCAGGACAGCCGGAATCTCCATGGGATTGCATTCCTTCGGGAAATAGAACTGCAGCACCGCTTCCATGCCGCTGCGATGCAGTTCCCGGATCATGGTCTTACAATCTTCCACCGGATCCCCCTGGGCGTAATCCGCCTTGGGCGCATAGTAAAACCCCTGGGTATAACCCCAGTAATTCAACAGCGGTTCCGTCTCCGGCAATTCCGGTTCTTCCGGCAGTCTCTCCTCTAAATTTGCAGCCCCGACCGCCTTTTTTCTGCTGTAAGGCCTTTCCACAAATTCATACAGGGGCTGAAATTCCAGGGTGGTCACCCCGATAGACCTCAGATAAGGGATTTTCTCCACCACGCCGCCAAAAGTCCCCCTGGCAGCTGCCTGGGAAGACGGGTGCCTGGTAAATCCCCTCACGTGCAGGCAATAGACGATGCTGTCATGATAGGGGATCCGGGGATTCTCCGTCCCCTGCCAGTCAAAGGCGCGGTCCTCCAGAACCGTATAGACATCCTGCGGGCTTTTCAAAGCCCCATATTTTTTTCGACTGTAAAAGCACTTTCCAAGGGGATCCGGCCTGCGCTCGTCCCCCTCGTAAAACTGATAAAGGCATCCGCTTTCCGGCACTTCCGCGCAAAGCCTGTACTTCTTTCCGATTCGATCCGCCGCTGAAAACGCCGCCCGGCCCCTTTCCCTTCCAGTCTTCCTGTCATAAAAAACAATTCCGCAATCCTCAGCCGACGACACAAATGTGAATTGATATGTCTTTCCCATGATGATACTCCTTACCGCAATTCACTTTCCTCACTTGATTTTTTCACTGATTATATATATTATAATAGCAAACGCCTCAAATCACAAGTAAAACAGTGCAGCCAGCCGCCGCTTCCTGCGCAAAGGCCGCTGCAAAGCGGTGCAGAAACGCGCAAAAACAGCCGGAACTTCGCAGATCGCGCGGGCCTGACTGCCGCATCATAAGGAGAACGCTATGGGTAAATACGCCAAAAGAGAACTGAGGGCAACCGAGGCCGACGAAGAAATGACCGTTTCCATCGATCTGGAGGACGGCTCAACCGTAAACTGCGCCGTGGTAACGATCTTCGACGTCGGTGAAAACGATTACATCGCGCTTCTTCCGCTGGACGAAAAGGGAGAAAACCAGGACGGAGAAGTATGGATTTACCGCTACCAGGAAAACCCTGAAGATCCCAATGAAGAACCCCTGATCGACTACATCGATGATGACGACGAATATGAAAGGGTCAGCGACGCCTTTGACGAACTCCTGGACGACGCGGAATTCGATGAACTGCTTTGATCTCCCGCCGTCGATCGTTTTCTCAATGTCGTGCGGTTCCCCCGCCGATATCTAAAGGGCATTCAGGAATCGGGATCTCTCCATCGGATGGTCCTTTGTACCGGTAAGATAGAGAAGATCGATCCGGTCTTTTGCCCGGGTCATGGCCACATAGAAGATCCTTCTCTCCTCTTCCACAGAATCTGTCTCCAGCATCTGACCGTAAGGATAGATCCTTTCATTACAGTCCGGGATGACCACGTGCCGGAATTCCAGGCCCTTTGACGCGTGTACCGTCATCAGTTTTATCTGGCGGTTTCCAGCGTTTTCCCGGGTGCCCTGTCCCTGATAGTCCCTCTGTTCCTCCAGCCAGTCCTGCAGATTATGAAATTCTTTTGCCTCCTCCCCCAGCCAGTCCAGAAGTTCCAGCTGTTCTTCCAGCTCCCTTCGGTTATCCGCGTATCTCTCCTGAAGCCAGCGGTCATAACCTATGACCCGCCTGACATACTGCAGGCCCAGATAGGGCGACATCTTCTCCATAGCGCACAAATGTCTTCTCAGAATTTGAATCTTTTCCATCACCGACTGGCTCCGTCTTTGGTAACACACCTCCAGAGACTCCAAGGGATCCCCCGAACCTTTCATCCCTCTCAGGGCCTCCCGGTCCACATACCGGGAGGGTTTGTTGACGATCCTGTAGACCAGCTCCGGATCCCCCTCGCCAGCTCCCAGGCGCAGGTATGCCATAATGTCCAAAACCACGTCCGCAAGATAGGGATTGCGCGCTTTTTCCCGCATTTCAAACGGGATCCCCGCCCTCTGCAGCCTGACAGCAAACCTCTGCATCAGCCGGTTGGTCCGAAAAAGTACCGCGCAGTCTTCCGCGCTCTCGCAAAGTTTCAGAAGGAACGCGTTTTCCTCCTTTTGATCTGTAAATCCCAGTATCCTTACCCTTTCCGTTTCGAAGGTCCCGTCTCCCGGTTCCGTCCTGTTATCGGTTTTCGAAAACCCGAAGTTCTCTCTTCCTTGCCCGTTATCCTCTCTCCTGTCCCCATCGTCCACACTCTCATGCCCGCCATACTTTCTATCATCCTCACCGTCCTCTCTCTCATTCCCGTCATACTTTCTACCACTACCATCCTCACCGTTCTCTCTCCCAGCCCCGTCTTCCTTTCTCTCATCCCCGCCGTTCTTTCTTCCATCCCCGCCGTCCTCTCTCCCGGCCTTCAGCTCTTTATGAAACCGACATTGGTTCTCGCCGATCACCTTAAGGGACGCCCTGACAATCTCCCCCAAACTCCGGTAATTCGTGTCCAGAAGGATCCTCTCCGCCCCATAATCCTCTAAAAACCTCTGCATGCACGCCGGAGAAGAACCCCGGAAACCGTAAATTGCCTGATCGTCGTCCCCCACGGCAAAGATGGAATATGGCTCTCCGGAGAGAAGCCGGATCACCCCATACTGTACGGGATTGATGTCCTGAAACTCATCGATCAGAATCTGGGGAAACCTTTCCTGCCAGTACGCCCGTATCCCTTCATTTTCAGCCAGGAGCGTCCTGCAGTCCAAAAGCATATCGTCGAAATCCATTTTTCCCTGAGCAGTCCTCGCCCTCTCATACTGTGCATAAATTCGACGAAAAGCGTCCTGAAAATCCGTGGGGACCTTTTGCACCGTCTTTTTCAGATCCCCCGTATTCTTGAAAAACCCGATGGCGGACAGAAGATCTCTGGCGTAATAAGTCTTTTCCTGCCCGCTCTTTTCGGGCATGACAGAAGAAAGCGCCGACAGCAGGATTTTTTTCTTATCCGTCTCGCCCAAGATCTGGTTTTCTTTGATTCCCTTGGATTGTCTTAAGATTTGATAAAAGATAGAATGAAAGGTTCCAAAATTGACGGTTTGAAGAATTTGTTGAGGAATGTCGCCGCTGTCCCGAAGGAAACGGTCCCGCATGGAGAGAGCAGCCTCCCGGGTAAAGGTGATCACCAGGATCTTTTCCGGGGGAACCGCCTTCTCCAGCAGCAGATACCGGATGCGCCGGGTGATGGTCAAGGTCTTTCCGGATCCGGGGCCCGCCAGGACCAACAGGGGCCCCGGTCCGTCAAAGGCGGCCGCAGCCCGCTGGGAGGCGTTTAAGCCGTTCCCCGCCCTCCCAGCGGCATTTCTCTTTTGATCAGGCATTTTCCAGAAGCTCGATCCCTTTCCGTATTCTCTTTAAGGTCTCCTCTTTCCCCAGCACTTCCATGATCTCCGTCGCTCCCGCGGGGGTCATCTGCTTTCCGGAAACGGCGGTGCGCACCGGCCACATCACATAGCCGTTTTTCACACCTTTCTCCTCAACATATCTGCTCAAGGCGGCATACAGCCCGTCATTGCTGTAGTCCTCCTGCGCCTCCAGGATCGGAAGCATGTCCTTTAAGACGGCAAGGGAACTCTCCCGGTCCGTCTTCATCTTCTTGTGGGTATACATCTCCGGGTCGTACTCCGGAAGTTCCTCAAAGAAATCAATGTGCCCCGGGATATCCGGGAAAACCTCTATGCGGGTCTTCACCATGCCGGCGATCTTCTTCAGATCCAGATCCTTTTTGATCACGGACTTGATATAGGGCTCCGCCATCCCGTAAAAGACGTCGAAATCCATGGCCTTGATGTACTCGCCGTTCATCCAGCGCAGCTTTACGATGTCGAATACCGCCGGGGACCTGCTGATCCTGTGATAGTCAAATTCCTTGATCAGCTCCTCCAGGGAAAAGATCTCCCGGTTGTCCTCCGGGCTCCAGCCCAGAAGCGCGATAAAGTTCACAATGGCCTCCGGCACGAATCCGCCCTCCAGCAGATCTTCAAAGGAGGACGCGCCGCCCCTCTTTGCCAGCTTCTTGTGGTTCTCATCCGTGATCAGCGGAAGATGCACGTACACGGGCTGCTCCCATCCGAAAGCCGCATACAGCCGGGCATATTTCGGTGAGGAGGAAATATACTCGTTCCCTCTCACCACGTGAGTGATGTTCATGGTGTGATCATCCACCACATTGGCAAAATTGTAGGTCGGGTATCCGTCGGACTTGATGAGGATCATGTCGTCCAGCTCGGCGTTCTCCACCGTGATGTCGCCGTAGAGCTCGTCGTGGTACGTGGTCGTCCCCTCCGAGGGATTGTTCTGGCGGATGACGAAAGGCTTCCCCGCCGCCAGGTTGGCTTCCACTTCCTCTTTGGAAAGGCCAAGACAGTGCTTGTCGTAGAAGGAGATCTCCTTTCCCTCCACCACCTCCGTTTTCAGGGACGCCAGGCGCTCCTTATCGCAGAAGCAGTAATACGCCTCCCCCTTGTCGATCAGCTCTTTCGCGTACTTCATATAAATGCCGGTCTTCATGCGCTCGCTCTGGACGTAGGGGCCGTACCCTCCGTCCTTGTCCGGCCCCTCGTCATGGGTGATGCCGGCCTTTTCCAGGGTGCGGTAGATGATCTCCGTAGCCCCTTCCACGAACCTCTCCTGGTCCGTGTCCTCTATGCGGAGCATGAAATCCCCGCCCTCATGTTTTGCGATCAAAAACTCGTACAAAGCGGTGCGCAGATTGCCCACATGCATCTTTCCCGTGGGGCTCGGCGCGTAGCGCGTCCGGATCTTTGTCATGATCTTAAACTCCTTTCTGCTTCTGAAACTCTTGAATGAATATTTTTTAATTATATTGCATCAATCCCAGGAAAGCAATATCTTATTCGTATAAAATAACTTTTCCAGTTCAGCCAGCCGCCGTGTTTCCGGCAAAAATTGTGCTTGCACAAATTTTTGCCGGACACGCGCGGCTGAGGGAGCGCCTTTCTATGAGCAAAGATAGTCGCGAAGCGACGGTAAGCGCCGAAGGCGCGGCTTTGCGAATGGCGCGGGCTGAACTGGACACTAGAGGGACGGAACCGCCCTTCTATGCGCAAGCCATTCGCGAAGCGACGGTAAGCGCCGAAGGCGCGGCTTTGCGAATGGCGCGGGCTGAACCGCTACAATCCAAAGGCTCCCTGTCCCGTGCCTTCCGCGGGGATCTCTCTCTCCGCGGTTCCGCAGAACTTCTCCACTTCCTTCGCCGCCTGGGCGATGGCGATATTGGTGCCCGCTCCGGCGACGCATCCGCCGGGACAGGCCATCCCTTCGATCAGGCAGCCGTTCATCCGGCCCGCCTTTGCCAAAGAGAGTACCTTCCTGCACTCCGCAAGGCCCTCCGCATGCTCCACTTTTACCGTCGTTCCGGGATAATATGCTTTGACACATTCCTCGATGGCTTTCGCAACGCCACCCGCCACGCCGTAGCCTCTTCCGGCCCCCGTGGCGTCCCGCAGCTCGTCCATGGCCTTTATTTCCTCTAGGAGGATCCCTTTCGCCTCAAACATCCCCGTGAGTTCCTCGAAAGTGATCACGAAATCCACGTCCGAGCGGACCGTCCTTCTGCTGGCCTCCAGCTTTTTCGAGGCGCAGGGGCCGATGAACACCACCTTCGCCTCAGGATGCCGCTTTTTGATCACTCTCGCCGTGGCGACCATGGGAGTCAGTTCGTTGCTGATCTTGTCTATGGTCTCCGGGAAGAAATGCTTTGCCATGACAGACCAGGACGGGCAGCAGGAAGTCAGCGCAAAGTCCTGATTCCCCGCGGCGACCTCCTTCACATAGTGCTCCGCCTCCGCCATACAGCCCATGTCCGCGCCGATGGCGGTCTCATAGACTTCCGCAAATCCCAGCTCCTTCAGGGCGGTCTTAAACATCTCCGGGCTCACCTTCGGCCCGAATTGTCCCACAAACGCCGGGGCGACCTGGGCCACCACCTCATGGCCCGATTGCATGGCGCGGATCAGCTGGAAGATCTGGGACTTGTCCGCAATGGCGCCAAAAGGACAGCTCACCATGCACATGCCGCAGGAAACGCACATATCGCTGTCGATGATCGCCCTGCCGTGCCTGTCGGATTTGATCGCCCCGATGCCGCAGGCGGCCTTACAGGGCCTTTCCTTGTGGCAGATGGCGTCGTAGGGGCAGATAGCCTTGCACTTGCCGCACTTGATACACTTTTCCTGGTCGATCACGGATTTCCCGTTTACAAAGGAGATCGCTCCCTTTGGACAGACCTCCTGGCAGGGATGAGCCAGGCATCCCATACAGGAGCTGGTCACCTCATACCGGTTTTCCGGGCAGGCGTTGCAGGCGGAAGGGATCACCTGCATCAGAGGCGGTTCATAATATTTCTCGTCGATATTGCTCTCCTCCAACCCCTCCGTCAGATGTCCCGGGCGCTCCCGGTTCTCAGGCCGCAGGCTCATTCCCATGGCGAGCCGGATCCTCTCCCGGATGATGGCCCTGTCCCGGTACACGCTCTCCCAGTACTGGGATTCCTCATAATCCACGATCTTATAAGGCAGCGCCTCCATATCATCCTTTAAATTCTGGGAGTGGTACGCCAGATCCGCCACCTCCCGAAACACCCTGCGCCGCCTCTGGCGGACCGGGGTATCGATACCACGCATGCTGCTCATTCGCTCATTCCTTTATCTTTTTTAATTTCTCACCTGGCCAGTCCCATAAATCTTGTATTTATAAGATGTCAGTTCCCTTAGACCCATGGGCCCACGGGCGTGCAGTTTCTGGGTGCTGATGCCGATCTCCGCGCCAAAGCCGAATTCAAACCCGTCCGTGAACCGGGTGGAGGCGTTTACGTACACGCAGGCCGCGTCCACATTGTTCAGGAAATATTCCGCCGCCCCGGGATCTTCCGTGACGATGGTTTCCGAATGACCTGTGTTGTAACGGTTGATATGCTCCACCGCTTCCTCCACGCTGTCCACAGTCTTCAGAGAGAGGATGTAGTCCAGGTACTCCGTTCCGAAGTCTTCTTCCGTGGCCCCGGCAATATCCGGCAGGATCTCCAGGATCCCCTCGTCCCCCCTGAGTTCCACATGCTTTTCGTCCAGCGCGCTCTTTAACCTGGGCAGAAACGCCTCCCGGACATCCCGGTGTACCACCAGGGATTCGCAGGCGTTGCAGACGCTGATGCGCTGGGTCTTTGCGTTGAAGACGATCTTCACGGCCATATCCAGATCCGCGGCCTTGTCCACATAGACATGGCAGTTTCCGGTTCCCGTCTCGATCACGGGAATGGTGCTGTTCTCCACAACGCTCCGGATCAGCCCCGCGCCGCCCCGGGGGATCAGCAGGTCCACATACTCCTTCAGCCGCATAAACTCCGCCGTCACCTTTCGGTTCACGGCTTCAATCAGCTGCAGCGCGTCCGGCGTGACCCCGCAGTTTTCCAGGGTATCCCTGAGAACCTTCACAATGGCAAGATTGGAGCGCAGCGCATCGCTCCCTCCCTTTAAGATCACGGCATTCCCCGTCTTAAAGCAGAGCGCGAAGGCGTCCGCCGTGACATTGGGCCGGGATTCGTAAATGATGCCGATAACCCCCATGGGGACGCGGCACTTTTGGATCCGGAGTCCGTTTGGCCGCACCGTCTCCTCCAGGATCTCTCCCGTGGGGTCCGGCAGCTGGGCAACCTGTCTGAGCCCCTCCGCCATTCCTGCGATCCGCTGGGGCGTGAGCCGCAGCCGGTCCAGAAGGCCGGGATTCATGCCGCTTTTCTCCCCGTTTTGAATGTCCTCCTGATTTGCGGAAAGGATCTCCTCCTGCCTTTCAACAAGCTGTTCCGCGGCTTTTCTCAGGGCCCTGTCCTTCTGTTCCCGGTCCAGTTTCTGCAGGACGTACTTTGCCGCACAGGCCTGCTTTCCCAAAGTCTCCAGATACGTTTTGATCTCCTGTTCCGTTCTCTCCATCTTCCACAGCCCTTTCCTTTCCGGCTATATCATGAATACCGAATTCTATTCCGAAGTTCCTTTGTCTCTGTATCAAATTACTTTCAGTTTCAAACTCTACACGCAGATCACCTGATAGGGTTTCCTGTCGTGTTCCTCCACGGGAATCCGCTCCGCCATCTGGCAGGAATGTCCGATGGCGATGCTGCGGAGCTGCAGGCCCTCCTTATCGGCCAGGAACCGGTCATAAAACCCCTTCCCATATCCCAGGCGGTTCCGATAGGGGTCGAAGACCGCTCCCGGCATCAGCAGCAAGGTTTTCCGGGCGTTTTCCTCCGTATACACATACCTTTCCGTATGGCCGTCCGGCTCCGGGATCCCCCGGTACCCTTCGCGCAGTTCCGAGAGATCCCCCAAACGGTAAAAAACGATCTCCCCGCCCTCCACTCTGGGGACGTAAACCTTTTTCTTCTTTTTCAGCGCTTCCTCTATGATCTGCCGGGTCCGGATCTCGCTTCCGTAACTGACAAACGCCAAAAGAATCTCAGACCCGTAGAACCACTGGTGCCCCAGGATCCGCTCCGTGATCAGGACTTCCGCACGCTCCTGCTCCCCGGGGGTAAGCGCGTCCCGCCGGGAGAGGATCTCCCGGCGCAATGTTTTCTTATCCATTTTATTCGTGCCTCTTTCTCCGGTCGCTGACCTTTTCCTCCCTGCCGTCCTCATAGCGGATGGTCATGTGATCCAGCTGGCTCCGCAGGTTCCCCCGGATGCTGGCGATATAGTCTTTTCTCAGGGCAGCCTGCTCCTCTTTTTCTTCCTCCGTAAGCCCCTCCGCCTTGGACTTATGATACAGTTCGTTGATCCGCCGGATCTTCTCGTCCATGCTCTGTTTTTTACCGCTCATGCCCTGCACCTTTCTCTATAAAAATGTCTTTATCTGTCTTCCGACGCAACGATTCTCTCCGCCGTGACTCTCAAACGATTCCAGACCCATTCGCCGTATGACAAAACATCGCCAGAAATCCCTCTTTCATCCCTTATGCAGATTGTCCACAAATTCCGCCAGGTCAAAGCTCTCGTCCGGGTTGGCGGCGAACAGAGTCCCCTCCGGCTCACCTCTCATGATGCGGTGCAGGATCCCGATGTCCTTGCTGTTGGCGATCACCATATCCGCGCCCGCCGAGGTTGCGATCTTCGCCGCGATCAGCTTCGTGCTCATGCCACCGGTGCCCACGCCGCTGCCCGTGCTGTCCTTCCCCATCTCCATCAGCTCCGGCGTCAGCCGGTCCACCTGATCGATAAACCTCGCCTCCGGGTTCCTGCGGGGATCGTCCGTGTAGAGGCCGTCGATGTCCGAGAGAAGGATCAGAAGGTCCGCCTCCACCAGCGCCGCCACGATGGCGGAAAGGGTATCGTTGTCCCCGATCTCGATCTCATAGGTCGCCACGGTGTCGTTCTCGTTCACCACCGGGATCACGCCCATCTTCAAGAGCTGTGTAAACGTGTTGTGGGCGTTGTAGCGGTTCAGATTGTCCACAATGGTATTCTTCGTCATCAGGATCTGTGCCGAGGTCTGGTTATATTCCGCGAAAAGCTTGGAGTAGGTCATCATGAGCTTTGCCTGGCCGATGGCGGAGCAGGCCTGTTTCATGGCCATGGCCTCCGCCTGAGTTTCGCACTGAAACTCCCGGATCCCCACCGCCTTTTTCCCGGCGGCAATGGCGCCGCTGGTCACCAAGATCACTTCCCTGCCCTGATTGCGGATATCGCAGAGCTCCCGAACCAGTTTTTCCAGCCGGGCGTAGTCCATGTCCCCGGTCTCCTTATGCTGAAGAGAGGACGATCCGATCTTCACGACCACCCTCTTTTTATCTCCGATCCTTTTCCGTAAATCACTCACTGAAAATCTGTTCCTCCAATTTCAAAAACTAAAAAACTGCCGGCATTTACACACCTGTCCATTGTACAGCGTTTTTTTGCATTCGTCAATTCCCGCCGGCAGTTCACCTGCACAACACACGACAAAAGTTCACCCTACAAGCCTGTCGGCAGCCCGCCCTTCCCAACACTGAGAGATAGACCTTCGGCTTGCAAGCCCATAAAGCCCGTACTCCGGACTTTCCGTCTTTATGCCCTGGAAACTCCAAAAAGCGGCGCTACTGGGCGATCCAGCAAAAGGCCGCCATGGGGACGCCGGTTCCGCTGCATACATTGACTTTCTCCGGATAACAGCTTCCCGTTTTTCCGCAATAGCGTACGCCGCAGATCATCTCACTGTCGGTCACCGTGACGGTATCGCCGGAAAGCACGACTCCTTCCGGCATTTTCCAGCCGCCGTCTTCTGAGAGGACCTCAAATCCGACTGCTTCGCCGCCCCCGCTGGTCTGCAATCCACCGCCGGTAAACAGGAACTGCAGCACCACTTCATTGTCCGAAGCCGAAAGACAGGCGCCGTATGTGGGCGCTCCCGTATTCTGCAGTTCTTCGTCCGTGTAGGAACGATACAGGATCGGCATGGCGATCTCCACAGCCCGCTCCGCCATGGGCCATTTGCAGTACGGGTGGAGCTGGTTTAGGTATTGACGGTTCCTCCAAAGATCGGAGGATACGGCGATAAACGTATTTGGGACTAAAGAGGGAATGTTTCCCATATAGGAGCGAATCCGCCCAACGTCGATATAGGCCCAGTCGTCCCCCGCGACTTGATCGGGTTTTGCATATTCCGTGGTGAGCTCCATGATATATACGGGAAAATCATGATAATTCTGATCGATCTTATCTCTGTAATTCTGAACCATGACCGCAAAACGCTCCGGGTATAACTCCGGCAGGTTTCTTGGCGCGTCGCTTTCGCCCTGATACCAGATCATCCCGCTGACGGTAAAATTCAGGAAAGGCGATATGTATTGATTAAACAGAAACCGTGACCGCTGCAGACCGTTGACGCTGTCCCCATAATAGCCGCCCCGCTCTTCGATATATTTGTCGGCCCCGCACTTTTCCGCCGTTTCCGCAGACAGAAAGGCGGACAGCTGAAAACCGGCCGCATCACATTCTATGATCCCGATCGGGATCTCATTGTCCGTGCGCTCAACGATCTGTTTCGCAAAGAAATAGCCCACGGCGCTTGTTCCCATTGCCGCAGACTCCGGCTTCTGCCAGCCGCGGTGGTGCATCACGTCCTCCGCCACGGAGGATGTGATATCTTTGCCGACGGTGGGATCACCCATCACATTGCGGATGATCCGGATAGGATCGGAATTTGAGATGTCCGACTGGGTGAAATCCTTGTTGTACAGATCATCATCCCGGGCGTCTTCCAGATAATTCGCCACCATATAAGCCGCGTTGGACTGGCCGATGCACAGGTACACATCGCCCACCAGCACATTTTCAAATACCGTTTCAGAAGAAGCGCCATATACCCGCAGGGAATGACCCTGTTCCGCGGACGCCTCCAGCGTTCCGTCCAGAGTGATCAGCCATCTGCCGTCCTTCACCACAGCGGAACCTTTCAGCCCCTTAAATTCGGCGCATATCGTATTGCCGTCCTCTCCCGGCGCAGTCCCCCAGATTCGGATATAGTCGTCCCTCTGCAGGATCATGTCGTCGCTGAAAGCCCGGGAGACATGGAAGGTGCCTGCCGTGGGAGTCACCGCTTCCGCCTTCTTCAGGACAGGGGCCGTCCTCCCCGTAAACAAAGGCTTTTCCACCTCCGAAGTGACTTCTGTTGAAGGAGCCGCCGACTCCTCCTGCCGGGACTCCGCCGTGCTCTCCTGCGCGGACTCTGTCGTCTGCTCCTGCACGGACTCCATTGTACCCTCCTGCGCGGACTCTGTTGTCTGCTCCTGCACGGACTCCTCCAAAGATGCCGTCGCCGGCTTGGATCCTTCCCGCTCGAAAGCACATCCGGTAAACAGGATACCCATAAAGCAAAGGGTCAGGAGCCCTGCGGCAGTTTTTTGAAATAATTTCATTTTCTTTCTCCACTATCAATCCCGGACCCACACGTCGATCTCCCCGTCCTCCGGCTCTTCAAAGAGTTTTTCGAACTTTGCCGCAAGGTTTTCATCGATCAGATACGCCTCGGCCTCTCCCGCAGCCACCGCCCGGTTCCTCTGTTCCACTCTCTTCTGCCAGAGCGCGCCGCTGATGCGGATCCCATGAAACTCCGCGTCAATTCCCTGTCTCTCATAAAACTGCCTTGCGGCGGAACGCCCTTCCCGGGTCCAGAAACCCCAGTCCAGGACGACGGAAATATGGTTCCGAACCAGCTCCACAGACTTTTGAAACAGGTACTTCTGTACCTTCTCGGTATATTCGTCGTGTCTCTCGCCCGCATATTGTCCAAAGAGGGCCAGCATGATCTCGTCCACGGACAAAAGCGCCGCCCCTTTCTCCCGGCAGAGCCGTTTTGCATACACCGTTTTCCCGGAACAGATTTTCCCGCAGATCAAAAACACTTTTGCCATATCACTTTATTCCTTCTTCCCTCCGAAGGGCCTTCTCAATCTCCTCCGCCGCCCGCAGACCGTCCATGGCCGCAGAGGTGATGCCGCCCGCATACCCCGCGCCCTCCCCGCAGGGATAGACCCCTTTGATATTGGACTGCAGGGTGTCGTCCCGAAGAATCCTCACCGGCGAAGAAGTCCGGCTCTCCACGCCGGACAGGACGGCGTCCGGCCGGTTAAAGCCCCGGATCTGCCGTGCAAACTGCTCCATGCCCTCCGCCAGGGCGACGCCGCACTCTTTTGGAAGCAGCCCCGAGAGATCCGCCCAGGCGTGTTCCCCCTTGCAGCAGGGTCTGATCTCCCCGCCGCCGGTAAGCTCCGGGAGTTCTTCCGCCGGGATCCCCAGGACTTTTTGCCGAAACTCCCCATATCTCTGAACCGGGATCCTGCCGTTTCCCAGCCGGTAAGCCTTTTCCTCCAATTCTCTCTGAAAGGCGATCCCGG
This sequence comes from uncultured Acetatifactor sp., assembly GCA_947595925.1. Taxonomy (GTDB): domain Bacteria; phylum Bacillota; class Clostridia; order Lachnospirales; family Lachnospiraceae; genus Acetatifactor. The sequence goes on along the minus strand of CANQEV010000020.1, from coordinate 22,608 downwards.
AAAGCGGTCCTTCCCCCGGATAATCCTCTGGGGTCACGGCGACAATGACGGCGCTGTTTGCATTTTCTCCGCTCCGGTCGCTGTAACTCATGCCGTTTACCGCAAGCCGCCCCTCCTCCGAGGAGGCGTTGACCACATACCCTCCCGGACACATGCAAAAAGAATAGACGCTTCTCTCCCCTCCCTTTGCGGAGGCTTTTGCCGTGACTTTATACGCCGCCGCTCCCAAATCCCCCGGACGGTCCGTGCCGTACTGGCTCCTGTCGATCATGGCCTGGGGATGTTCTACGCGCAGGCCCACGGCGAAGGGCTTTGCCTCCATCCCGAGTTGCCTTTCATGGAGCATAAGGAGGGTATCCCTGGCGCTGTGACCGATGGCCAGCACCAGTCTGTTGCAGGACAGTTTTTCCCTGCCGTTGACGACGATCCCCTTGATCCTCTCCCCGTCCATCTCCAGATCCGTCACCTGGCTTTCAAAGCGGATCTCCCCGCCCAGGCGCAGGATCTCCTCCCGGAAATTACGGATGATTCTCTGCAGCTCGTCCGTACCGATGTGGGGCTTTGCGTCATAAAGAATACTCTCTTTCGCACCGAATTTTACGAAAGTCTGCAGCACCGCGCGGTTTCGCCCTTCCTTTTCCTTTACCAGGGTATTCAATTTTCCGTCGGAAAACGTACCGGCACCGCCCTCCCCGAACTGCACGTTGGAAGAGGGATCCAGCTTTCCGGTCTTCCAGAAGGTTTCCACGTCCCGCTGTCTCTCTTCCACACAGCGGCCTCTCTCTAAAAGCAGAGGGCGTCTCCCCGCCAGGGCCAGATAATAGGCGCAGAAAAGCCCCGCAGGACCGGCACCCACGATAACAGGACGGCTTGGGAGATCCAGGAGCGCTTTTTCTTCCGGAAACCGGTAGATTTCCCGGGTGCTGATCGAAAGCTGCTCTTTCCGCCGCGGATTCTTTAGCGCCCTGGCGAGGACTTTCCGCTCCTCCCTCACCCGGACCTCCAGGGAATAGATAAAATAGAGTTCCGGCTTTTTCCTGGCGTCAATGGAACGCCGCAGGATCTCCAGCTCCAGAATCCCCTGTTCCGGGATCATCAGCGCCCTGGCCGCCCTGCTCCGGACCTGCTCCGTCCCATGGGGGATGCGGAGTTTTAACTGCTGTATCAAAATCATAACGCAATATCCTTTCATCGGCTCTGCGCCGACGCTTTCTTATCGAAATGAGGTCTTTTCTTTGGCTGACGGATCTATTGCTGAGCAGCCTGCCGCGGCCCTTCCCGCAAGGTATCCGGAGGTCCAGGCCCACTGGAGATTATATCCCCCGCACCTTCCGTCCACGTCCATCACTTCTCCGGAAAAGTAAAGCTCTCTCACCAGTTTGGACTCCATATTCTCCGTGATCTGCGAGGTGTCCACGCCCCCGGCGCAGGTCTGGGCGTTCTGAAAATTTCCGGTGCCCGTCACGGTGACGCGGAAATCTTTGCAGAATCGCAGAATTTTTTTCATCTGCTGCTCAGCGACCAGGGATAAGCTCTGATTCCCCTTGGAACCCGCCTGTTTTAGGAACAGAGTCATCAGTTTTTTATTTACAAGGCCGGTAAAAAATTCCTCGGCCGTACGCTCTTTCGCCTGTTCCAGACAGGAGGCCCTCCTTGTCTGCAGATAAGCCCATAGTTCCTCCTCCGTCATGTCCGGCATGAGATCGATCCTTACTGGAATTTCAGCCCTTTTCTGCAAAAGGTATGCCGCCGTCCTGCTGAGCTGAAACACGGGGATTCCCGAGATCCCGCGGTCCGTAATCTGCAGTTCCCCCCGCTCTTTGTCAATCACAGCGCCGTTCTCTTCCAAAAGGGAAATCTCCGCGTCCCCGCGCACTCCCGCAATCCCTTTCCAAAAATCCTCCCTGCACGTCAGATAAGTCAGCGCCGGAACCACGGGGAGAATCCTGTGCCCAAGGCGTTTTGCGAGCTCGTAACCGCTTCCGTCCGATCCCGTCTGGGGCGCAGCCCTGCCCCCTGCCGCGAGAATCACCCGGTCAAAAAATTCCTTTCTGCCGTCACCCTTCACAAAAAAGCCCTTCCTGTCTCCCTGGGACTTATGTATCTCTTCCGCGCGAAAACCATATAAAACCCGGATATCCCTTGCCATCACTTCAAAACGGAGGGCGTCCAGCACAGCTGCCGCCTGTCCGGAGAGCGGGTAGAGATACCCGTTCTTTTCCTTCGTCAAAAGTCCGATCTCCCGGAAGAACCTTACGCTTTCCTCCGTTCCAAAGCGCTCCAGACAGCGCCGTATGTAGCTTCTGTCCGCGCCGTTATACTGTTCCGCGTTCAGAAGCCGGTTTCCCAAATTGCATTTTCCGTTGCCGGTGGAGAGGATTTTCCTCCCCAGCCGGTCTCCGGACTCCATGATGGTAACCTCGGCCCCGCATCCCGCGGCCGTGATCGCCGCCATCATGCCGGACGCTCCTCCGCCAATCACGCCGACTTTTTTCCCTGTCATCGCAATCGCTCCTTCGTCAAATTAACTGGAATACGCCTCCAGAAGATCATACAAACCGGCCTCGTCCTCCACAAACACCATGTCGATCAGATCTTCCTGAAGTTCCTGGGGAAGCGCATCCGCGTGGATCCCGGTCTCAATATAGACGGTCTTCTTATCTTCCAGCAATACCACAACCTCATTGTTCCGCACGGCGAGGTAAAAGCTTTCGCCGGGCTGAATGTAGCGATAGTTCATCTTCACGACAACGCGCTCCCTGGAAAAGCTCAAAACCTCCAGTCCCACAAACCCCCTCTCACGCTCGGAAAGAGGCGGGGACGCTGCATACTGCTCCAGGGCCATCAGGAAGGACTCCCTGTCCATCCCCACATATTTGTCGGGAAGTTTCGCACTGGTCTCGATCACCGTTCCCCTGAGCACGTCCGTTTCCTCCAGCACATATTCCGTGTCAGAGCTTAAAATGCCTGCCAGCGCCGCCGCGCTCAGGAAACCGGAGGACTCCCCGCCGTCTTCCCCGTTTTCCTCCTGGGAAGTTTCCATCAGGGTGTTCTCATCCAGGGGCTCCGGTGACTCCGATTCCTCCTGGACAGACGCTCCTTCCCCTTCCACAATTTCCGAATCCTTCTCCCCGGAGAGAAACGGACTTCCCGTAAAGTGGTGACCCGCCCAGAAACCCATTGTCGCAAAAAAAACAGCGCAAATGAAAAATAAACCGATACTCTTTCCAATCCGCATCGTGCTGACGCCTTCCGCCTTTCTGTAACCGTCCGGCCCTCCGTCCCGGAACAGAACCCTGTCCACAGAACTTCTGATTCCGGCCGAATAGTTATATTTTACAAGAGTATCCGCTTATTTTACTGATTTTATTCTAAAATACACTCAACATGCTTCCAAGAGAGTGAAGAATGACTCCCAGGGGAATCACGTCCAGTTCCTCCTCGTCAAAATTTCTCAGGAAGAGCAAGGCGCACAGAAAAATCAGAAAACCAACCCCTCCGACGGTCAGGACCGTCAGGCCGTTCCCCAGATAAACCGTGACAAACTTCGCCGCAAGGAACTCCAGAAGCGCCACGGCCGCGCCTGCAAAAAACGGTATTCCGAAAACTTTCAGCCATTCCATCTTCAGGCCCAGCAGCTGCATACAAAACGCGCCGGTAAGCACTGCCTGCATGGCGGCGGCAATCAGGCAAGCATAGAGAAACGCCAAAATTCCCATGCTGGCATTGGACCACAGAATCAGAAAGATCATGAGAAAGAGCATGTCGCAAAGGACGCCCATCCCGACTGCGATCAGCGCCTTTCCCAATCGGATCAACATTCGTGAAAAATAGAAGGAAAGCGCCATAAACAGAATCCAAAAGCTGCCCGGCACCACTGCCTTCACCAGATTCGGCGAAGTAAAACCTACAAAACCTCCCACTTGAGCAGCCAGTACGGAAAAACTTACCGAGGCCCAGAGCCCAAGGGAAAAGAGCAGGTGAATCCCTCCCTGAAAGGCGACGCAGGCCATTCTCTTCTCATCCCTGCGCCGAAATCCTGTAACCTTTCCCCAAAGGGGAACCGTAACTGCATTCAGGAGAAAGACAACCGCCAGGCAGACTGCCAGATATCCCACGAAATAACTGCCAAAACCCGCCGGGGCATTCTCCTCCGCCCTGGAATAATACAGGATCATCCCCACAAAAATCGGAAAGATTTCCAGAAGCCGGACCAGTATCCTGCCGCCCATATTTCCGTAAAGCGTACCCAGAAGCGCCGGATAGTCGTCCGCAGACTTCCTGCCTTCATTTTCCTCGCCCCTGCTCTTCCTGCGGATCCTGAGATATGCGAGCATACTGAGAAGAAACACGATCGTCTCTGCCGCCGTCATTGCCAGGCACCATCCCGCGCCGGCATACATGGCCGTATAACATTCCTGCTTTAAGAGAAGACTGACCTTCTCCCCATATCCGCGCGTGGCGGTGGAAATGATCATTCCAAATCCGTATGTGAGAAGCGGCCTCACTACAGCCGCCAGCACTGCGGGAAGCTCCGTTCCCTCTCCCTGTGAAAATCCCAAAAAGAGCGCTGACAGCGCGCGCAGGAGGACGAGGGGTGCCAGCATCCAGATCATCAGCTTGCTGTACACCGAGTGAAAGACATTCTTCGACAGGACGCCGGCAAGACACAACAGCAGGACGCTGCCGCAGGCGCCTGTCAGCAGCAGCCAGAACAATGTCAGTTGTTTCAGGCTGCGGATGCTCTTGTACTGGCCTTTGGACTTGCGGAACCGGATCATTTTTCCAACGGCGTCCGGAACGTTCTCCGCAAGAACCGCCCATAGGACCACATAGGGAATCCATGCCGCGAGAAAGAATCCCATGCCCTCCATGCCCGTGGTTTTGGCTATGCTCCAGAGGATCAAGACCTCCAAAAACATGGAGAGATATTCAATCTGTTTCCTTTTTATTTCAAATTGCTTCATTCCGGCTTCCTGTTCCTCTCTTGTATTCTGAATCATCCTGCCTTCAGTTGTCCCGTGTGATTCCAAGCCCCTGCAGAATGCCCTCCTGTTTCTCCTCCATGACGATCCGTTCTCCATCCTCCATGTGATCGTAGCCGCAGAGATGCAGCATGCTGTGTGCCACCAGGAAGGCAAATTCCCGCTTTATGCCGTGACCATAGCTCTGCGCCTGTTCCTGAACCTTCTCCAAAGAGAGAATGATATCCCCAAGGAGCAGTTCCCCGGTATCCGGGTCAAAATAATCCGCCCTGTTTTTCTGCGCCCTGTCAAAATTTCCCGGTTCCGCAAAATCCAGATTCGGAAAAGAGAGCACGTCCGTTTCCCTGTCAATCTCCCGGTACTTCCGGTTGTATTCCCGGATCCCTTCGTTGTCGGTCAAAAGAAGGTTGACCGACGTCTCGTAAGGACAGCCCTCTTCCTTCAGAACAGCTTCCGCCACTTCCCGCGCGGTACCATCCACATCCAGCGGAAGAAGGATCTCTGTCTCATTTTCTGCGTAGAGAGTCATAATAATAGGTCTCCTCCTTAAAGATCTTCTTGATAGCATGCAGCTCCCTGCCGGAAATCTCGCATTTGTCAAAGCTTCCCTTCCGATACATCCTCTCAAAGATAGCCTCGATGATCACGTCATAACGCGGGAGCTCGGCTCCGGAGTTCACCAGATAAATCATAGAACCCAAAACCACGTCAGAGCAAACCAGAGCTGCCGTCTCCCGATATCTCACATGTGGGATATCGGCCATCTCGCTTTCATAATAATCCAGAAGGATCTTGGAACAGCGGTGCGGAAAGCGTTCTCTTTTCATGAGTTCCGGCAGGTCGTTTCCCCACTTGTAATAGTACGCGCAGCACTTCATCAGATCTTTGGGCCAGCCCAGGCGGACGGCGATCGCCTCGCAGAAATACGCCGTGTGCATGCTTCTCAGATAATCCAGCCTGGAATTTTTCCGGTATTGCGACAGCAGTTCGCCCTCCGTATCCAAAAGCCTGGCATATTTCTTCTGATTCCGGTGGAGGACAAACTTTGAAAAATAAGGCAATATACAGCTGAAGAAAAGGGCCGTGACAAGAACTCCCTGTAGCGCCTGAAGCCAGAGCGCTTTGTCCCTCCATCCGCGGCACAAAACGGAAACGCTTAAGAATGCCGCATGGCAGGCCAGGGCTTTTAATGCCGGTCTGACGATTTTTTCCTCCCCGCTGTACCGCTGAAACGCCAGGGCCGTAAATACCCCGGATAAAAACTGTACCAACAGCTGATCCGTGGGAATCCCCCCGACAAGCCCGGGAATCATAAGAAGCGCCGTGCCCCCGGAAATGCCCAGGCTCACGTTTCCATACAGCGTCAGCAGGAGATATCCCACCGGTCCGTACCAACTTCCCGCCGGCAGAAAACACATGCCGAATTCCGCCAGGAAAACGATTCCCACGCAGAACCAGAATCGGCAGGGATGCTCCCCATTGTCATAGGAGAGCCTGTCCTGGCGGTATGACTTCACCCAGTGATACCATATTAAAAACAGGGCCAGAAACGTCAGCAGGGCGTCGTACAGCAGGACGGACGCCTCATATTTTTTCAGGCAGCAATATATCACTACACATAATACAGCCACAGACGCAGTCGTCTGAAAAGGCCAGAACTCATGCGGCTTTCCCTTATTTTTTTCGAATCCCTGTCCTGCTTTGATGTATGCCATTTCGTTCCCTGCCGGCCTTTTCTTTTTTTTCGTAATTTTCGTATGCATTCACGATCTTCTGCACCAGAGGATGCCTCACCACGTCCCTGCTCGTCAGTCTGCAGAATGCAATTTCATCTATCTTTCCAAGGACCCGCTCCGCAATCTCCAGCCCGGAGCTTGTCCCGACGGCGAGATCCTTCTGGGAGCTGTCCCCTGTGACCACAACCTTGGAGCCAAACCCGATCCTGGTCAGGAACATCTTCATCTGGGCCGGCGTGGTGTTCTGCGCCTCATCCAAAATAATGTACGCATTATCCAGGGTCCGTCCCCTCATGTAGGCCAGGGGTGCCACCTCGATCAGACCCTTCTCCATATTTTTCGTGAAACTCTCGGTTCCCATGATCTGATAAAGCGCGTCGTACAGGGGCCGCAGGTAGGGATCCACCTTGCTCTGCAGGTCTCCGGGAAGAAATCCCAGCTTTTCCCCCGCCTCGATGGCCGGCCTGGTCAGTATGATGCGGCTCACCTCTTCGTTCTTAAAAGCCGTGACCGCCATTGCCATGGCGAGGAAAGTTTTTCCCGTGCCCGCCGGTCCAAGGCCAAAGACGATCATGTTCTTCCGAATCGCGTCCACATATTCTTTCTGTCCCAGCGTCTTTGGCTTGATCGGCTTGCCGGAAACCGTATGACAGATACAGTCCTCGTCAATTTCCGTGAGAACCCCTTCTTTTTCTTCCATTCCCATAGCGATCGCGTAATCCACGTTCTGCTCCTCTATCTCGTTTCCCTTTTCCGCCAGAAGGCAGAGCTGCCTCAGCACCGAGCCTGTCTGCCGGATTCCCGCCTCCCCGCCGGAGATGACCACTCTCCCGTTGCGGTCCACAATCGTGACTTTAAAACTCCTCTCCAGCTTTCTGACAAAGCGGTCCTCCGCTCCAAACACGCTCTGCATGAGAGGAGCCGGTATCTCCATGGAGACGGACATCTCTTCTCCCTTTTCCGCCAATTCTCTTTCCTTTCTGCTCACTCCGTGTTGCGAAGACATCCCGCCCTTTCCCGGATAGTCATTTTTCCGTAAGCCAGCCAATACTCCCCTTCTCTGTCTATTCTAACATTTTTTTCAAGTATTTCCACCCCCTTTTCTTCTAAAGTTGCAAGAAATATGGATAATTTTTCGTTCAGGAGCGCCCCCGCCTCCTCGTCGGTGTATTTTTTCCTCACCGTGAGGTACTCCCAGTGCTGGATTTCCCCGAAACAGATTGGGATATTCAGCGCCTCATATAAAAAGGGCACATGATTTTTCTGCAGCTGCGTATCCTGGAAAAAGGAATGTCCATAGGGGAACCTTATATATTTTTCGCCGATTCGGACAAAGTATTCCTTTTCGAACCGGCCGCTGTATTCCTTCGTCTCATAAGCTTCCGGGAGCGCCGTTTCAAAATGAATGGAATGTTCCAGAAGAATATCCGCATCCGCATCAACGTACAGATATTCCCTCACCGTTCCGTCCTCATTGTAGACGGGAACCTTTCCCTCCACAAGGATCTGCCCTTTTGCAACGGTATCCCCTCTGCTGACCATGGGCACGCCTTCCCGCACGACCATGGACACGACCCTGGCGTCGTATTCGCTGATGAGATCCTTTCCTCCGCTTTCCTCCCGCTTTACCTCAGACGGCATCCTTTCGTTCTCTTTTATCCAGACTTCCAGTTCCGTTCCCACCAGTTTCATGGACGTCCATTTTACCATGGGAAAATTCCTTCTGATCTCCTTTTCCAGCTCCGTGATGTCAAGGCTCTTTCGCAGCGTTCCAATGCGGATATTCCTCTCCTCCAGAAAAGACGTAAGCTGGTCGTCCGTGACCTGAAGATTTCCATAGAATTCAATCCTCCAGATAAAAAAGGATGACCCGATCCAAAAAGCAGCCGCCAGGAGGATCCCGAGGAGAAACACCCAGCGCCTTCGGATTTTAGGCATAAAAAAAGGAAGTCCAATCCTCTCCAGAATGACTACCTTCACGCCCGTTTTCCTGGCGATCGGCCGCAGCAGGTAAAAAGATTTCAAATCCATATACAGGTCGCAATACTCCGCATTCCGCCGGATGTCCCAAAGATAGATTCCTCTGCCTGCGCAGAGATTTAAAAAACGCTCCGGGGAACATCCCCAGATCCGAACGCGCAGATATCCTCTCAGAAACCGGAGAGCTTTCTCCATACCGCCGTCCCTCCCCCACATAAAATACTGTTCCTCTGACGGTCCGTCAGGAATCCAGCTTCAGCGCTTTGATTCTTCCGCGGATCAACATGTCCTCATCGGTATAGTATTCTATGCAGAGCCCCTCCCCTTCAAAGCTGACGCGTCCGTTCTTTCCCTGCAGCAGGACCGTCCGCTCCGTATATTCCAGAATCCCCTTGTAGTTTTCCACCCATGCCCTTGTGTTGCCGGTGAGCGTCACCCGGATCGTTCCTTCACAGACGTCCGCCGGAATCCGGAGCCTGTCTGCCAGCAGTTCCTCCCGGATGTTCCTCTGTCTCTGGCGCAGGGTCTTACGGTTCTCCCTGTCCTTCTCCTCGGCCAAGTTCTCCCGGCCGCTCCCCTTTTCCCGTTGTTTGGAATGGCAATACCTATTGTTTTTCATATTGGAACTTATGCGGGGAAACCATTTTTCAGAACTTAAATCACGCCTTTGATCAGAATCGGGGGCTCCGGCTCTTCCTCCCCGATCAGATAGGCCCTTACAAAACGCTTTTCCGCTTCCTCTGCCTTTGCCTGATCGTTTGCGTGGAGGATCGCCAGCGGCTCGCCCTTCTCCACCCGGTCCCCCACCTTTTTCCGAAGCTCAAAACCCACGGAAAGATCAATTTCATCTTCCTTTGTCTCGCGCCCGCCTCCGAGCATCATGGAACAGATTCCCACTTCGTCGCAGGCAATCTGTTTCACATAACCGGATCTCGGCGCGGGAATCGGCCGAACGAGCTTTGCAGCGGGGAGCTTTTCCGTGTCGTAAACCGCTCCGGGATCCCCGCCCTGCGCCTCTATGAATTCCGCCATCTTTCGCAGGGCCGCCCCGTCCGCGATGGCCTTCTCCAAGTTGTCGCGGGCCTCTTTTTCCTCCTTGGCAATACCGCCGGCGAGAAGCATTTGAACGCCCAGAGTCAGGACAAGCTCCTGAAAATCCTCCGGCCCCTCTCCGCGCAGCGTCTCGACAGCCTCCCTGACCTCCAGCGCATTTCCCACGGTACGGCCCAGGGGCTGGTTCATGTCGGAGACGACGGCGATGGTGTTTCTGCCCGCGCTCCTGCCGATCCTTACCATCTCCCGGGCCAGCGCGAAGGCGTCTTCCTCCGATTTCATGAAGGCCCCGCTCCCCGTTTTCACGTCAAGGACAATGGCGTCCGCTCCTGCGGCAAGCTTCTTGCTCATGATGGAACTGGCGATCAGGGAGAGATTATCCACCGTTGCCGTGACATCCCGGAGCGCGTAGAGTTTTTTGTCCGCGGGGGCCAAATCCGCCGTCTGTCCCATGATGGCGATGCCGACGCGGTTTACGTTTTCAATAAACTGCTTCGTCGTGAGGGAAGTGGTAAATCCCGGAAAACTCTCCAATTTGTCGATGGTCCCACCGGTGTGGCCCAGTCCCCGCCCGCTCATTTTTGCCACCGGGATCCCGCAGGCCGCCACAAGGGGCGCAAGCGCCAGGGACGTCTTATCTCCCACGCCTCCCGTGGAATGTTTATCCACCTTGACGCCCGCTATCCCTGAGAGATCCAGCATGTCCCCGCTCTCCGCCATGGCCATGGTCAGTTCAAAGGTCTCACGTTGTGTCATCTTTTGGAAGTAGACCGCCATCATCAGCGCTGACGCCTGATATTCCGGTATCTCCCCCAAAGTATAGCGCTCAATAAAAAAGCGGATTTCCTCCCTGGAGAGTTCTCCGCCGTTTCTCTTCTTCATGATGATGTCATACATTCTCATAGGCCATCCCCCTTTTCCCCGAAATACGCCGCCGGTTCGCCCCACCCAGGGGCAGATACCGGCTTATTCCCTCATATCCCCTGAAGCCGGCCTGAAAGCCTAGCCCAGTTTTTTTGCGCAGATATCCTGCAGACAGCACTTCCCGCAGTTTGGCTTTGTTCTGGCAGAACACACCGCCCGCCCATGATCCACAAGACGGTGGCAGAAATCGTTCCCCTCCTCCGGCGGAATCAGTTTCCACAGCTCCTTTTCCACCTTTCCAGGCTCCTGCACGCCGTCTACAAGCCCCATCCGGTTCACCAGGCGGATACAGTGGGTGTCCGTGACAATGGCGGGCTTTCCGTAGACGTCCCCCAGGATCAGGTTCGCGCTCTTTCTCCCCACCCCCGGAAGCGCCAGAAGTTCCTCCATCGTATCGGGAACCCTGCCGCCATACTTCTCCCGCAGCACTTTCATGCAGGCGCTGATGTCCCTTGCCTTGCTGTTGCCCAGGCCGCAGGGATGCACCAGCTTTTCGATCTCCTCCACGGGGGCCTTTGCCAGGGCGTCCACGTCCGGGAAATGCCGGTAGAGTTCCTCCACGACAACGTTCACCCGGGCGTCCGTACACTGCGCCGCAAGCCGCACGCTGACCAGAAGCTTCCAGGCCTGATCCTTCTCATAGGTCAGGCTGCATCCGGAGTCCGGGTATGCCTGCTTCAGGCGCTCAATGATCTGCAGGGCCAGCTCCTTCTTCTGCGTCAGCATTTTATCCGTTTCAGCCGCCCTGGAATTTCCGCGGGTGGCTCCTGCTTTTTTCTCTGTCGTTTTCCTCACAGGTGCTTTCTTATTCTGTGCCTTTTTCATGGTTTATACGCCTTCACTTCGGTAATTTCAGACCCCTGGTGGTATCGCTCAGGGCCATTCTCATTGCGATGCACTCGGACATACCGCTCATAAGCTTTGCTTTCTTAGGATCCAGACGCGCCTGAAAACTATGTCTGCTCATCCTTTTGATGCCAGTCTGCGCCACGGTTCTGCGGCGGCGAGAAGAGTTAGCCTACATTCCGGTTCTGCGGCGGCGATGACAACCTTAACATCATCAGGACTACTTGTGATAAGGCTCTCCCCGGCTGATCCGGAATCCCCGGTAGATCTGCTCGCAGAGAATTACCCGCATCAGCTGATGGGGAAAGGTCATATCCGAAAAACTGACCGCCAGATCGGAACGCTGCCGGACTGCCTGGGAAAGTCCCAGGGACCCGCCGATCACAAAGACGATCTGTCCCTTTTCTTCCATTGCCGTCTGCTCTAAAAAGGCGGCAAACCGCTCCGAGGTCATCTTCTTTCCCTGGATCTCCAGGGTACAGACAAACTGGCCTTCCCGGATTCTGGAAAGGATCCTTGCGCCCTCCTTTTCCCGGATCTGTTCCTCCAGGGCCGGGCTGGCTCCCTCCGGAGTCTGCTCGTCCGCCACTTCAAGGATTTCCAGCCGGCAGTATCTTCCCAACCTTTTTTCAAACTCCGCGATGGCGTCCCTGTAAAATTTCTCTTTTATCTTGCCCACGCAGAGAATCGTGATCCTCATGGCTGGGGAGTCTCCTCGGAAAACACCATCTCATAAATCACTTGATCCATAAGCTGATCCAAAAAGTCCTGGTTCAGGTTCATAAACTGATGATTGATCCTGGCCTTCATAAGCTCCGTCCTCGGGAAATACATTTCTTCGCTCTGCAGCCCCGGGAATCTCGCCCGAATAAAATTGTCGATCTCTTCCCTGTGAAGATTCTCGCCGCACCAGTTCAGCAGGGACTCTTTCAGGGTATTTTCCGTCTCCACGTTTTTCTGATGGCCTTTTGCCGTCTTGAGCGATACCACTCCCATCAAGATAAACAGAATGCTGAGGGCTCCCATGACCCCAAAGAACAGGTAGGAACCGTTAAAGATATTGGGCAGGTGGATCACGTTCAGCAGACAGAGCAGGATCAAAATCAGGCAGGCCGCGCCGATCAAGAGGAGGACAAAGGCGGATGCCCTGTTTTCCTCTGCCTTTTTCTCGCTGCTTTCATAGACGGCGGGAGGCCTTCTCACCTGTCTCTGCGCGGCTTCCCTCTGCATCTTCTCAACCTGTTCCTGCGTGATGTTCCCCGCCTCAATTTCCGACTCTATCCGGCGTTCCATCATGCGCTGACCGTGTTCCTGCAGAAATATCTGAGTGAGCTCCGCCGCCCTCTTCGCGCCGCTTTTCGGGATGTTCAAGCGGTATGTTCCCTCGTCGGCGTCAAATCCCACCTCCGCATACGGAAAACCGCTGGAAGCCAAAAAATCCCGTATCTGCTCCATCAGTTCTTTTTCTCCCGAAACCAGCGTCTCCATGGGTTCGCTGTCCAGCTCCTCCACCAGTTCCGCTCCGCAGTCCGCACAGACCTTTATTCCCGGACGATACTCATTTCTACAAACAGGACACCATGCCATACCCTCAGACCTGCCTTTCTTCCGTCAGCACATCTTTTTTTTGCGCTCTCCGATGTTCGAGAAAGCGTCCCTCTACGATAACAGTTCAGCCACGCCCTTCATTCGCAAAGCTATCATTTTCGCGCTCTCTGTCGCTTGAAAAAGCGTCCCTTTACGATAACAGTTCAGCCACGCCCTTTCATTCGCAAAGCCGCGCCGCAGGCCCGAAGGGCCTGCACATGGCGCTCTGCGCTGCTTCGCAGCTGTCTTTGCTCATGAATGGGCGTTCCCTCAGCCGCCTTTCCCGCGGAAGGCCACGTGCAAGCACGGCCTTCCGCGGGATAAGGCGGCTGGCTGAACTGTTAACTCAAGAATTCGTCGATTCCTCTTGCGGCCGCTCTGCCCGCACCCATGGCGAGGATGACCGTAGCCGCGCCGGTAACGGCGTCGCCGCCGGCGTACACGCCTTCTTTCGTCGTCTTTCCGTTAGTTTCATCCGCGATGATGCATTTCCACTTATTGGTCTCCAGTCCCTCCGTCGTAGAGGAGATAAGCGGGTTCGGGGAAGTCCCCAGGGACATGATCACGGTGTCCAGTTCCATAACATACTCGGAACCGGGGATCTCCACGGGACGGCGTCTGCCGGATTCGTCGGGCTCGCCCAGCTCCATCTTGATGCACTTCATCCCGGTAACCCAGCCCTTGTCGTCCATCAGGATTTCCGTGGGGTTGGTGAGCAGGTCGAAGATGATGCCCTCCTCCTTCGCGTGATGAACTTCCTCCACCCTGGCGGGAAGCTCTTCCTCGCTGCGGCGGTACACGATATGCACCTCCGCGCCAAGTCGCAGGGCCGTTCTCGCCGCATCCATGGCCACGTTTCCGCCGCCCACCACGGCAACCTTTTTGCTGCGCATGATGGGGGTGTTGGAGTTTTCGTCAAAGGCCTTCATCAGGTTGCTTCTGGTCAGATACTCATTGGCGGAGAACACGCCGTTGGCGTTTTCTCCAGGGATTCCCATGAATTTCGGAAGTCCTGCGCCGGAGCCGATAAACACGGCGGAGAACCCTTCCTTCTCCATCAGCTCGTCGATGGTCAGGGACTTTCCAATGACTACATTGGTCTCGATCTTCACCCCGAGGGCTTTCACGTTCTCAATCTCCTTCGCAACGACGGCCTCCTTGGGAAGACGGAACTCCGGGATGCCATACACCAGAACGCCTCCCGCCTCGTGAAGCGCCTCAAAGATCGTCACGTCGTAACCCATCTTTGCCAGGTCTCCGGCGCAGGTAAGCCCCGCAGGGCCGGAGCCGATCACGGCAACCTTCTTACCTTTCTTTTCCGCAGCGCCCTGAGGTTTGATGCCGTTCTCCCGGGCCCAGTCCGCCGCGAAGCGCTCCAGCTTTCCGATGGAAATGGGATCGCCCTTGATACCCCGGATACACTTGCCCTCGCACTGGCTCTCCTGAGGGCATACCCGGCCGCAGACTGCGGGGAGCGCGCTGGAACGGCTGATGATCTGATAAGCCTCCTCGATGTCCCCGGTCTTGATCTTCTCGATAAACGCCGGAATGTCGATGGCAACGGGACATCCCTTCACACACTGCGCGTTCTTGCAGTTGATACACCTGGAAGCCTCGCACTGGGCTTCCTCAAGGTCATAGCCCAGACACACCTCCTTAAAATTCGCCGCCCTCTCCTTGGGATCCTGCTCCCTCACGGGAATCCTTGTCAAAACATCCATTTTCTATTCTCCTTTACCTGTCGTGGTCTTTCTTCCTGTTTACTCGCAGTTTCCGCATCCGCCGTGGTGGGTCTCCCCTTCCTCCAGCGCCAGCATTGCCCTGCCCTCCGCCGTCTTATAGAGGGTCTGTCTTCTCATCGCCTCGTCAAAATTCACCTCATGACCGTCAAATTCCGGCCCGTCCACACAGGCGAATTTCACCTTTCCGCCCACGGTAACGCGGCAAGCGCCGCACATGCCCGTGCCGTCCACCATGATGGGGTTCAGGCTGACAACGGTGGGAAGATTCAGCTCCTTTGTCAGGAGGCAGACGAATTTCATCATGATCATGGGACCGATGGCGATGCAGACGTCGTACTTCTTTCCCTCCGCGGTCAGATCCTTGATCACCTGGGTCACCATGCCGCTTCTGCCGTAAGAACCATCGTCGGTGGTGACATAAAGGTTCCCGGCCACCGCCTCCATCTCCTTCTCCAGGATCAGGAGATCCCTCGTCTTGCTTCCCACGATCACGTCCACTGCGACGCCCCGCTCATGCAGCCATTTTACCTGGGGATAGACAGGCGCCGCGCCGACGCCCCCCGCAACAAAGAGGATCTTCTTCGCCTTCAGGGCCTCCGGGTCCTCTTTCACAAGATCCGAGGGACATCCCAAGGGTCCCACGACGTCCTGGAAAGTGTCTCCCTGCTCCAGTCCCGCCATCATCTTTGTACCGGCGCCGACCACCTGGAACACGATGGTAACGATCCCTTTTTCGCGGTCGTAGTCGCAGATAGTCAGAGGAATCCGCTCTGCCGCCGCATCCATCCTGACAATGACAAACTGCCCGGGCTGGCAGTTCCGCGCCACCCTCGGAGCCTCCACGTCCATCAGATAGATATTGGTTGTCAGTTCCTTCTTTTTTACGATCTTATACATAATCCACCTCTCCACCCCATCGGGGCTATATAATTAGTATTGCATATCTGCCTTTGTATTTCCGCTTTCAAAAAAACGGCACTTTACGGTCTTTTCCAGATTCAAGGACCGCTGCCTTTCGAAACAGCGTCAGAAAACGGCCGCTGGAAGAAAACGAGCGGGTTCAAACCCTGGGACCCCGTTTTTTCTCACCGGGAAGCCTCCCCGGGACGGTTTACGACGTATTCCCCTTCTGCCACGGGGCTTTTCACCCCATATTGATTGACAAAGCACGCCTTTACCGTGGTTGTCCCGTAATCCAGAACGATCGGCACCGTGTATTTCCTGCTCTGGGGCCCGGGTTCGCTTCCGTTCATCGTGTAATAGACTTCTCCCTCCCCCTCCCAGAAAATCCTGAGGGACTGCATCTGCTCATAGGTTCCCGGCTCCAGCTCCAGCTTTGGTTCCGGCGCCAGGTACTGAAAATATTTTTCCTTCAGGCTCTCATCTCCGCTCTCCAGCAGCAGATCACAGATTTCCTGAAAACTTCCCCTCTTTACCAACAGGGAAATCAGTCCGTCCCAGGCTCTGCTCCGCTGCGCCTGATCCGTTTCCGGGCAGTCCAGAATTTTATATAACGCGTCCTCATACGCCGCCGTTTTATTCTGCAGGAACAACATTTCTGCCAGATCTTCCAGAAGATCCGGTGTCTCCCCCATGAGCTCCATGGTCCTTTGATAATATTCCGCCGCTCTCCCGTATTCTCCCAACATGCGGTATTTCTCCGCCTGTTGCAACTGATAAGACGGCGAATCCATCCGGTAAAAGATGACGGCCGAAAGACCGGTCAGCAGAATCAGCAGTCCTGCCAGGATCAGCAGAAACATCTTCAGCCCCCGTACCTGGTTCCTCTGCACCCGTTTTTCCTTCTCCTCCTCCCGGAATTCCTGTCTGGAACTGCGGATCTGTTCTCCCAATTTCTTCAGATCCGGCCGAAATTCATTCTCCGAGACAGGGTCATAATCCGGAACGATATGAATGTCTTCACCGCATTTTTCACAGTACAGGGAATCCGGCGGCAGCTCCGCTCCACATTTCGGGCATTGCATCTCCCGATCCTCCCAAACTATTTATTTTGCAGGGAATAGGACTCCACACAGTTTTTCATCAGCATGGCGATGGTCATGGGACCTACGCCTCCGGGAACGGGCGTGATGGCGCTGCACTTCGGCGCGACGTTCTCAAAATCCACGTCGCCGCAGAGCTTATTCTCCGCGTTGCGATGGATCCCTATGTCGATCACCACGGCCCCCTCCTTCACATAGTCCGCCGTGATCATCCTGGGCTTACCCACTGCCGCCACAAGGATATCCGCCCTTTTCGTCACTTCCTGAAGATCCTTCGTCCTGCTGTGGGCCGTGGTCACCGTGCCGTTTTCCCTGAGAAGCAGCATCGACATGGGTTTCCCCACGATATTGCTCCTTCCCACGACAACGCACTCTTTCCCGGCGATCTCAATGCCGGAGCGCTTTAAGAGCTGGATCACGCCCGCCGGCGTGCAGGAGACAAAGCCCGGCCGGCCGATGCTCAGATTGCCCACGTTCACCGGGTGGAACCCGTCCACGTCCTTCAGAGGGTCGATAGCGTCCAGGATCACTTCCTCGTTCAGTCCCTTTGGAAGCGGGAGCTGTACCAGTATCCCGTTCACGTCCTTTCTCCCGTTGAGTTCCCGTATGATCCCCAGAAGTTCCTCCTGAGTGGTCTCCTCCGGCAATTCATAAGAAAGGGATTTGATCCCTATGTATTCGCAGGCTTTCTTTTTATTGCGCACATAGACGCTGGAGGCCGGATCCGCGCCCACCTGGATCACTGCCAGGCAGAGCTCGATCCCCCGCTCCCTCATTTCGGAAACTTCCTCCTTCAGCTCATCCTTTATCTGCGCCGATATCGCTTTTCCGTCGATGATCTGTGCCATTTTTTCCATGTTCCTTTCTGTCCAGCTTTTTAAAACAGTCCCGTGATCTTTCCCTCGTCGTTCACGTCGATGCCATAGGCCGCCGGGGTTTTCGACAGGCCGGGCATGGTCATGACGGTGCCCGTGAGCACTACCACGAAACCGGCTCCCGCGGAGACGTACATCTCCCGGACATTCATCTGAAAGCCTTCCGGCCGTCCTAAGAGCGACGCGTCGTCGGACAGGGAATACTGGGTCTTTGCCATGCAGACGGGAAGGCCTCCAAAGCCAAGCTCCTCCAGTTTTTTCATCTGCTTCGCCGCAGAGGAGGAAAAACTGACGCTCCCCGCGCCGTAGATTTCCCTGGCCACCGTCTCGATCTTCTCCTGAAGGGAGAGGGCTGAATCATACAGGGGATGAAACTCGCTCTTTTTCTCCTCCAGGGTCTTTAAGACCTTCTCCGCCAGCGGGATGCCGCCTTCCCCGCCTTTTTCCCAGACTTCGGAGAGAGCGAACTCACAGCCCCGCTCCTCGCAGAACTGTCTTACATAGGAGGTTTCCGCCTCGGTGTCCGTCACAAAGGAATTGAGGGTCACCACCACCGGAACGCCGTATTTCTGGAGGTTCTCGATGTGCTTCTCCAGATTGACGATGCCCTTCTTTAAGGCCGCCAGGTTTTCCACGGAGAGCTCCGCCTTGGGAACGCCCCCGTTGTATTTCAGCGCCCGGACCGTGGCTACCAGCACCACCGCGTCAGGCTTTAAGCCGGCCATACGGCACTTGATGTCAAAGAATTTTTCCGCCCCAAGATCCGCGCCGAAGCCCGCCTCTGTGATCACGTAATCTGCCATCTTCAGCGCGGCTTTCGTAGCCCGGACGGAATTGCAGCCGTGGGCGATATTGGCGAAGGGGCCCCCGTGGACCAGGGCCGGCGTGTGCTCCAAGGTCTGGATCAGGTTCGGCTTCATGGCGTCCTTTAAGAGGGCGGCCATGGAGCCCACCGCCTTCAACTGGCCGGCGGTCACCGGCTCACCCTGGTAGGTGTAGGCCACCACGATCCGGGACAGTCTTTCTTTCAGATCCTTCATATCTTCCGCCAGGCAGAGGATCGCCATGATCTCGCTGGCCACCGTAATGACGAAATGATCCTCCCGGACCACGCCGTCCGTCTTTCCGCCCATGCCCACCACGATATTGCGCAGGGCCCTGTCGTTCATGTCCAGACAGCGCTTCCATACCACCTGTCTGGGATCGATGTTCAGTTCGTTCCCCTGCTGAATGTGATTGTCCAATAGGGCCGCAAGAAGGTTATTCGCCGAAGTCACAGCGTGAAAATCCCCGGTAAAATGCAGATTCAGCTCTTCCATGGGAACGACCTGGGCGTATCCCCCTCCGGCCGCTCCCCCTTTAATTCCAAAACAAGGGCCAAGGGAAGGCTCCCGAAGGGCGATCACGGCCTTTTTCCCCATCCGTCCGAAGGCCTGGCCGAGGCCCACGGTGGTAGTGGTCTTCCCCTCTCCCGCGGGCGTGGGGTTGACGGCGGTGACCAGGATCAGTTTCCCGTCCGGCCTGTCCTGGATTTCCTTCAAATACTCGTCGGAAATCTTCGCCTTATAGCGTCCGTAAAGCTCCAGGTCGTCGGGTCCGATCCCAAGCTTTGCCGCCACCTCCGTGATGGGCTGCATCACCGCTTCCTGAGCGATCTCAATATCTGTCTTCATGCTATGATCCTCTTATATCTCTTCCAATAATTGTTCAAACTGCTCCAACGTCATCAGGATCTTCCGGGGCTTCGTCCCTTCTTCTTCTCCCACGACGCCGTACTCGCAGAGCTGGTCCATAATGCGGGCGGCCCTGTTAAAGCCAACCTTCAGAACCCTCTGCAGCATACCGATCGAAGCCTTGTCCTTGTCGATGATAAACCGGCCGGCCTCCTCAAAATATTCGTCCAGGCCGGAACCGCTCCCGCCGGGACCTGCCCCTGCAGGACCTCCGCTGCCCATGCTGCGGATCTTCTCTTCGATATCCTCGGCGTAGATGTTGCCGATCATCTGATTCTTTAAGAAGTCCACCACGTCGCTGACCTCTTTATCGGAGACAAAGGCGCCCTGGATGCGGGCGGGCTTGGAATATCCCTGGGGATAGAACAGCATGTCACCCTTTCCCAGGAGCTTTTCAGCACCCACCATATCCAGAATGGTCCGGGAATCCGTGCCGCTGGATACGGCGAAAGCCACACGGCTTGGCATGTTTGCCTTGATCAGTCCGGTGATGACGTCCACGCTGGGCCTCTGGGTCGCGATGATCAGGTGGATGCCGCAGGCCCTTGCCAGCTGCGCCAGACGGCAGATGGATTCCTCCACCTCCCCGGGACTCACCATCATCAGATCCGCCAGCTCGTCCACGATGATCACGATCTGGGGCAGCTTGTCAGGCACGTCGCCCTCGCCGCTGTCCCGCAGGCTTTCCAGCTTCTTATTATAGCCCTTCAAGTCTCTGACGTTGTAATCCGCAAATTTCCGGTAGCGGTCCTCCATCTCCGAAACCGCCCAGTGCAGCGCCGCCGAAGCTTTCTTGGGATCGGTCACCACCGGGATCAAAAGGTGCGGGATCCCGTTATAGACGGACAGCTCCACCACCTTGGGATCCACCATGATGAGCTTTACATCATCCGGGTGGGCCTTATACAGGATACTCATGATCAACGTATTGATACAGACGGACTTTCCGGAACCCGTGGAACCGGCGATCAGCATGTGGGGCATTTTCGCGATATCCGCCACCACGGTCTGACCGGCGATATCCTTGCCCACCGCGAAGGCCAGTTTGGAGTCGAACTCCTGGAACTGTTTGCTCTCCAGCAGATCCCTGAGCGCAACCATCATGTTTTCCTTGTTCGGGACCTCGATGCCGATAGCCGCCTTCCCCGGGATCGGAGCTTCGATCCGGATGTCCGTAGCCGCCAGATTCAATTTGATATCGTCCGCAAGACCCACGATCTTGCTCACCTTCACGCCCTGTTCCGGCTGAAGCTCATATCGGGTGACGCTGGGCCCCTGGCTGATATCGGTGATCGTGACGTTCACGCCGAACGTATGCAGGGTGTCCCGGAGACGGAGGGCCGTTTCTTTTAACTCCGCGCTGTTGTCGCCGGAGGAAGCAGCCCCCTTCTGCAGCCTGGAAAGAGGAGGGAACATATAGGTCTTCGGCACCTTTTTTTCTGCCTGACGGATCTCGTCGGACATGCCCGCCCCATCTGAGCCGTTTCCGGACGCCGCCCGGTTCACGGGAGCCGGATTCTGATAGCCTGCTGCTCCATGCGCCGTGCCGTCCCCGATCCCTTCTTTATGTACCCGGATCTGCTCCGCCTCTCTCGACAGGGGCACGCCATCCGGCCTTTCTCCAGCATATTCCTTTTTGGGCTCGGCATTTCGGGCGATCCTGTCCCGCTCGGCCTGCTTCGCCATGCGCTCCCGCATGGCCGCCATCTCCGCATCCGCCGCATTCACCGCAGCCTCCGCGGAAGGACGCTCCCCAAACTGTTCTGAAACTTCAGCCCTCCTGCGGCCCGCAATATTGGGCTCCGGCAGGTCTTCAAAACTCTGCTGACGGATCTTATGCGGGGAGGGCTGTCGGAAGTTCTCCTCTTCCGCCCAGGAAGCCGCGTCATTCCGCCGTGCTTCCCCTGAATAGGTAATCTCATGTACGTCGTTTCTTTTTAAGCGATCCCTGCCGTCCTCGCCCTGGGGTTTTAAGACCGTATCCGGGCTGACGCCCGTCACTTTTTTATCCATGCGGAGGATCTTTTCGTTTTCCTTTTCCTCCGCCTTCAGGCGCTTTACTTCTTCCCGTTCTTCCAGCCTCCGGTGCCGTTCCTCCTCCCGGGCAATGCGCTGGTTTTCCTGTTCCTCCCGGCGCTGCTCGGCCAGTTCCCGCCGGTATTCCGCATCTTCCTGGGATCTCTCCCTGAACCTGGTGCCGCCGTTCCTTACGACGTTCAGGACGGACCTCTCCGTCAGCAGGATAAACGAGATTACGCTAAAAAGAATCACCACAAGGATCGTGCCGATCATCTCTAAATAATGATATAAAAGATAGGCAAGGCTACCCGCCAGAATCCCGCCGCCATTTTTATATTCCCTGCAGAAAGAATAGATTTCCTTCAGTGCATACCCCTCGGTCATCTTGCGGATGTTGCCGCCGAACAGTTCGCACAGGACTCCCAGCATCAGGAACAGGACGAATCCAGCCAAAAGCTTTCTCACCGCCGTAGGGCTTCCCTGATTTGCCATCCAGAACGCCAGCGCCAAAAAAACCAGAACAGGCGCAAGGTACGCCGTAAGCCCGAACAGGCCAAATAAAAACCCGCTGACAGCGTTTCCTACCGCCCCCACAATCCCAAAATTACAGCAAAACAAGAACACCATGGCCACAAACAGGACAATCAGTCCTATCTCATGGTACATCGCGCTGTCTTTTGCCGCCTGCTGCGGATCTATTTTTCTATTAGCGGCTGCGGTCGTTCTAGAGGCGGCGGTCCTGCCCGCGCTGCCTGCCCTCCCGTTTCCGCCGGAGGATCTCTTCTTCCCCGTCGATCTCTTACCGGTTGATGAAGCCACTCCAATCCCTCGCTATCTTAGTCTTTCGCACAACAAAACGCCCGCCGTGCAAGCACGATTTTGCAAGCGTGTGTTCGCCATTCGCAAAGCCGCGCTTCGCGCTCCCCGGCGCTGTCGCGCCTTCCTTTGCTCATACCGCGGCGTTCCCTCAGCCGCCCGGCTCTGCTAAAAATTCGTGCAAGCACGATTTTTAGCGCCGTGCTGCTGTTGTTTTTAACAGTTCAGCTCACGCCATTCGCAAAGCCGCGCTTCGCGCTCCCCGGCGCTGTCGCGCCTTCCTTTGCTCATACCGCGGCGTTCCCTCAG
>CANQEV010000019.1 GCA_947595925.1 uncultured Acetatifactor sp. | reverse complement strand
GGGAGGCATGCCCGGCGGCATGAACGGCATGGGGGCCATGGGAGGCATGCCCGGCAATATGAACGGCATGAACCCCATGATGATGGGTGTAAATCCCATGATGGGCATGGCGAACCCGCAGCAGCCGGTGCAGAACGTGAACGTTCAGCCGGCGCAGTTCCAGAACTTCTCCCAGGATATCAAGAGCGCAGCAGGCAACGAGAACATCAACCTGATCATGGATGTGCCCCTGGAAGTGACGGTGGAGCTGGGGAGGACTTCGAAATCCATCTCGGATATCCTGAACTTTGCGCCGGGTACGATCATCGAGCTGAACCGCATCGCCGGAGAGCCTATCGACGTGCTGGTGAACGGCAAATTTGTGGCCAAGGGCGAGGTCGTCGTGATTGAAGAGAGTTTCAGCGTGCGTATCACAGAGATCATAAAGTAAATAAATCGTGAAATCATAGAAAGCCGGAACAGATTTCCGGACAGGGAGGTAAAGGGAATGGCAAAAAATATTTTGATTTGCGACGATGCGGCGTTCATGCGGATGATGATCAAGGACATTCTGACGAAGAACGGGTACAACGTGGCAGGCGAGGCGGAGAACGGCCTGAAGGCGATTGAAAAGTACAAGGAGACCAATCCGGACCTGGTGCTCATGGACATCACCATGCCGGAGATGGACGGGATCCAGGCGCTCAGGGAGATCAAGAAGGTGGACAGCAGCGCGCTGGTCATCATGTGTTCCGCCATGGGCCAGCAGGCGATGGTCATCGAATCCATCCAGGCCGGCGCGAAGGACTTTATCGTGAAGCCCTTCCAGCAGGAGCGCGTCATTGAGGCGGTCAAGAAGGTAGTGGGTTAAATGGGGATCCTTCTTATGAGCCAGGCGGACAGTTATGCCCAGCTCCTGACCGTCCTGCTGATTTTTGTGGTGGTTCTGGGTGCCACGGCGTATACCACCAAGTGGATTTCGGGTTATCAGAAAAAACAGGGAATGTCGGGCAACCTGGAGCTATTGGACGCCGTGCGCCTGGGGAACAACAAATATCTTCAGATCGTGCGGGCAGGGGAGACTTACGTGGTCGTGGCGGTCTGCAAGGACACGGTCACCGTTCTTGTACAGATTCCGGCGGAACAGTTAAAATTCCGGGAGGAAACCGGACAGGCCGCGAGCTTTCGGGAGATTTTCCGGCGCGCGAGGCAGAACGGCGAAACCGGGGCAGAACCACCCGAAAGCTTTCATGAACCGAAGGATAATGAGAAAGAATGACAGAGAGCACAGTCAGAAAACTGCATAGGAGAAAACTGTTATGCCTGCTGGTCACGGTGGGCATATTGTGTATTTTCCGGCCGCTGACAGTTTTTGCCATATCGGAAAACGAGTGGCACATCCCGGGGGAGACGGAGACCACCACGGTGGTGGACGCTCCGGGGGTGGCCGAGACGCCGGAGGAGTTGAACCGTCTGAACACGGCAAACACCTGGACCGTTACGTACAACGACGGCAACGGGGAGTTGAACGGCTCCCTGCGGATCCTCCTCACCCTGACGATGATCGCGCTGCTTCCCATCATCGTCATCATGATGACCTCCTTTACCCGGATCATCATTGTGCTGCACTTTACGAGGGCCGCCCTGAACACCCAGACGGCCCCGCCCAACCAGATCCTGATCGGCCTGGCGCTCATATTGACCTTTTTTATCATGGAGCCCACCCTGACGGACGTGTACAACAATGCGGTGGTTCCCTTTGAGGACGGGGAGATCACCCAGGAGGAGGCTCTGGAGAAGGGCATGCAGCCCCTTCGGGAATTTATGTATCCCCAGACCCAGGTGAAGGATGTGCAGCTCTTTATGGACATCGCGCACCTGACCTGGGACGGAGAGAATGAGTCCATTCCCAATTCCGTCCTGATCCCCAGCTTCATGGTGAGCGAGCTGAGGACGGCGTTCTGGATCGGGTTCATGATCTACATTCCCTTCATTGTGATCGACATGGTGGTGGCGTCCACGCTTATGAGCATGGGCATGATGATGCTGCCGCCCACGACGATCTCCATGCCCTTCAAGATCCTGCTCTTTGTCCTGGCGGACGGCTGGTCCCTGGTGATCGGGGAACTGGTGAGATCTTTCTACGTGTGACGACAACCTGCGGAAAGGCGGCGAAGATAAATGACGGTAGAAGCAATTACGGATATGACGAAACAGGCCTTGTTCGTTGTGCTGAAGACATCCATTCCTATTTTGCTGGTGTCCCTGGTGATCGGCCTGATCGTCAGCATTTTTCAGACGGTGACGTCCATCCAGGAGCAGACGCTCACCTTTGTGCCGAAGATCATAGGGATCTTTCTGGCCCTGATGCTTTTGGGAAACTGGATGATGGAGAACATGACGCAGTTTACGGTGGAACTCTGGTCCAGCTTTGGACAGTACATCCATAAGTGACGGAGAAGGTTTCATGATAGAGTATTCTTTTTCCATCTATGACCTGGAATATTTTCTGCTGATCCTGTGCAGGGTGTCCGCCTTTGTCTTTGTGGCGCCGTTCTTTGGAATGAGGGGGACGCCGCCAAACCGGTATAAGATCGCGTTCTGCATCTTTACCGCCATGCTCCTCTATCAGTCCCTGACTCCGGCTCGGAGCGAGGTTACCTACGACAGCATCCTGGGCTATTCCCTGATCGTCCTGAAGGAAGTGGTCACCGGGCTGATCCTGGGATTCGGGGCCAACGCCTGTACCGCCATTGTGAACTTTGCGGGCTCCGTGGCGGATATGGAGACGGGACTTTCCATGGCGACTCTCCTGGACCCGGCCACGAACCAGAGCACCAGTATCACCGGCGTCCTGTACCAGTACGGTTTTATGCTGATGCTGATCGCCAGCGGGATGTACCGCTACCTGCTGGGGGCCCTTGCGGACAGTTTTTCCCTGATCCCGGTGAACGGCGCGGTCTTTCACGGGGACAGGCTGGTGGAGTCCATGCTGGAGTTTATGACGCAGTACATTTTGATCGGTTTCCGCATCGTGTTGCCGATCTTCTGCGTGATCCTGCTTTTGAACGCGGTGCTGGGCGTGCTGGCAAAGGTGGCGCCCCAGATGAATATGTTTGCGGTGGGAATGCAGCTCAAGGTGCTCGTCGGCCTGAGCGTGCTGTTCCTCTCCCTGAATATGCTGGGAAGCATCTCGGAGTTTATCTTTGACGAGATGAAGGTGATAACCGCTTCCCTCCTGGAGGGTATGATGTGACGCTGAAGTATAATCTGCAGTTTTTCGCAAAAGAGGGTGTGGGCGGCGAAAAAACGGAGCCCGCCACTCCCAAAAAGCTGGAGGATGCCAGAAAAGAGGGTCAGGTCGCAAAGAGCCGTGAGATCGCAAACGGCGTGGGACTTCTCGCCCTGTTTTTGCTGTTAAAATTCTGGGTGGGGACGCTGGCCTCCCAGCTTCTGGAACTTTTTCCCACTGTTTACGGCTCCATTACGTCCACGGTGATGTTCTGGTACGGGGATGTCCCCCGGGTAGACACCTGGAGGCTGTTCCGCCACGCGTTGCTGCAGACGATGCTGATCATCGGGCCGATCCTTCTATTAGGCTTTGCGGTAGCCTTTATCTGCGACGTGGTGCAGGTGGGGTGGAAGCCCACGGCAAAGCCCCTGACGCCAAAGTTCAGCAAGCTGAATCCCCTGAGCGGGATCAAGAGGATATTTTCCGTGAACTCCCTCATGGAGCTCGGAAAGGCTCTTGCGAAAATCCTGCTGATCACCATCGTCGTCTACAGTTATATCAAGAATAAGTGGGTGCTCTTGTTTGACGTGTTCGATATGGAGCTGGTGCAGAGCATCCGGCTATTGGGAAACATTGTCACGGATCTGGGGATAAGGGTCTCCATCGTCATACTGCTTATCGCCTTCGTGGATCTGATTTATCAGAGGGTGAAGTTTTCCAATGATATGAAGATGACCAAACAGGAGGTTAAGGACGAGTACAAGCAGTCCGAAGGAGATCCCCAGATCAAGGGAAAGATCCGCCAGAAGATGCAGGAGGCCTCCCGCAGGAGGATGATGCAGGAGCTGCCGAAGGCGGACGTGGTCATCACTAACCCCACCCACTATGCGGTGGCGATCCGATACGATTCCTCTGAGGCGGAGGCTCCCGTGGTGCTGGCAAAGGGCGAGGATTATCTGGCGGGGAGGATTAAGGAAATCGCCAGGGAGAACGACATCGAGATCGTGGAGAACAAGCCTCTGGCCAGGATGCTCTACGCGAACGTGGACGTGGGACAGATGGTGCCGCCGGAGCTTTACGCGGCGGTGGCGGAGGTCCTGGCCTACGTCTATAAGCTGAAGGGACGGGCCTGAGCCCGCTCCGAAAGAGGGGCGGGTTAGTCTGCGGAGGGAGCAAGGCGCGGATGAAGAAAACCGGGACCGGCCGGATATTCCGGGAAATCTTAGAATTTTGAAAGAACCGGGAAAGGAGGTGAGGGCAGATGTTTCGTGCGAGATTACAGAAGACGGACGCCATGGTGGCAATCTATATCCTGACGGCGTTCGTGATGCTGATCGTGGCGCTTCCGGCCTGGATGCTGGACATCTTTATGGCTTTCAACATCGCCATTGCCTTCACGATCCTTTTTGTGTGCATGTTCACCAAAGAAGTGCTGGACGTGTCCTATTTCCCTACGATCCTGTTGTTTACCACGATCTTCCGGATCGCCATGAACGTGTCCTCCACCAGACTGATTCTGACCACCGGTACCGCCGGAAACGTGGTCATGACCTTCGGCCAGTTTGTGGGAGGCGGCGACCTGATCGTCGGGGCCATTATCTTCATCATACTGATCCTGGTACAGTTCCTGGTGATCAACAAGGGTTCGGAGCGCGTGGCGGAGGTGACGGCGAGATTCACCCTGGACGCAATGCCCGGCAAACAGATGGCCATCGACGCGGACTTGAACACCGGTGCCATCGACGACGAGGAAGCGAAGCGCAGGCGGGATAAGATCCAGCAGGAGTCCAGCTTCTTCGGCGCCATGGACGGTGCGGTGAAGTACGTCAAGGGGGACGCGGTGGCGGGCCTGATCCTGACCGCCATCAACCTCATAGGGGGCATCGCCATGGGCATGCTCCGGGGAGGCATGGACATTTCCGGGGCGCTGGACAACTACGGCATCCTCACCATCGGCGACGGCCTTGTGAGCCAGATCCCCTCCCTTCTGATCTCCCTGTCCACCGGCGTGCTGGTCACAAAGGGCGGGAAGGAAGCGGAGTTCGGTCCCACGATCATCAAGCAGCTTTTCGGGGTTCCCAAGGTCATGTACCTTGTGGGGGGGACCCTGGCTTTCCTGGGACTGGTGACGGAGCTGAACACCATTCTTTTTCTGGGGATGGGGCTCCTCTTTATCGTGGGGGGCAGGATGATCGCCGGCAATCTGGAGATGGCCGGCATAGAGAACGAGGTGGAGACGGAGGAAGCGGCCGCGGAAGAGATCCGTCAGCCGGAGAACGTCAACACCCTGCTTCAGGTGGATCCCATCGAATTGGATTTCGGCTATGGCATCATTCCCCTGGCGGACGTGAATCAGGGCGGCGACCTCCTGGACCGCGTGGTCATGATCCGGCGTCAGATCGCCCTGGAGCTTGGAACCGTAGTGCCTATCATCCGTCTGCGGGATAACATTCAGCTGAATCCCAATCAGTACATCATCCTGATCAAGGGGATACAGGTCAGCGAGGGCGAGATCCTCTTTGACCATTACATGGCGATGAATCCGGGATACGTGGAGGAGGAGATCACGGGCATTCCCACCTTCGAGCCCTCCTTCCATCTTCCGGCGATCTGGATCACCGAGGGACAGCGGGAGAGGGCGGAAAGCCTGGGCTACACGGTGGTGGACGCCCCGTCCATCATCGCCACCCACCTGACGGAGACCATCCGCCAGTACATCGCGGAACTGCTGACCCGTCAGGATGTGCAGAACCTGATCAACAACATCAAGGAGAGCAATCCTTCCCTGGTGGAAGAACTCACGCCAAAGCTCCTGGGCGTGGGGGAGATCCAGAAAGTTCTTCAGAACCTTTTGAAAGAGGGCATTTCCATCCGGGATCTGCTCACGATCCTGGAGACCCTGGCGGATTACGCCCCCACCACGAGGGACACGGATATCCTCACGGAATATGTCAGACAAAGCCTGAAGCGGGCGATTTCCACAAAATACTTTGCGCCTCATGAGGCCACCAGCGTGGTGACTCTGGATCCCAAGGTGGAGCAGGAGATCATGGGAAGCGTAAAGCAGACGGAGACAGGGGCGTTCCTGAATCTGGATCCCGCGAGGGCCAAGGCGATCATCGACTCTGTGGGAAATGAGATTAAAAAGCTGGAGAACCTCGGAAAGAGTCCCATCGTGATCACGTCCCCCATCGTCAGGATGTATTTCAAGAGACTGACGGAGGAGTATTACAAAGATCTGGTGGTGGTCTCCTATAACGAGGTGGAGTCCAATGTGGAATTACAATCGGTTGGGATGGTGACGGCATAAATGATTATTAAGAAGTATATCGGAAAAAATGAAGAGGAAGCGGTGGAGAGCGCGAAAAAGGAGCTGGGCAGCGGCGTTGTCATCATGAACGTGAAGCAGGTGAACGCCTCGGGCTTCCTGGGTTTTCTGAAGGCGAAGAGGACGGAGGTTACCGTGGCGCTGGAGGAAGAGCAGGATACGGCGGCCCGCCATGCCGCGCCGGATCTCTCGGCGGTGCGTCAGGCCGCAGCCATGACGATCCCCCAGGCGGGCAGCGTCAGCATTGAGAAAAAGCTGGACAGTCTGCAGACACTCCTGGAGAAACAGCTGGAATCCGACCGGAAGAAGGAGGGCGCAGCGGAACCGGAAGGGGATGCGGACGGCGTTTCAGGTCAGAGACAGGGCAGGGAAATGCCCGCGGAAGACGGGGAGCAGGAAAAGGCGGCAAAGTCGGATTTTTCCGAGCAGGATAAGTTTATACGGCTTCTGTATAACACCATGATCGACAACGATGTGGACGAGAAATTTGCAAACCAGTTCCTGCAGGATATGGAGAAGAATAAGAAACCGAATCTCCCCATAGATAATATATTGGCGGGAGTGTACCAGAAGATGGTGCTGAAATTCGGCAAATCCGAGGAGATATCCCCTTCGCCCTCGGGCCCCAAGCTGGTATTGTTCATAGGCCCCACGGGCGTGGGAAAGACCACCACCATTGCCAAACTCGCCAGCAAATATGCCCTGGAAGAAAAGAAAAAGGTGGCCCTCCTCACAGCGGATACCTACCGCATCGCGGCGGCGGAGCAGCTCCGCACATACGCCGATATCCTGGAGGTGCCCTTTCTTGTGATCTACACGGCGGAGGAATTTGCCAAGGCGTGCACGGAAAGGTTTGCCGAATTTGATTACATATTTGTTGATACCGCGGGGCACTCCCATCACAATCAGCAGCAGCTGGGGGATATGGAGCAGCTTGTGAAGGCGATCCCGGAGGGCATGCATTACCAGTGCTTTCTCGTGCTCAGCGCCACGACGAAATACAGTGACCTTCTCAAGATCACGAAGATTTATAAGGAGATTGCGGATTATCAGCTCATTTTTACCAAATTAGATGAAACGGACACCTTGGGAACGCTTCTGAATGTCAGATTGACGACGGATACGCCGATTGCCTATGTTACTTACGGACAGAATGTGCCGGACGACATTGAGAAGTTCAACCCTCAGAGGACGGTAAAACAGCTTCTGGGCGGAAAAGGTTGAGGGGGTATCGGATGGATCAGGCAGAACAACTCAGGATCATAAAAGCCAGTCAGCAGACAAGGCCGCTGGCCCGCGTGATCACGGTGACCAGCGGGAAGGGCGGCGTTGGGAAGTCCAACACGGCCATCAACCTGGCCATTCAGTTCCGAAAGGTGGGCAAGAAGGTCATCATCCTGGACGCGGACTTTGGCCTGGCGAATATTGAGATCATGTTTGGCACTGTGCCGAAGCACAATCTCTGCGACCTGATCTACCAGGGGAAGAGCATTCGGGACGTCATCACCTGGGGCCCCATGGACGTGGGCTTTATCTCCGGCGGGTCGGGGATCGCGGGAATGTCAAACCTGAGCCGGGATTATCTGGCCTATATCATCCGGAACCTGGCGGAGCTGGACGCCATCGCGGACATCGTCATTGTGGACACGGGGGCTGGAATCTCCGACGCGGTGCTGGAGTTCCTGGTGGCCAGCGGGGAGGTCATCCTGGTGACCACCCCGGAGCCGACGTCCATCACGGACTCCTATTCCCTGCTGAAGGCGCTGCAGAGGCACCCGCGGTTCCGGCAGGAGGACACGAAGGTAAAAATGCTTGCCAACCGGGTGGAGAAAGAGGCTGAGGGGGAAATGCTCTTTCATAAGCTGAACGCGGTGGTGTCCAGGTATCTGAAGCTGCCGATGACTTATCTGGGATTTATTCCCCAGGACGCCCAGCTGTCCAAGGCGGTGATGCAGCAGAAGCCGGTGTCCCTGGAGAATCCATCCGCAAAATCCAGCCAGGCTTACGAGCGGGTGGCGCTGCGCCTCCTGGACATAGAGCAGAACAATCCGCAGAAGAGCTGTGGAATGGCCGCATTTTTCTCCCACATCATTTTAGGAAGAAAGGGAAACTAGATCTATGAGCGATGAGAAGATGATTACGAAATTTATTCAGGAGGGCTGCAAGATCGAACTGCAGGCGCTGGAGAGGTCCAGAACGCTGGGAGCGGACGCGCCCCAGAGGACATATACCACGAAGATATACGATATCCTGACGGAGGACACCATGGAGGTGCTGATGCCCATGGAGCAGGGAAGGCTGATCCTCCTTCCGGTGGACCAGGAGTTTGACGCGGTGATCTACGGGCCCACAAGCCTCTATCAGTGCGTGGTCCGGGTCATTGACCGTTATAAGACGGACAATCTCTTTATCCTGCTCCTGGAGTTTGCCAGCAACCTGCGCAAATATCAGAGGAGGGAGTATTATCGCTTCAGCTGCGTGCTGGAGATGGACTCCCGGAATCTCGCGGAGGAGGAGATCGAGGACCTGGAGAACAGAAGGCCGGGCGAGGAGTTGAATCTGCAGCCGGGACTTCCCTTAAAGCGAAGCGTGATCGTGGATATCAGCGGCGGAGGGCTGCGGTTCGTCTCCACCCAGGAATACGCCGTGGACAGCTTTATTTTCTGCAGCTATAAACTGAACATCAAGGGGGAGCGGAAACAGTATGATCTCGTTGGGAAGGTTTTGGCCGTGAAGGAGCTGGAGAACCGCAGGGGAAACTATGAGCACCGGGTGCAGTATTACAATATTCCCAGGGATGTGAGGGAGGAGATTATCAAGTACATTTTTGAGGAAGAGCGGAAGAGCCTGAAGAAGTAAGAATCTGAAAATCCGAACATTTGAGAGAGTGATGGCGCGATATGATTGACAATATAAAGAAAATATTGGTTGTTGATGACTCTGCACTTATGAGAAGAGTACTTTGTGATATAATCAACAGTGACAAAAGATTTCAGGTGACGGCAAAGGCGGCTGACGGCGTGGAAGCTTTTGACCTCTTGACCAGGGAGCATTTCGACGGCGTCGTGCTGGACGTGAACATGCCCCGGATGAACGGGCTGGAACTGCTTCGGGAGCTGAATAAATTTAAGATTCCCGCGCGGGTTCTGATCGCCAGCACGGAGTCCACTGAAGGGGCCGCTGTCACATTGGAGGCCCTGGAACTCGGAGCGCTGGACTTTGTGGAAAAGCCGGGCACTTCTTTTGGATGCCGCAGCGAAGAATTTACGGATTCCTTCTTGGAGACGCTGTACGCGGTCTGCTGCAGCCGGTTGGTGAAATATGAAAACAAGGCGGGAGCGGCGGCAAAGCCCCAGCAGAGTCCGGACAGGAAACCGGCTGCTTTGGGCGGGGGAGCCGCATCCGGGCTGCCCGGCGGTGGGAGACCTGCGGGAAATGCCAGGCCCTCAGCCGGGGGAGGCATGCCGAGGACGAAGGGGCCTGCTCCCCGGAGCGGTTCCCGGATCGTCGCCATCGCCAGTTCGACGGGCGGACCCAAGGCGCTTCAGGAGGTGATCCCCCTGCTTCCCAGGGAACTGGACGCGCCGGTGCTCCTTGTGCAGCACATGCCGAAAGGGTTCACGAATTCCCTGGCCCTGCGGCTGAACGATCTCAGCCGGATCCAGGTGAAGGAGGCGCAGGAGGGCGAGATCCTGCAGAAGGGCGTCGTCTATGTGGCCATGGGCGGGAAACATATGAACGTCACGGAGAAGGCGTCCGGGACCTGCGTGGTGAGTTATTCCGACGAGCCGCCCCGGGAGGGGGTAAAACCCAGCGCCAATTACATGTACGAATCCCTGATGGATACGGACTATGCGGAGATAGTGTGCGTGGTGCTCACCGGCATGGGGGCGGACGGAACGGCGGGGATCCGCAGCCTGAAAAAGAAAAAACCGCTCTATGTGATCACACAGGATCCGGACAGCTGCGTGGTGTACGGCATGCCGAAGAGCGTCGTGAACGCAGGTCTGTCGGACCAGGAGACGCCCCTGGGGGAAATCGCCCAGAGGATAACGGAGAGGATCGGCGTCAGAATGAATTGAACGATAAGAAAAGAGGTTTGCCTGAAAAGGCGGAACGGAGGTTAAGATGGACGTTAGCCAGTATCTTGATATTTTCCTTGACGAGACGAAGGAGCATCTTCAGAGTCTGAGCGATCAGATCATGCAGCTGGAGTCGGACTCCGAGGACATGAACACGATCAACGAGATTTTCCGTGCGGCCCATTCCTTAAAGGGAATGGCGGGGACCATGGGCTACAAGCGGATGCAGAATCTGACCCATGACATGGAGAACGTCTTCTCGGAAGTGAGGAACGGCAATCTGAAAGTACAGCCCGCCATGATCGACGTGCTCTTCGCCTGCCTGGACGCGCTGGATGAGTACACCCAGAACATCCAGAACACGGCGGACGAGGGGACGAACGACAACGAACCCCTGATCAAGAGGCTGAACGACCTCCTGCAGGGAGGAAACGACAGCGCTCCCGCGGAGCAGAAGAAAGAGACGAAGGCGGAGGCACCCGCCTCCTCGGATTCCGGTTCCGGTGCGGAGAAATGGAACGACATCCATCTGGACGACGCCCAGATCCATGTGATCCAGGAGGCCCGCAAGCAGGGAATGGAGTGCTTCGGCATCAACGTAGTGGTGCAGGACAGCTGCCTGCTGAAGGCGGCCAGGGCCTTTCTCGTGTTCAAGGCCATCGAGGAAAAGGGGGAGATCATCGTCTCCAATCCCAGCGCCCAGGACGTGGAGGACGAGAGATTTGACAAGGACTTCACCCTTTTGGTGGTGTCCACGTCCTCCCTGGACGACCTGATCAAGGCGGCCCAGAACGTCTCGGAGATCGCCGCCGTCACCGGCGCGGTGATCGACCTGGAAAAGACGAAGGATTATAAGCCCAAGGAGGAGGCTCCTGCAGCGGGACCGGGACCGGCGTCAGCGGCAGCTCCCGCGGCGTCAGCGGCGGCTAAAAACACGGCGGATAAGAAGCCCGCGGAGAACAAGCAGGTTGTCAAGCGCACGGTTCGCGTGGACATCGAGAAGCTGGATGTGCTCATGAACCTGGTGAGCGAACTTATCATCGCAAAGAATTCCCTGGTATCCGCAACCGGCCAGGTGCAGGCGGGGGCCGGCGTGGGAGAACATATCGAATATCTGGAGAGGGTGACCACCAGCCTTCACGAGTCCGTGATGAAGGTGAGAATGGTGCCCATCGAGAGCGTGGTGAACAAATTCCCCCGCATGATCCGGGATCTGTCCAAGAAGCTGGATAAGAAGATGGAACTCTATATGACCGGCGAAGGGACGGAGCTGGACCGGACGGTGGTGGATGAGATCGGAGATCCCCTGATGCACCTTTTGAGAAACTCCGCGGACCACGGGCTGGAGTCCGCCGAGGTGCGAGCCCAGAGGGGAAAGCCCCCCGTGGGATCCATCTTCCTGGACGCTTATCAGGACGGCAACAATGTCGTGATCGAGGTGAGGGACGACGGAAACGGCATCGACACGGAGGCGGTCAAGGCAAAAGCCCTGGAGAGAGGAGTGATCACGCCGGATCAGGCGGCGGTCATGACGGACAAGGAGATCATCGACCTGCTCTTCCTGCCCAGCTTTTCCACGGCGAAGCAGGTGACGGACGTCTCCGGCCGTGGCGTGGGCCTGGACGTGGTGAAATCCAAGATCGAGTCCCTGAGCGGCGAGGTGGAAGTGAAGAGCCAGCTGGGCGTGGGAAGCACCTGGACGATCCGGCTGCCTCTGACCTTGGCCATCATCCAGAGCCTGATGGTGAACGTTGGCGGAGAAAAGTATGCCATCTCCCTCGGCTCCATCCAGAGCCTGGAGAGCATTGCTCCTTCCGAGGTGAAACTGGTGCAGAACAAGGAAGTGATCTACCTCCGCGGCGCGGTTCTGCCTCTGATCCGGATGGATCAGGTGCTGGATGTAAAGAGCATCCGCGGACCGGAGGAAGAGATCACCGTGGTGATCGTGAAGAAGGGCGACAAGATGGCAGGCCTTGTGATCGACGAACTCCTGGGCCAGCTGGAGATCGTGATCAAGCCGCTGGGCAAGTACATCAAACAGTGCAAATTTATCAGCGGCGCCACCATCCTGGGGGACGGCGAAGTCGCGTTGATCCTGGACACCAATGCACTCATTTAAGAAGGGGGAGCGGAAAATGGATATCAGCAGCCTGAAAAATACAGCGCAAGAGACGGAAGACGGCAAGGAAGAGACCACGCAGTACATTGTGGTGGGGCTCGGAAATGAAAATTACGGCATCAATATCCGCTACGTGGACAATATTGTTAGGATGCAGAGAATTACAAGGGTTCCCAAGATGCCGAATTACCTGATCGGCATTATCAATCTCCGCGGAGAGGTGCTCCCCGTTGTGAGCCTTCGCCTGAAGATGGGCCTGGAGGCGGACGTGTACGAGAAGAGCACGCGAATCATCATCCTGAAGACGGAGAATGAGGGAAAGATGGGCGTGATCGTGGACAACGTCCGGGAGGTCGTGACCCTGGGCAGCTCCCAGGTTGACAAGGTGGACTACGACATCAAATCCGAGGGGAAAAATTTTGTCACCAGCGTGGGGAAACGGGAAAACGGGGAACTGGTCTCCATTCTGGATCTGAATTTCATCACGCTGGAGGAAAATACCCAGTAGGCCGGACTAGGCGGAAGTCTTCCGCAACGTTCTGAAAAAATATTCCGGAGGTATCTTTTCATGGGCAATATCAATCTGCAGAAGGTTTCGGATGCCTATTTTGACGTGTTGAAGGAGATCGGAAACATAGGTGCCGGGAACGCCATGACGGCGTTGTCCCAGATGCTTCAGTGCAAGATCGACATGCGGGTTCCCCAGGTAAAGCTCCTGAACTTTCAGGAGGTGGGCGCTCTCATGGGCGGGGAAGAACAGATCATGGCCTGCGTCATGCTGAGCGTGGAGGGGGACATCACGGGAAATATGATGTTTATGATCGAGACTTCCAGCGCAAGACGGCTGATCAACAAGGTGATGATGGGGTACGCCCAGCCCGGGGAGGCGGAGTTTACGGAGATGGAGCTGTCCGCCATGAAAGAGGTTGGCAATATCATCACCGGCGCTTATCTCAATTCCATCGCTTCTCTGACAAACCTAAAAATTTATCCCTCGCCGCCGGCCCTTACCATCGATATGGCGGGAGCGATCCTGAGCGTTCCGGCTATAGAATTCGGCGCATTAGGGGATAAGCTTTTGCTGATCCAGTCCCAGTTCTTTGACGAGGCGCGGATCGACGGATATTTTATCCTCATACCGGATCTGGATTCCTATGCCCGGATCCTTGGCTCCCTGGGTCTTTCCGTGGAAGGATTGTCGGGGGAGGAATGATTCGTTAAGAGGAAAGAGCGATGAGTGAGATTATAAAAGTCGGAATGGCGGACTTAAATATCTGTCAGCCGCCTGACGGACTCACCACATTGGGACTGGGATCCTGCGTTGGCGTTGCCCTGCGGGATCCTGTCACGCGGATCGGCGGCCTGGTACACGTGATGCTGCCGGACTCTAAATCCATTCACGGCAGCCAGTCGATGAACCCGGCGAAGTTCGCGGATACGGGAATCGCGGAGCTGGTGCGGAGGATGGAGCAGAAGGGAGCGAAGCGCTCCCGCATGACCGCGAAGCTTGCGGGAGGCGCCACCATGTTCGCCGTCAGCGGCAGAAGCGAGGTGGGACTGGTGGGACAGAGAAATACGCAGGCCTGCAGACAGTGCCTTGCGGAACTGGGAATTTCGATCCTGGCGGAGGATACCGGCGCCAATTACGGACGGACCGTGATTTTTTATCCGGAGACAGGGGAGTACCAGATCAGGGCCGTGGGGAGGGACAGTTACATTATCTGAGGGACAATTCTGATAAAGGAAGGGCTTGCGGGATATCGCCTTATGGAGAGAAAAAATTTACCCATCATACTGATGCTGGCGGCGGGGGCCGTCACCTGCGTCATCACGTTCATACGAAACGACACCATCCTGAAGAAACTGACGGCGCTGCTGATCGTGCTGATCATCTTTTACGCGCTGGGAACTGTGATCAAATGGATGCTGGACGAGTTTGACAAGCGGAACGCGGAGAGAAACTTCGTCCCCGAGGAAGAAATATTAGAAGAAGAGGAAGAAGAGGTGGAGGAAGACTGACAGCAGCGGCCTCGCCTTGAAAAGGGATTCCTATGGATGAAACAGCTAGAAAAAAACTCTTAGAAGAATATGCCGCCTCCAGATCCCAGGAGCTTCGGGAGAAGATCATCCTGGAGTATGCGCCGCTGGTAAAGCTGGTGGCGGGAAGACTGTCCATGTACCTGGGGTATAACGTAGAGTACGAGGATCTTGTCAGCTATGGGATTTTTGGACTGATCGACGCCATAGATAAATTTGACCACATGAAGGAGATCAAGTTTGAGACCTACGCCAGTCTCCGCATCCGGGGCGCGATCCTGGACCAGATCCGAAAGATGGACTGGATCCCCCGGACGATCCGCCAGAGACAAAAAAAGATCGACAGCGTGATGAAGGAGATCGAGCAGGAGAAGGGGCGGGCCGCCACGGACGAGGAGATCGCCCAGGGGCTCGGCATCAGTCAGGACGAGTTCCTGGACTGGCAGTCCCAGATGAAAGTGACCGGCGTGATCTCGCTGAACGAATTCATGGAGCAGGGCAGCGACGTGAGCCAGGAATATGGCAGGGGAACCACCGCACGCTTTGACAGCCCGGAGGAAAATATAGAGAAGAAAGAGCTCTCAAAGATGCTTGCCAAAGCGCTGGAACTCCTGACGGAGAAAGAGCAGAAGGTGATCACCCTGTATTATTTTGAGGAGCTTACGCTGAAGGAGATCAGCAACGTGCTGGAAGTCTCGGAATCCCGGATTTCCCAGCTGCATACGAGGGCGCTGCAGAAGATGAAGACGCAGATGGGGAGCTACATGGACGTCCTCCACAATGTCTGACGCGGTCTGCTGTTGAAAAGAAATTCAGGGATGGCATGGAATGAACCGGATGGGGGCGGTTGGAATGAAAAACGGATATTTTCGCCTGGTGAATACGGAGAAGGGTTATGGCGTCCGGCTGGTGAAGGCGAGGGACGGCGGAGCGGAGATCCGGGGCATGGATCTGACCGCGTACCTGGACGGGGAAGGCATTGCCTATGACCTGGGCACCCTCAAAGCTGCGCTGGAGGGCGGCGAGGATACCGTCCTGGAGCTGGGGGAAGGCCCCTGCCCGGCGGTGAATGAGAGATATGCGCTTTCCGTCGACCAGGACGGGATGCGGGCTTCCGTGTATTTTCAGGCACCCTCTGAGACGGGAAAAAGGGTGGAGCTTCAGGAGCTGCTGAGGGATCTGCGGGTGAAGAATATCGTCCACGGGATCCAGATGGGGGCCCTCTCCCAGCATTTCCAGTCGTCCGGATGCTATGACGGCCCGCTGACAGCGGCTCAGGGCCAGCCGCCCAGGCAGGGCAGGGACGCCGAGATCGAATATTTCTTCAACACGGATCCCCAGATGCAGCCCACGATGCGGGAGGACGGCAGCGTGGATTATTTTCAGCTGAATATCATCAGCCACTGCCGGGCGGGAGAAGTTCTGGCGAAGATTCATCCCGCCGATCCGGGGGAACCCGGAGTGAACATTTTCGGCAAGAAGGTGCCGCCCAGGACGGTAAAGCAGAAAGTTCTGAAGTTTGGAAACAATATCCAGCTCTCCGAGGATGGCCTCAGCATCACTTCCCTTGTGGACGGCCATGTGACGCTGGTGGAAGACAGGGTGTTCGTGTCGGACGTCTACGAGGTGGAGAACGTGGATCTCTCCACGGGAAATATCGACTTTGCCGGGAGCGTTCAGGTAAACGGCAACGTCAAGGAAAATATGCATGTCACCGCCGGCGGGAACGTGGTGATCCGGGGAACGGTGGAGGGCGCTTATATCGAGGCCGGCGGAAACATTGTCATCGCCGGGGGCATGAACGGCATGACCAAGGGCGTCCTGAAGGCGGAGGGCAACGTGGTCAGCCGTTTCCTGGAGAACACTACGGTGGAGGCCGGGGGGTATGTGAACACGGAGGCCATCCTCCACAGCCAGGTCACCGCGAAGACAGACATCAACGTGACCGGAAGAAAGGGTTTCATCATCGGCGGAAAGGCGAGGGCTGGAAGGCTGATATCGGTGAAGAACCTGGGGGCCAATATGGGAAACGCCACGGTGGTGGAGGTCGGCGTGGATCCGGAGGTGAAGGCAGAACTCATCGCCCTGCAGAAGGAGACCGCGGAGATCGTAAAGGAGGTGCGCGGCGCCCAGTCGGCGCTGAAGAGTTTCGCGGAGAAAAAGGCGAAGGGGGCCAAGTTTACGAACGAGCAGCTCAGGTCCATTGCCGGGATCGATAAGATGGTCCGGGAGAAGACAGCGGAGCTGAGCCGGAAGAGCGGGGAACTGCGGATCCTTCAGGAGCGTTATGACAGTCAGAAAAACGCCCGGGTGGAAGTATGGGGGACGGCATACACGGGAACCACCATCGTCATTGAAGACCTCTCCCTGACGCTCAAGTCGGAATACAGTTACTGTAAATTTGAAAAGAAAGAGGGAGAGGTCAAGTCCCTTCCCATATAAAGACGAGAGGTGTGAGATATGGCGGTCAATCCAATTGATATTGCCGCAGTTACCAGATCCCAGGACTATTCCATCATCAAGCACAATGAGGATCAAAAAAACGTGCACCAACAGAGTACCCTGGTCCAGCAGACCCAGAAGGACGACCGGCAGAGGGCCACGGAGGTGGTGCGCCAGGATCAGGCCCAGTGGCACGAAAAGGGATTTGACGCGCGGGAAAAGGGCAGCAATGAATACAGCGGTGACGGCGGAAAGAAACGCCGGAAGGAGAAACAGGAGCAGGTGATCGTAAACGGTCACAAGGGCTTTGACATCAAGATTTAGGAGCGTATTGAGGAGATGAGTGTCACGGTTGCGGAAATTGTGCTGCTGATCATAAGCGCCATCGTGTTTGTGGTCACCTTTCTGATCCCGGACAGCCGGGAAAAGGGGAGCGGCGTGGATGAAGAGGCGGCACGGAAAGAGATTCAGGATCTGGTCAGTCAGGAGATGGACGCGATCCGGGGGCATGTGGAAGAAGTCGTTGAGGAATCCATGACCTACGCCATGGAGAAGACGGAGCGGGCCCTGGAGAGACTGTCCAATGAAAAAATCATGGCGGTAAACGAATACTCCGACACGGTGATGAAGGAGATCCACAAGAGTCATGAGGAAGTCATGTTCCTGTATGACATGCTGAACAGCAAACACGAGAATCTGAAAAAAGCGGCCTCGGAGGCCGGCAGGGCAGCGAAGGAATTACAGGATGCCGTGGAGAAGTATCAGAGGATGCAGGCTCCCGTGGCGAAGGCCGACGGGAATGCGGTTCCCGCATCCGGAGATTCCGGGAACCTTTCGGGTACGGGTTCCGGCCCGTCTTCCGGCGCGAATGGGAAACAGGAGACGGCCTCCCCGCGGAGACAGCCAAAGGTGGCGCGTGAGAAAGAGCCGGTGGGCGGCGGGCCCCTTTTGAAGGGCATGCTTTCCAAGAAGGCGGAGGATCTCCGGCGGGACCTTGACTTAGGGGAGACCGCCGTCCTGGAACAGGAGCTCCCTCCGCTGGCGGACGGGATCGCGGAGGTTCAGCTGGACGCCGACGCGTCGAGAAACAACAACGAACAGATCCTGGAGCTGCACAAAAAGGGAAAGTCCAACGTGGCCATCGCCAGGGAACTGGGCCTGGGGGTGGGAGAAGTAAAGCTGGTAATCGATCTATATAAAAATTTGTAGGGAAACCGATATGAAGATGAAACAATATTTGCGCGGCCTTGCCACCGGAATCGTGATCGCCGTCGCGGTGACGTCCCTTTTCCGGGGGGATCGGAACGGACTCAGCGACGAAGAGATCCGGGAGAGGGCTGCGGAACTGGGTATGGTAATGGCGGAGAGCGGCACGCTTTCCGGCGGTCAGCGGGTGCCCTCCGGGGGAGAGTCCCAGGAGTCTTATCAGGAGCCGCACTCACGCGAAGACGAAGAGCCGGATACAGATGCTTCCGGGGGAGAGCCCCAGGAGTCTTATCAGGAGTCGCTCCCAAGCGAAGTCGAGGAACCGGATACAAGTGCAGCCGACGGAGAGAGTACGGATGCATCGGATGATGGAAATGCCGAATCTGTCCAGCCGGATACCGGGGAGAGCGCAGGCGCGGCGGAAACGATTGTCATCACGATCTATCCCGGGGACGGCTCCTACGCCGTGGCCCGTTATCTGCAGCAGGCCGGTCTGGTGGACGACGTGGAGGCGTATGACGAATATCTCTGCAACAACGGTTATGACAGCGCCATACGCGTGGGACAGGTCCAGATTCCCGCGGGCAGCAGCTATGAGGAGATCGCAAAACTCCTTACGTCGAGACCCTGACGGCTGAACCCGGCGAATAATTTCAGGGAAAGAAAGGTGTGAGATATGTTGTGCCATAGGGTGATCCTGTTAGATGCATACCTCTGTACAAGGTCCGGTGTGAGGACGAAGCCTGTACAGAGATAAAAATTTTTTCGTCCGCATTGGATCTTGTGCTTATTGGGAAAAAATAGACAATAAGGAGAGGATTCAATGAATAAAGATTTTAGAAAATATGTGTTTTTTTGGCTGACGCAGTCTTTTTCCCAGCTGGGGAGCGCGATGACGAGTTTCGCGCTGATCCTGTGGGTGTATTCCGTCAAGCACTCCGCGATGACGGTGTCGCTGATGTCTTTCTTCAACTATGTTCCCTATGTCGTTGTCAGTCTGTTTGCGGGGGCGTTTGTGGACGCCCACAGCAAAAAGAAGATCATGCTGGCGGCCGACAGCGCGGCGGCGTGCTGCACGGTCTTTGTGCTGGCGATGTCTCTCACGGGAGGGCTGAGGATCTGGCACATCTATCTCATAAACGGCGTGATCGGGTTTGCCAATGCGTTTCAGTCCCCGGCCTCCGGCGTTGCCATGGGGATCCTGGTGCCGAAGGAAAAGATCGCAAACGCCAGCGGCATGCTCTCGTTTTCCGGCAATCTGATCTCGGTTCTTGCGCCGGTTTTGGCGGCGTCGGTGTACGCCTTCGGGGGATTGAAGCATATTCTGATCTTTGACTTTGGCAGTTTTGCCGTGGCCTTTCTGGTTCTCCTGTGTTTCATCCGGATCCCGGAAAACCGCAGCGCAGAGAAGCGGGAAGGTTCCCTGCTTTCGGACTGCCGGGAGGGGTACGCATTCCTGCTGCAAAACAGGGGGATCCTGATCATCGTCCTGACGATGGCGATGCTGAACTTCTTTTCCCGGCTGACCTATGAGAATATCCTGTCCCCCATGATCCTGGCGCGGAGCGGCGGAAACGAGGTGGCGCTGGGGATTGTGAACGCGGCCATGGGGATCGGCGGCGTGCTGGGAGGGATCCTGGTATCTGCCGGAAAGATGCCGAAGGATTCCCTGAAGGCGATCTATGTCTCTGCGGGGCTCTCGTTCCTTTTGGGCGACCTGATGATGGGCGCGGGTCGGGGAGCGTTCCTGTGGTCCGCGGCGGGTTTTATGGCGAGTCTGCCGATCCCGTTCATCAGCGCCGGGCAGAATGTGATCTTGTACCGGCTGGTCCCGGAGGAGATGCAGGGCAGGATCTTTTCCGTGCGGAACGCGGTCCAGTTCAGCTCCATTCCCGTGGGGATCCTTCTGGGAGGGTTCCTGGCGGATTATGTGTTTGAACCCTATATGAGCGGAGGGCATGCCGGCTCCGGCGTTCTCCATTACATTGTAGGGAGCGGCTCCGGCAGCGGCATGGCGGTGATGTTCCTGTGTACGGGGATCCTGGGCAGTCTGTTCAGCTTTGGGTTTTATCGGTATCTCCGGTCCCACGGCAGTCTTTGCGGCCCCAGGGAAAAGGATTCCGGCAAAACAGATTCCGGCAAAATCTGAAAAAAAACTTGCCACAGGGATTATCCTGTGTTATACTCATAGAGTTGCAAAAAAACACGCGGCTTTATTTGCAGGTGGTGCGGGAAGACGCCGAGCGGATCCCCGAAGGCTGCAGAGTTGTGAACGCTTAGTAACGCGGGCGTTTCACGCAAAAGCATGCGGAAGAAAAAACCAGACGGAGGTAAGAAAATGAGCGTTATTTCCATGAAACAGTTACTTGAAGCGGGTGTTCACTTCGGACATCAGACCAGAAGATGGAACCCTAAGATGGCTCCCTACATCTTCACCGAGAGAAACGGGATCCACATCATCGATCTTCAGAAATCCGTGGGCAAGGTTGACGAGGCCTACAAGGCGATTTCCGAGATCGCGGCACAGGGCGGAACCATTCTGTTCGTGGGCACCAAGAAGCAGGCCCAGGACGCTGTGAAGACCGAGGCTGAGCGCTGCGGCATGTACTATGTGAACGAGAGATGGCTGGGCGGCATGCTCACCAACTTTAAGACCATTCAGTCCCGCATCGATAGACTGCATAAGATCGAGACCATGTCCCAGGACGGCACCTTTGACGTGCTGCCCAAGAAGGAAGTGATCCAGCTGAAGAAGGAATGGGAGAAGCTGGAGAAGAACCTTGGCGGTATCAAGAATATGACCAGGATCCCTGACGCGATCTTTGTCGTGGATCCCAAGAAGGAGCGTATCTGCGTACAGGAGGCTCACGCCCTTGGCATCACCCTGATCGGCATCGGCGATACCAACTGCGATCCCGAGGAGCTGGATTACATCATCCCCGGAAACGACGACGCGATCAGAGCCGTGAAGCTGATCGTTTCCAAGATGGCGGACGCCGTGAT
Source organism: uncultured Acetatifactor sp. (assembly GCA_947595925.1). GTDB lineage: Bacteria > Bacillota > Clostridia > Lachnospirales > Lachnospiraceae > Acetatifactor. The sequence continues at coordinate 29,822 of CANQEV010000019.1, read as the reverse complement.
CGAGGCAAACCAGGGCGAGGCTGTCTATGGCGAGGAGGAGACCGCTGAAAATGCTGAGGCGGTTGATATTGAGGAGATCGCTCAGGAGCAGTAAGCGGACGCAGGTTCTTTTTAGGTCAAGGCTTTGAACGTACAGGCTGCACAGCCCGGTCCCTTGGACCCGGGATGCCGGTGCAGCGGATGGAATGATTGTTAGAAAGGTGGATAAGAATATGGCAGAGATTACCGCATCTATGGTAAAAGAGCTGCGCGAGATGACCGGCGCGGGCATGATGGATTGTAAGAAGGCTCTGAGCGAGACCAACGGAAATATGGAAGAGGCCGTGGAGGTTCTGAGAAAGAACGGACAGGCCAAGGCAGTAAAGAAAGAGGGCAGGATCGCAGCGGAAGGCATCTGCCGCATCGCGATGGATGGCGATCAGAAGGCGGTTGTGGTCGAGGTCAATTCCGAGACCGATTTCGTGGCGAAGAACGAAGTGTTCCAGGAGTTTGTGGAGGCCGTGGCACAGCAGGCTTTGAACTCCAATGCGGCTGACATGGAGTCCTTCCTCGCTGAGAAGTGGAGTGCGGATGCGAGCATGACGGTCAACGACGCTCTGGTTGAGAAGATCGCGAAGATCGGCGAGAAGCTGAGCATCAGAAGATTTGAGAAGGTGGAGGCTGAAAACGGCTGCGTTGTCAGCTATGTGCACGGCGGCGGACGGATCGGCGTGATCGTGGAGGCCGAGACCGACGTTGTAAACGAGGCAGTAAAAGAGGCACTTACCAACCTGGCAATGCAGGTTGCGGCGCTGAATCCCAAGTACGTGGCCACCAGCGACGTCTCCGAGGAGTTCAAGGCTCATGAGAAGGAGATCCTTGCGGCCCAGATCGCTCAGGATCCCAAGATGGCAGGAAAGCCGGAGAAGGTGATCGAGGGCGCCGTGATCGGACGTCTGAACAAGGAGCTGAAGGAAGTCTGCCTTCTGGAGCAGGTATACGTAAAGGCAGAGGACGGAAAGCAGACCGTTGCCCAGTATCTCGCCCAGGTTGCAAAAGAGAATGGGGCGAAGCTCGCTGTCAAGAGATTTGTGCGTTTTGAGACCGGCGAGGGCCTTGAGAAGAAGAACGAGGATTTCGCAGCGGAGGTTGCGGCCCAGCTGAAGTAAGGCACCGAATAAAAAGGCTAAGAAAACAGGCATCATTGCTTATAGAGATATGGGCGATGGTGCCTTATTTTCACAGATTTTACTGCCCCCGGGGCAGTGGCGGAAGGAGTAAAAAGGGATGCCCGCGAAGAGAAACGAAAGTCTGAATGTACTGAAACTGATCTCCTGTGTCGTCGTTATCTTTCTCCATTGTCCTTTCCCGGGAAAATTTGGGGAGATGATCATCTATGCCCTGAGATTTTCCGTTCCGGTTTTCTTCCTGATTTCGGGATATTTTTCCTTTCAGAAACCTGGGGAATGGTATCGAAAAAAGATTGTCACCACGTTAAAGACGACGGCGGCCCTGGAGCTGCTTTACGGAATCTTCAATTTCCTGCTGGACTGCGTGGCGGGACAGGTTCCGGCCGCGGAGTTTTTCAACGATTTTCCAAGAGGCTGGGAATTTATCAAAACGCTGTTTTTCGGCTCCTTTTTTAATGGGACGCTGTGGTACCTCTACGCCGCTTTCTGGACCTGGTGCATCCTGTACCTTCTGCATCGGAAGGGCCTTATGGAGAAGGCGGTCTGGGCCGTTCCGCCGCTTCTGTTCCTCCATATTTTCGGGCGTTGGTACTGCCAGAATCATTTTTCCATAGACCAGCTGGTGTTCCTGTTTAGGAGCGCGATCCTGTTCGGGGTTCCCTTTGCCTTGATGGGGCGTTTTTTTGCACGGCACAGGGAAAAGATCGCGGAAAAATTGACGGTGTTCCGCTGCCTTGGCATTGTTTTTGCGGGTCATGTCCTGATTGTCGTGGAGTTCTTTCTGACAGGCCAGTACATGGACCTGCACCTGAGCACGGTGGTGATCGCGGCAGGGCTCTTTCTTCTGGCTTTGGTGAAACCGGAGTGTCCCCGTCTGCGCCTGATGCAGTTTATGGGGGATAGGCTTTCCATGTGGATCTATTACGATCACCTGCTGGTCATTTCGCTTATGGGCCTGGCAGGAGAAAGACTGCACCTGGAAGAAAACGTCCTGTTTTTGTGGGCCAAGCCGGTTCTCGTCTTTGCAGGCGCAACCCTTCTCGCCCTTGGGATCCATGTCGTAAAGGAAAAACGGCGGATCGGGAGGAATTAGCCGGCTACCAGGACCCAGGTCTTGAACCACTTCAGGTACTTTTCGGCAAACGCCAGTTCCACAGGCTGGCCGGAGAGAACCGGGTAGAACAGTAAAAAGAGTCCGAATACCGCGGCACCGTAGAGGAGCAGGACCGCCAGGGCTTTTTGGCGGGAAGTATTCCGAAGAAGACACCGGGCGCTGTAGCCGATCATCAGCACTGCGAACACTGCGCTGGGGAAATAGTGATAGATGAAAGTGATCCGGGTGACGAAGAACCAGGGGACGTACTGCGCCAGGTATCCGATCAGCAGGAAAAAGGCGTTTTTATCCCGCTTCATCAGACAGAGATACAGCATGTAGACGAAGGCGGGGATTCCCATCCACCAGACAAGAGGATTGCCGAAGGAGCTGATCCCCTCCCTGAGCGTGTCTGAAAGGATCCCGGAGTAATACCAGATGGGGCGCACGACCAGAGGCCACTCATAATAGGGGGATGCAAAATAGTGCGTGGCGTTTAAGTTGCTGTGGTAGTCGAACATGGTCTTCTGGTTCCGCAGCATTCTCTCAAAGAGGCCGGCGGAGTTTCCGTCCCGGAAGGGAAGATAGCTGAGAAGGTAGATCAGCCCGGGGACCAGAACAAAGAAAATCAGGCAGAAGCCCAGGATTTTTAAGGTTCTGCCCGGAAAAATGGAAAGAACGTCCCGATTGGCGTAGGTTCCGGTCATGCCGTCGGGATTTTTCTTTGCCAGGAAATAGGATTTCGAGAGGAGGGCCAGATGGGCGAAGAAAAGGATGCCCATGCCGATCCCCGCGTAAACGCCGGTCCATTTGCAGGCAACTCCCAGGCCCATGGAGATTCCGCAGAGGGCCAGGGGCAAAAGAAGTTTCTTAAGGGAGGCCCAGTAGTCGGCGGTGAGAAAACGGTATAGGAAGTAATACATGCAGATGATGAAAAATACAATGTATACGTCGATGGTGGCGATCCGGGTCTGGGCAAAGTGCATGAAGTCAAAGGCGAAGATCCAGCAGGTGAGGGCCGCCGTCGGCGTGTATCCGGTGAGGCTTTTTGCAAAGAGATAGAGGATGGGGAGCATGGCGATGCCAAAGAGGACGCCGATGATGCGCCATCCGAAGGGATTCATCCCAAACAGGGAAATGCCCAGCGAGATCAGGCCCTTCCCCAGGGGCGGATGGGTATTCTCGTAGCTTCTCATGCCGTGAAGAAATTCGTAGGCGGTCCTTGCGTGGTAGATCTCGTCGAAGTACATGCTGTTCCGGAAGCTGAACCGCTGAGGGTAGAGGTCCGCCTCGTCAAAGAGTTCCGGATAATCGGCGGCGTTCAAGGGCCTCACAGGATTTCCCACAGCGTCCAGGAAGACAAATTCCACGATGCGGGCATTCCCCTGCAGCGGCGTCAGGGAGAGTTCCGTGCATTGTGAGGGGAAAGACAGGGTTGTCCAGGTAAAGACATCCTCCAGGGAGACTTCTTCCGCAAAAAGCGGGCCTGTCCCGGAGAGGGCATCGGTATCGGCGCCTTCCATCCGAAAGCTCCTGTCGTGCTCCGGGGCTATGTAGTAGGAGAGCGAGGCCGCTTTTTCCGACGGATCGAACGTAAAGCGCAGCGTCTGATCCTGCGCCGCCTCATAGACGGTCTCGGGGGCGGAGGTATCGCCCAGATCCCTGAGGGCGAAGACGCTGTATAAGAGGGTGGTCAGGACCAGGAGCAGCAGATCCGTTTTGGTGAGCTTTCTCTGCCAGGAGGAAAACGGGATGCCGTCTGCGCCGCCTGCCGCGCGGAGTTCCCGGGGAGAGGCTGGTTCTCCCTGGCGGCGGAGGGTGAACAATAGAACGTAAAAGAGCAGGGCGCAGAGGGTGATCCCCAGCCCCGTGTTCCGCAGAATGGGCGCGTCCGCGGAATAGTCCGAGGGATTATAATAGTACAGGACGTGAGCCGTGTTGTATAGGTGCAGGCAGGCCAGGGCAGTGAACAGGCCGGTAAATCCAAAGCGCAGGGCGCGGGTGAGCGCCGGACCGGTGCGGCGGCTGACCTGGGAGAGATTGCCGCAGAGCTGGCCTGCCGCAAGGCCGGGAAAGGCGGCGGGAAGAAGCGCCATCACCGGGTAGAGATAGCGCTCGTGCATCCTCACGGAAAAGGTGAATACCGTTAGGATCAGGAAGGCGCCCATGAGCGGGTATCTCCCGGAGACCCTGCGGAAGCGGTATCCGATCAGCAGGCAGAACAAAACCGCGAGCACGATGGCCAGGAATCCCCAGGAGGTACAGGGCATTCCCAGGAAGACCGTGTCCTGGGGATGCCAGTTTAACCCCATGCCGCACCAGAAATTATAAGCGTTTACGGAGGCGTAAGGGTAGGAGCTTAAGGTGTCAAGGTATTGTCTCAGCACGTTGTCCAGGCCAAAGGGCGTTGCCGCAAGGATCGCAAGGATCAGAGCGAGAAGGCCGTACCCGACGGTCTGCAGGAGACGCTTGAGGGAAAAACATCCGCCGTGGAAGGCATAACCAAGAACGTCCACTAAAATCAGAGGGGCGAAAATCAACATCTGAGGTTTTAACAGGATCCCCAGACCATAGACCAGAAAGGCGGGAAAGTGTTTCTCCCGTTCCAGAAGCATGCAGACGAGAAGCAGCAGGAAGGTAAACAGGGAGTCGATCTGTCCCCACAGGCAGCTGTTTAGGAGGACGACGGGCTGAAAGAGATAGATGGAAGCCAGGGCCACTCCGGAAAGCATGCCCAGGTGTTTTCTGCCGATCCGATAGATCAGGTATCCGATCCCCAGATCGGCCAGAATGGAGGGCAGTTTTAAGAGGGCCAGATACGCCGGGGAAAGGATTTCCAGGGACAAAAGGGAGCGAACCCACCCGATCAGCCAGAGGATATAGAGGTAGAGGGGCGGGTAATCCGAAAAATAGCCCTCCGCATAAAATTGTCCGGGACCTGTCTGAACCATTCTCTCCGACCAGGCGGAGAAACAGCTGATATCCACTCCAAAGCCGGAGACATTCGCTGCCAGGATCATTCTGAAGACAAAGGCGGCGAGAAAGAGCAGGGGGATGGTAAATTTCCCGATGGCGACGGAGTCGGCGTGTTTGCCGGGAATCACCCAGTGCCATAAGACAACTGTAAAGATCACACTGAAAACGGCCCAGAAATGCAGTGAATTCATAAAAACCCCTCAATTTCAGAAAAATTTTATATTTTATAAAGGCAGAATCTGCTATAATGCTACATGATGCTAAAATTATACCAGATAATTGTGAAAAAAGCAAAGAAAGCTGAAAATCGGCGGCCCTGGCCTGGTCGGGCGGCATCCGGAACCAGTGAGAGAAAGAGGCGGAGATGAAAGAGATTGACGGCAGCGGGTTTGTCGTATTTGAAAACGTAAAAAAGATTTACCGCACCGGGGAAGTGGAGATCGAGGCCCTGCACGACGTGAATTTTCAGATCGGGCAGGGGGAGTTCTGCGTGATCGTAGGGGCTTCCGGGGCGGGGAAGACCACGATCCTGAACATCCTGGGCGGGATGGACACCCTTTCGGAGGGCAAGGTCCTTCTGGATGGCAAGGAGATCTCCGCTTTCGGAAAGCGGCAGCTCACCGCGTACCGGCGGTATGAAGTGGGGTTCGTGTTCCAGTTCTACAACCTGGTCCAGAACCTGACCGCGCTGGAAAACGTGGAGCTGGCGGCCCAGATCTGCAGGGAGCCGCTGGACGCGGCGGGGGAGGTGCTGGAGGCGGTGGGGCTCGGGGAGAGAAAGCAGAACTTCCCGGCCCAGCTGTCCGGGGGAGAACAGCAGAGGGTCGCCATCGCCAGAGCCCTGGCGAAGAATCCAAAGCTCCTTCTCTGCGACGAGCCCACGGGGGCCCTGGACTACCGCACCGGAAAGGCGGTGCTGGGGCTTTTGCAGAACACCTGTCGGGAGACGGGGAAAACGGTGGTGGTGATCACCCATAACTCCGCCCTCTGCGCCATGGCCGACCGGGTGATCACCGTAAAGAGCGGCACGGTGGTGGATATGCGGACGAATGAGAACCCTCGGAATGTAGAGGATATCGAGTGGTAGTACGGCGCTGCGGGGGCGTGGGACGGACGGTTTGGAAAGAGGGATGTTTTGAGAAAAGCAAGAACTGAGGATGAAGTGAGATGAAGCGTTCTATGATCCGTAGATCCACCTATCGGGAGATCCGGGGGAGCCTGGGAAGGTTCCTGGCGATCCTTGCCATTGTGGCCCTTGGCGTGGGGCTCTTTGCCGGGCTGAAGATCACGAAGGCGGACTTTTTAAAATCCATGAGCAGGTATTTTCAGGAGACCTCCTTTTACGACTACCGGATCCTGGGCGGATTGGGCTTTTCGGAGGAACAGGTGAAGTATTTTGCTTCTTTGGACGGCGTGGAAGCGGCGGAGGGAGCCCTGTACGCGGATATGCTGTTCGATGAAGAGGGAGCCTCGGGACGGGTGGGACGGTTCCACAGCATCACGGAGGATGTGAACCGCGTGGTCCTGACCGCAGGCCGTATGCCGGAGAAGGCGGGGGAGTGTCTGGCGGATTCCAAGGTGTTTTCCGAGAGCGCCATCGGGACGACCATCACCTTCAGCCCGGAAAACGGTCCCGACAGCCTCGACCAGTTTCAGGAGGACGCCTATGAGATCGTGGGGCTGGCAAAGTCCCCCCTTTACATCCAGTACGAACGGGGAAACACCTCTCTTGGGAGCGGCACCATAGACGCGTTTTTCTATCTGCCGAAGGAGAGCTTTTCCGCGGATTACTTTGCGGAGATCTATGTCCGGTTTGGGGAGGATTTCGACCTCTATTCCGACGAGTATGCGGATTTTATAGAGGAAAAGGAAACTCTTTTTGAGGACGCCGTGCAGGAGGCCTGCCGGATGCGGTTCGAGGAGCTTCCCGGGCTGATCGCGGACGCTGAGGAAACGCTTGCCCGGGAAAAGGAAGATGCCTGGAAAGAGCTGGAGGAAGCGAGAGAGGAACTGGAGGACGCCAAAGCCGAACTGGATCAGGCGGACGAGACGATCCGGGACGGCAGGCGGCAGCTTTCGGAGGGCCGGGAGGAGACGGCCCGGGCGGAGTTGGACCTTTCGGAGGCAAAGGAGACCGTGGCCGAAAAAAAAGCCCAGCTGGAGCAGGGGATCCTGGATCTGGAGGCGGGACAGAAAGAGATCGAAGAGAATGAAAAAACTCTCTCGGAAAAGGAGGCGGAGCTGGAACAGGCCAAGAGCCTTCTCTCCGCCTCGGAGATGACCCTGCAGCTGGGAGAGATGCAGCAGAAGCTCACGATGGAGGGTCTGATCTCCGAGCAGAAATCCATCGACTCATCCCAGGCGGAGCTGGACCGCAGGAGCGCTTCCGCGGACGCCCTGGAGGCAACTGCGGAGCAGCTTGGACTGGGGGACGCCTACGCGCAGCGCATCGCAAAGGAAAGGGAGGAAATCGCCGGGGAGCAGGCCAAGCTGGATCTTCAGCTGACGGACCTGCACAACCGCTATCTGGAGGCCTTAAAGACGGGGGATCAGATCCAGTCGGGAAGAGCGGAACTGGAGAAGAGCCGGAAGGAGGTCCAGGAAGGGGAAACGGCCCTGCAGGAGGGAAAGGAGAAGCTTCTTCAGGGAAAGGAAGAACTGCTTGCGGCAAAGAGGGAGATCGAGGACGGCAGGACGGCCATCCGGGAGGCGGAGCAGGAGATCCGGCAGGGTGAAAAAGATCTGGAAGAGGGGAAAAAGACCCTGGAGGAGAAAGAGGCGGAGCTGGAGGACGGCGTCCGGGAATATCAGGAGGGTCTCGAGGCATATCAGGAGGGCCTTGCGGAGTACAACGACGGTCTGAGGGAATATGAGGAGAAGATCGCCGATGCGGAAGAGGCAATCCAAAAACAAAAGGACCAGCTGGAAGAGGGAACGGTGCCGGAGGGGTATCTTCTGGGGAGAAACACGAACATCGGCTATGTCTGCTTTGAGAACGACTCCGCCATCGTGGACGGGATCGCCAATGTCTTCCCGGTCTTTTTCTTCCTGGTGGCGGCCCTGGTCTGCATCACCACCATGAACCGCATGGTGGAGGAACAGCGTACCCAGATCGGCGTCCTGAAGGCGCTGGGGTATTCGGACGGCGCCATCATGTCAAAGTATATCTTTTATTCCGGCCTGGCGGCGGTGAGCGGCTGCGCGGTCGGCTATGCCGGGGGCACCCATGTCTTTCCGTTTATCATCTGGACGGTTTACGGGATCATGTATCAGGCGGGGCCCATCGCCTTTGTGTTCAGCCCGGGACTGGCCCTTTTGTCCCTGGCGGTATCCCTGCTCTGCAGCGTCGGCGCGACCTACCTCTCCTGCGGGAAGGAGCTGGGCGGCTGGGCGGCGGAGCTGATGCGGCCCAAGGCCCCGAAGGCGGGGAAGAGGGTGTTCCTGGAATATGTCCCCTTCGTTTGGAAACGGCTGAGTTTTCTGAGAAAAGTGGCGGTGCGCAATATCATGCGCTATAAAAAGAGGCTCTTCATGATGGTCCTGGGGATCGGGGGCTGTACGGGCCTTCTCCTGACTGGTTTCGGGATCAAGGATTCCATCGCCGACGTGGGCGGGATGCAGTATGGGGAGATCCACCGCTACGACGTCAGCGTCCTGCTGCAGGATGAGTTTGACGGCGCGTTCCAGGAAGCGCTGGAGGCTCTGTCGGAAAAGGGCCTGGAGGATTTTCTCCCCCTGCAGGAGAGCACACAGGATCTTTCGGACGGCGAAAAGCAGAAGTCGGTGACGGCGGTGGTCCTGCCGGAAGGAATCTCTGATGAAGAGTTGAGAGAATTTATAGACCTGCACACCCCGGAGGGAGAGCCCATCGCGCCGCCCGGACCGGGGGAAGCGGTGCTCACGGACAAGATGGCGGAGGAATTCGGGGTTTCGGAGGGAGATACGATTCTGCTTCTGGACAGCGACAGGAAGGAGATGCGGCTCACAGTCTCCGGCATCGCCAGGAATTATATCTACAATTATGTTTATCTGGGACAGGGGACCTGGGAGAAGGAAAAAGGGGAAAAATTTGCCCCGAAGACCGTCTATCTGAACCTGGCGGATGGCTTTGAGCCCAGCGGGCTCTCCGCCGCCGTCATGGACCTGGAGGGCGTCGCAAGCCTGTCGGTTACCCGGGATATGCTGGAGCGCTTCGACAGGATGATGTCCAGTCTGAACCTGATCGTGGTGGTGGTGATCTTCTGCGCCGCGGGACTGGCCTTCATCGTCCTGTATAACCTGACAAACATCAATATCACGGAGAGGATCCGGGAGATCGCGACCATAAAAGTCCTGGGCTTTTTCTCCGGGGAGACGGCCCTCTACGTCTTCCGGGAGAACATGGTGCTGACCTTCCTGGGGGCGCTGGCCGGCCTGGGGATGGGAAAATGGCTCCACGCCTTCGTCATGCGGGAGATCAACGTGGATATGGTGTCGTTTGACGTGCGGATCCTGCCCGTGAGTTATCTTTATAGCGTATTGCTGACCTTTGTCTTCGCCCTGGGGGTCAACCTTTTGATGAACCGGAAACTGGAGAACATCAACATGACGGAGAGTTTAAAGAGTGTGGATTAGGGGGGGACATTCCCAAAGTCGAAAACATTATTCGCAAAGCCGCAAACATTATTCGCAAAGTCGCGCCTGCGGCGCTTACCGCTGCTTCGCAGCTGTCTTTGCTCATAGAGAGGCGTTCCCTCAGCCGCCGGTTTCAGGGGAAAACTCGTGCAAGCACGGTTTTCCCCTGATATCGGCGGCTGGCTGAATTGTTAAGTATGTTACCGAGTAGTTACGAATATTACGAAAATATGACTAAATTGACTGAATTCTTTAGGAAATCTTAAGAGACAAACGGGAAAAAGTGTGTTATACTGTATTCGTTTGAAAATGAGTCGGCGGAGGTGGTTTTCAGGGGACCTGAGACCGGAAGGAAGCTGTGACCTGCCGCCGGGGAAAGGTCAGGAGAAGAGTGTTCTGGCTGCTGCGGTTCCGGGCGGGAAGCGCGGCGGAAGGAGGAATTTATTATGAAACTGAAAAAAAGGAAACTTGGGAAGGTCGCGGCGGTGTTGCTGTCGGCGATGCTGCTTCTTACGTCAGCCTGTGGAAAGACGGATGAAAAGGGCGGCGCTCCGGGCAAGGGAGAGAACGTGTCGGAGGAACTTGTGCCCGAATATGTTTATGTGGCGGACTATATCCCTCTGGAAGAGGAGCAGAGCTATTACAATTCCCAGCTTGTGGGAGGAAACCTCTATAATATCACTTATGACAGCAGCGAGGACGTGTATCGTGCCCTGATGACGAAAAGGGCTATTCAGGACGGCAAGCTTGGGGAAACGGAGGAAATCCTTTCCTTTGAGGAAGAGGACAGCCCGGATGAATACTATATAGCGGATAACGGGGAGGTCTTTCTGGTAATTTCCAGCTATCCTCAGAGCATTGACGTGATCACGGAGGGAGGATCGGAGGACGGCGCAGCCGAAGACGACGTTTCCGAAGACGGCATTTCTGAAGAAGGCGCGGAGGACTCTGAACCGGGCGACGACGCAGCCGGAGAAGGAGAAGGCGGGGAAGCGTTCCTGCCGGAGGAAGATGTGCCCGGGGAATTTTATGGCGGGAGCGAAGATACCACAAAATATTTCCTGCGCAGATACAGCGCCGACGGGGAGCTGCTCTATGAGACGGATCTGAAGGACCTGGCGGAGGAGCAGGATTATTTCTATGTCCGCAACATTGCGGCGGACGATCAGGGGAGAGCGTATCTCTGCCTGGAGGATGGGATCGTCCTCTATGATGAAAACGGGGCCCAGAAGGGAAAAATTGAGCTGGGGAACGGCATTTCCTGGGTGGACAGCATGGGCACCGGAAAGGACGGGAAGACCTATATCTGTTATTACAAGAGCAATGAGAACGGCAGCGGTTACGTCCTGACCGAACTGGATTTTGAGAATAAGAAGCTGGGCGCGACTTACGAGAATTTCAGAGGCGGGAACAACGGCGTATTCCGCAGGGGCGTTGAGAATGACTTCCTCATTTACGATCAGGAAGGTCTTTATGAGTACAGTCTGGCGGACCAGACGATGGAGAAAGTCCTGAACTGGCTGGACTGTGATATCGACGGCTCGAACGTGGGTACCGCCGCTGTGGACCAGGATGGGAAGATCATCGTGCTGACCCGGGACTGGTCGGCGGGCAACCAGCAGGAGATCGCTCTGCTCCATAAAGTAAAGTCCGAGGAAGTGGCTCAGAGGGAGACCATCGTCCTGGGGATGCTGGGCAGCGATTCCAGCATCAACTCGCGAGTGGTTGAGTTTAACAAGACCAGTGACAAGTACCGCATCACCGTAAAAACCTATATGGATTCTTATAGCTGGAGCGAGACCACCTATCAGGATGCCATCACGAGCTTTACAAACGATCTGACGTCCGATAACGGGCCGGATATCCTGGATATCTCGTCCCTGAACCTGGATCTGACAAATTATGTGAAAAAGGGAGTGATTGAGGATCTGATGCCCTATCTGGAAAACAGCACTGTCCTGGACCGCTCGGATTTCTTTGAGCACATCCTGGAGGGAGCGACCTATGACGGCACCCTGGCTTTTATCCCCTCCACATTTACGCTGGCTACGCTGGCGGCGAAAGCTTCAGATGTGGGGGATCAGCCAGGCTGGACCCTGTCTGACCTGATCGCTTATTCCGAAGCCCATCCGGACGCGGAACTGCTGGAGTACGCCAACCGGGAATCCATCCTGCAGATGATGCTGATGCTGAACCAGGACGAATATCTGGATTCCTCTACAGGAGAGTGCCGGTTCGACTCGCCGGAGTTTAAGGAGATGCTCACCTTTGCAAATTCGTTTCCGGAGGATTTTGAAAATAATGACGGCAGGCCGACGCCCCTGAAGGTTGCGGACGGTTCCCTGCTCCTGGCGGATGCTTCCATCTATGATTTCCAGGAGATACAGATCGTTCAGGCTTATTTTAACGGGGATGTGACCTTTATCGGGTATCCCACGAAGGGGGACGGCAACGGTTGTCTCCTTCACCCGGGAGACGGCTATGTGATCAACGCCAAATCCGGGCACAAGGACGGCGCGTGGGCTTTCCTGGAGTCGCTGCTTGCCAGGGATATCACGGAAGACTGGAACAGTTTTGGCTTCTCCACCCGCAAGTCCCTGTTTGCAAAGCAGAAGGAGGCGGCGACGAAGGTAGAATACGTCCTGGACGAAAACGGCGATCCGATTCTGGACGAGAACGGCAACCCCATAGAGCAGGGCGCTGGCGGCGGCATGACCTGGGGCGGCGACGACGGCGAGCAGTGGTCCTACACATACCACACAACCACCCCGGAGGAAGCGGCCGTTGTGGAAGAACTGCTTCAGGACGCGACTTTCTTCAGCTACAGCATTGACGAAGAGCTGATGAAGATTATCGCCGAGGGCGCCGACGCCTACTTTAAGGGGGACAAATCCGTTGACGAAGCCGTGGAAGTGATCCAGAACCGCGCGAGCCTGTATGTGAAGGAAAACATGTAGCCCCAGTTCAGCCAGCCGCCGAGCCGGACGGAAGGCCGTGCTTGCACGGGGCCTTCCATCTGGCCGGCGGCTGAGGGAACGCTTTTTCATGAGCAAAGAGAGCCGCGAAGCGGCGGAAAGCGCGTCAGCGCGACTTTGCGAATGAAAAAGCGTTGGCTGAACTGGCAAGAAAAGGGAGGGAACGCCTTTTCATGAGCAAAGGGAGCTGCGAAGCGGCGGAAAGCGCGTCAGCGCGACTTTGCGAATGAAAAAGCGTTGCTGAACTGGTCAGAAAAGGCGTTGGCTGAACTGGCAAGAGAAGGGACGGAACGCCTTTTCATGAGCAAAGGGAGCGGAAAGCGCGCCTTTGCGATATTATCTACCATATTGTCTGAGAGAACGAGGTTTTTGTTTTGGATAAGAAAGTAAAACTGTCAAAGGCGAAAACAGAATCGGAACAGCCTGTCAAGGCAAAGGTGAAGGTCAAGCGGAACACGAAGCGGCTCCGCAAGCTGAAGTTCAGCTCCGGGCTCTTTATCGCCCCGGGATTTATCGGCGTCCTGACCTTTTTCCTCCTGCCCTTTTTGGTGATCATCTATTACTCCATGGTGGATAATCCCATCAACGCGGAGTTTGTGGGACTGGAGAATTTTGCAAGCGTGGCGGGCAACACGGCCTTTCGGACGGCGGTGAAAAACACGGTGGTCTTCTCGGCCCTGGCGGTGCCGCTGGCCGTCGTGCTCAGCCTGCTGCTGGCCATCGTGCTGGAGTCCAAGATCCCCTTCCGAAGCCAGTTCAGGACATTTTTTCTGAGCCCCATGATGGTGCCGGTGGCCTCCATCGTGTTGATCTGGCAGGTGCTCTTTCATCTGAATGGCGCGGTAAACGAGGTCCTGATGAGATTCGGGATTGACCGGATCGACTGGATGAACTCCGGGTATTCCGTGATCGTCACGGTGATCCTCTTCCTCTGGAAGAACCTGGGCTACAACATGATCCTGTTCATGGCGGCGCTGGCCAGCATCCCGAAGGATATTCTGGAAGTGGCGAGGATGGAGAGCGCAAAACCGTTACAGACTTTCTTTTACATAAAGATACGATATCTCTCCTCAACAATTTTGTTTGTGACCATCATGTCCCTGATCAACTCCTTTAAGATCTTCCGGGAGATCTACCTTTTGACCACGGACTATCCCTACGACTCGGTCTACATGCTGCAGCATTACATGAACAACAAATTTAAGAAGCTGGATTATCAGGCCTTAAGCGCGGGCGCGATCATGATGTCCCTGGTGATGATCGTGATCATTGGCCTTCTCTTCATTGTGGAGGACCACTTCGGAAAGGATGTGGAGGGTTGATGAAAAAACGCGAAAAAAACACGAAAGAGTGGGAATACGAACAGCTCACGGATTCCCTGGAAGAAAAGGCGCCCTCTCAGGAAAAAGCGGACGCTCCACAGGAGACGGAGAGCCTGGAAGATATCCTGCTGGCCAGGGAACAGCGGAACCGGAAGAAACAGAGTGCGGACAGGAAACTGAAAAATTTAAGCCCGGAGCAGCTCCGAAAACTGGATAAGAGAGCCGCCAAGAGGCGCAGGATCTGGGAAGTGTTTAAGCTCTCCCTTGCCACGGTGGTGGCGGCGGGCTTTGCGATCCTCTTCCTGATGCCCATAGTCCTTACCATAACCAACTCCTTCATGTCCGCCTCGGAGATCGCCTCGAACTACGGCACGGTTTTCCAGACCAACGCCAACGGGGGAAAGGTGTATATCTCCGAAAAAGTGAACCTGAAATTTATCCCGGACATGGTGTCCTTCAGCCAATACGCCACGGTGCTCTTTAAGAGCCCGGAATATCTTCTGAAATTCTGGAACTCCGTGATCCTGGTAGGGCCCATCGTTCTGTTCCAGCTTGTGCTGGCGACCCTGGCATCCTACGGATTTGCCAGGTACAGCGGGAAGATCCGGTCGATAATCTTTTTCACATATGTGATATTGATGCTGATGCCCTATCAGGTGACGCTGGTTCCCAACTATCTGGTGAGCGACTGGCTGAACATCCTGGACACGTACTGGGCCATCTGGCTCCCGGGGATCTTTTCTCCCTTTGCAGTGTTCCTGCTGACAAAGTTCATGAAGAGGATCCCGTCCTCCATGATCGAGGCCGCCCAGATCGACGGCGCGGGGGAGTGGCAGATCTATCGCAGGATCTGCCTGCCGCTGTGCAAGGGGGCTGTCTGCTCGGCGGCGATCCTGGTGTTCATCGATTACTGGAACATGGTGGAGCAGCCTTTGATCCTCCTGTCGGACGGTGAGACCCATCCCCTTTCGGTGTTCCTGAGCAAGATCAACAGCGGCGAGGTGGGCCTGGCATTCGCCGTGGCTACGATCTACATGGTGCCGACCCTTCTGATCTTCCTCTATGGGGAGGAATATCTGGTGGAGGGCATCACCTACCAGGGCGGCGTCAAGGGATAGCGCGTACGAACCGGCGCGCAGCCTGGACCGATACACAGCCCGGAGCACCCCTGCGGAGGGGGACAGTTCTTTTGCTCCGTGAAAGAACGCTCAGCAGTACCGGATTTTGGGAAAGATCGTTTAGTACTATGTGATAAGAAAGTTAAAATTTGGAAATATAAGAAGTATGAGGTGAAAGGTTATGAACGAGAAAAGCAGTAAGAGAAGAGAGTGGATCAAGACGGCGGCTATCATTTTCCTGTCCATCATGCTGGTTTTGACATTCTTCTCCCAGACCATCCTGAATCACTCCCTGCCGGAAGTGGCGACGAAGTACGTCCAGAGCGGCACGATCACCACGAAAATCCGGGGCTCCGGCGTCGTGGAGAGCGGAGATCCCTATACCATAGAGGTGCCGGGGGTCTACGTTGGCAGAAAAGTCTCCAGCATTAAAGTAAGTGTGGGAGACAAGGTGGAGAAGGGCGACGTGCTGCTTTATCTGATGGAGGGCGACGGTGAGGAACTGGAGGCGGCAAAGGCGGATCTGAAGACGGCTCAGGGTATCTTGGAAAACGCTCAGGACGCCTACGACACTTTTATTTTGAGCGAGAACATCACGAGTGCGGATATCAATTCCGCCAACGCCAATATGTCTACCGATTCCCTGCGCAAGACGCTCACGGACTTGCAGACAGCCTTAAACCAGGCAAAGGACAGGGCGGTTCCCATCCAGGCGGAGGTGGACCAGTTGAACCAGGCCATTACGGCCTGCCAAACGCAGATAACTTACGAGAACGAACAGAACAGGATCGCAGAGAACCGTCTTACCACGGCGGAGACGACTCTCGCCCAGGCGGAGGCCGCTCAGCAGACCGCCCAGCAGGCCGTTTCCAACGCGGAGGCCACCCTGTCGGCCGCCCAGCAGGCCGTTTCCGACGCGGAGACAGCTCTGGCGGCTGCCAAGCAGGAACAGACGGATCTTGAGGCGCGGATTTCTTCCGGAGAAGTACCGGAGGAGGAAGTGGAAAGCAGTAGAAACGCCGCCGCAGTCAAGATCTCGGATGCGGAGAAGGTACTGGAAGCGGCGAAGCAGAGGCAGGCGGACGCGGAGAAGCCGCTGGCGGACAGAAGGGCCGCGCTGAACAGCGCGAACACGAACCTGAACAACGCGCGGAACGGTTACGCGGAGGCGAAGAGCGCGAAGGACCAGAGGGATGCCAGCACCGTCATCAACAATATGGATTCGATGATCCTGCAATACACGATCTCCCTGAACAATTATCAGAACGAGCTGGATGCGATCACGGGCGAGGACGGCGAGATCGCGCAGATTCAGGAACAGATCAACAACCTGGTGGGGAGCGGTGGAGTAATCAAGCAGCTGCAGGAACTGCAGAGCGCCATCGACGACGCCAGAGAGGCCCTTGCGGAGCAGCAGAAGAAAGTGGACGATCTCCAGGCGGAGACGGGGGGGAGCGCCATCACCTCCGATATCAGCGGAACGGTGACCGCCATCAACGTGACCAGCGGCAAGGCCATTTCAGGCCAGGACGTCGTGGTCCTTCAGCCGGAGGGGCAGGGGTATTTCATGACCTTCTCCGTGACCAACGACCAGGCGAAGACGCTTTCCGTAGGCGATCAGGCAAGCCTGGTGAACTCCTGGTACTACAACGATCTGGATATCGTGCTGAAGAGTATTAAGCCCGACCAGACGGATCCGGGAAGAAAGAAGATGCTCACCTTCTCGGTGAACGGGGACGCCACCGTGGGACAGAACATCAGCGTGTCCGTGGGACAGAAGAGCCAGAACTACGATCTCATCGTTCCCAACAGCGCCATCAAGGAGGACAACAACGGCAAGTTTATTCTGATCGTGGAGTCCAAGAGCAGCCCGGTGGGCAACCGTTACATTGCCACCAGGGTGGACGTACAGGTCCTTGCCAGCGACGACACGCAGTCCGCGATCTCCGGCGCCATCAGCGGATGGGAGTATGTGATCACCACTTCCTCAAAGCCCATCAATCCGGGGGATCAGGTGAGAATGACCGACAATTAAGGCGGGAGCAGGAGCAGTGAAGAAACCGAAATTGACAAAAAAGAATTTTATATGGCTTTTGTGCTGCGGGGGGTTCTGTCTCGCGGCGCTGATCCTGTTCCTCTGGCGGTGCAGCCTCGTCGGCAAGCAGGAGAGCCAGCAGATGGCGGAGCGCTGGAGCAGCGACGGCGGCGTGGCCCAGATCAGCTGTTTTTTCTCGGGAAACGCCGGAATGACGGAGGACCGGATCATCAGCTTTGAGCACACCCTGGACAGCGCGCTGAAGGAGGCTTCGATCCAGTCCGAATCGGAGAATGAAGAGGCGAGGCTCTGGGTGGACGCTTACAGCGCGCCGGGAATGCTCACCGTCTCCAACCAGCGGGCTACCCTCACGGTGAACGCCCTGGGCGTGGGAGGGGATTTCTTTCTCTTTCATCCCCAGAAGCTTCTCTACGGCGGTTATTTTTCCGGGAGCGACTTAAACCAGGACGGCATCATCATCGACGAGGAGACGGCCTGGCAGCTCTTCGGCGCAAATGATATCGTAGGACAGATCATCTCTGTGGGCGGCGCGCCCCATATCATCGTGGGCGTCATTGAAAGGCCCCAGGGAAAGATGGAGGAGGGGGCCGGTCTGGACGAGTCCATCGCCTATGTCTCTATTTCGACACTTGCGGCGCAGGGGCAGGTTACGGACCTGAGCCACTACGAGATCGTGATGCCGAATCCCATCGATGACTTCGCCATGCAGAAGGTAAAGGAAAACCTGTATGCGGACGAGAATGAGACGGAATTCATAGAGAACACGGACCGTTACTCTTTCGCGGCAAGCTTTCATGTGTTGGGACAGTTCGGCTACCGCTCCATGAACGGCAAGGCCATCGTCTATCCCTACTGGGAGAACCTGGCCCGTGGATACGAGGATATCATAGCGCTGATCACGCTTGTCATAACGGTGTGCCTGGCGGTTCCCGGGGTTACGGCCGTGGTGTGGCTGATCCTCTGGTGGAAGCATAAGTCCTGGACGTTTAAGTCCCTGTGGGCGAAGTTTTCGGATCGGATGCGGATCCTTCGGGAGAAGGGATATGCGAAAAAGGCCCAGAAGAAAAAAAACCGGAAGGATGAAGAAGGCAGCAGTCCGGCCCTCGACGAGGCGCATGAAACGGCGATTGACATAGCCGAAACAGAAAGGAACTGAGCCGGTTTTGACCGCTCTGAATCAAAGATGGAAGAGCGGTTTTAAAAGCCGAAAGGCAAGAATAGAGGAGGAAGATTATGAAAAAGTGGAACTGGAGGAAGGGCGTATCCCTGGGACTTGTCCTGGCGATGACCCTGGGCATGGCTGCCTGCGGCGGAGGCGGAGGCAAAGGCGGCAAAGGAAAAAACGAAAAGGTCAATGCGGAACTGGCGAAGCAGAACGTCTACCGCTATCAGGAGGTGGAACTGGGAGAGTATGATCCCAATAACGGGTATCGGGACGTACTTTCCTCCGCTATTTCCGGGGACAAGGTGTATCTCCTTTTCCGGGAGGACGGATACGATCCCGAGACCTATGAGAACTACACGAAGCTGTCGCTCTATGAGATGAACAAGGACGGGAGCGACGTAAAGACCATCGAACTGCAGCGGCCGGAGGCTTCTGTAGAAGATGAGAACGCCGGGGAGGATCAGAGCGGCGCCCCCCAGCCCGGAGAGCAGGAGGACGGATCCCAGTCCGGAGATGATGCGGACATTCAGATCTGGCGGCCTAGGACCGAGGACGACGCGGACGGCACAGAGGGAGATGCCGCTTCCGACGACGGTTCAGAGACGGACGGAGCGGAAGACGGCGCGGTCGTGGACCTTTCGATGCCGTTAATGGAATTGCCGGCTATCGATGAGGAATACCCGAGCACTGGGAATGAAAGTTATGAATATCAATATGATTATTACGGCAACAGCGCCATCTCCGGCGATCGGATCTACGCGTACCGGGAGCATGTAAGGGAAGGAAGCGACGAAGAGGGCAATTATACCTCCGAGAACACGGAGTTTATCGACTGCTGGGACCTTCAGGGCAAACTGCTCTTTTCCACGCAGATGGATATGTCGAAGTACCAGAATGACGATACCTGGACCTATGTGAGCCGGATCCTCAGCCTCGAGGACGGCCAAGCAGCGATCTTAATGCAGGGGGACCAGCAGGGGATCATCACCGTATCTGAGGATGGAGCCCTGTCCGATCTCAAAAAGCAGAGCTCCGGAGATAATTCCAGGGACATCTTCTCGAATCAGGCCGGCTCTGCGGTCCGCAGCGACGGGACTATGATCGTCAGCTATTATGACACGGATTACGAGAACCAGTATGTCACCACATACGATCCCTTCACGGGGGCTTGCGGCGAGGAATTCAAGGTGCCCGATCTCGCCAGGAACAACGGTATGTACAATTTCACCTCCGGCCTCGGAAAAGACGTGGTCTTTTCCGCCAGCGACGGGCTTTACGGCTTCAACCTGGGGGACACGGAGACGGTGAAGCTCATGGACTATGTCAACTCCGACCTGCCGGTGTACGGCCTGGACGACATCCTGACGGTGGACGAGACAAGCTTCTTTGCCTCCTTCAACGATCCGGTGGATTATTCGGTAAAGTTCTGCCTGTTCAGCTATGTCAAGCCGGAGGACATTCCGGATAAGAAGGTCCTGGTGCTTGCCGGGATCTACCTGGGATCCGACATCAAGCAGTACGTCATCAATTTCAACAAGGAGGACCAGGAATACCGCATCGTTACAAAAGATTACAGCATGTATAACACCAGTGAGGATTACACGGCGGGAACGACGAAGCTGAACAACGATATCATTGCGGGGTCCATCCCGGACATCCTCTGCCTGAGCGAAGATATGCCTGTGGACAGCATGATCTCCCAGGGGCTCTTTGCCGACATCGACAAGCTGATCAAGGAGGACCCGGAGCTTGGCCAGATCGAGTTCATGGACAACGTCTTTGAGGCATACCGGGTGGACGGCGTGCTCTACCGGGTGATCCCGACTTTTGTGGTACAGACTCTCATTGGCAAGGAGAGCCTCCTTGGGGACCGCACCAGCATCACCATGAATGAGCTGCAGCAGATCGCCCAGAATGCGGGCGAGAACGTAAGTCTCTTTGGGGCAATTTCCCAGGAGAGCTTTATCTCAAGAGTGATGTCGTATGACGGCAGGGATTTTGTGGATGTGGACACCGGAAAGTGTGCTTTTGACACGGATCTCTTTGTGAGCTTTCTGGAGTATGCGAAGACGCTTCCCAAGGATTCTGAACTTTGGGGAGAGGGGTACGACGAAGATTTCTGGAACGAGTATTACGAGAACTACGATTCCCAGTACCGGGAGAACCGCACGCTGCTGATGGACAACACGCTGAGCGACCTCACGCAGATGAAGTCCATTGTCAACGGGTATTTCGGCGAGGACGTGACCTATATCGGCTTCCCTACGGAGAGCGATATGGGCTCCTGCGTATCGGCCCAGCAGTCCTACGCGATCTCCAAAAAGTCCGCGAATATTGACGGCGCCTGGAAATTCCTTCGTTTCTTCCTCACGGAGGACTATCAGAAGAACGAGGATAACAAATACGGTTACCGCTGGGGACTTTCCGTCCACAAGAATCTTGTGAGGGAGAACGCCAATGCCGCGACCCAGAAGAGTTTTTACTACGACGGGGCCGGGGAGAAGGTGGAGTACGACGATACCTTCTATATCAACGGCCAGGAGATCACGATCAATCCCCTGAGCCAGGCCCAGGCCGACGAGCTGTTTGATTTTGTCTGCAGCGTTAAGAAGCCGGCTTACTACAGCCTCGACGTGGGCAACATCGTGGACGCTGAGATCCAGGCCTTTTACACCGGTCAGAAATCCGCGCAGGAAGTGGCAGAGGTGATCCAGAACCGCGTACAGCTCTATGTGAACGAGAATAAATAGAAAAATGGAGACCGCAGCGAAAAAGCTGCGGTCTTTTGAAAGGATCGTATTTTATGAGAGAAGGCAGATGTATCATTATCGGAGCGGGGGACCTTACCGTGGGGCGTCTGGCCCGAAAGGAAGGGGATTTCGTGATCGCGGTGGACGGCGGACTGTCCTACTGCGGGATCCTGGAGGCGGAGCCGGATCTGCTCATCGGGGACTTTGACTCCGTTTCCGAGGAGGAGGCCCGGGCCGTGGAGACCCTGGAGCGGGATTTCCCGGAGAAAGTCATTCGGTTAAAGCCGGAGAAGAACGACACGGATATGCTCTTTGCGCTGAAGCATGGGCTGAAACAGGGATTTCGGGAGTTCTTAATCTACGGGGGGACGGGCGGACGGCTGGAGCACACCTTCGCCAATATCCAGTGCCTTTTGTACCTGAAAAAACAGGACGCCGTGGGCTACCTCATGGACGGGAACGGGATGATCCTGGTCCTGAAGGACGAGGCGGTGCGCTTCCAGGCAGATTTAGAAGGGTACCTGAGCCTGTTCAGCCTGGGGGAGCGGGCGGAAGGCGTGAACATCCGGGGCATGAAGTATCCCCTGGAGGACTATACGATGACCAACGACTTTCCCATCGGGATCAGCAACGAGTTCATCGGACAGGCGGCGGAGATCTCCGTAAAGAGCGGGGAACTGGTGTGCATGGTTTCTTATTTTGCATAAAATCGCTATTTACACTTTTTGGGGGTTATGGTACTATTAGAGATGTTTGGAAGCGTGTTTTTTTAAGTTCAAGAAAGAAAATGAAAGAAAGAGATGGGATGGAAAATGAGTAAGAAACCGACAGTTCTGATGATCCTGGATGGCTACGGCCTGAACGATAAGACCGAGGGCAACGCGGTAGCGCTGGCAAAGACCCCCGTGATGGACAGGCTGATGAAAGAGTATCCCTTTGTGAGAGGAAACGCCAGCGGCATGGCGGTGGGCCTCCCCGAGGGACAGATGGGAAACTCCGAGGTGGGCCATCTCAACATGGGCGCCGGGCGGATCGTGTACCAGGAGCTCACCAGGATCACGAAGGAGATCCAGGACGGCACCTTTTTTGAGAATGAAGCGCTGCTGAAGGCCGTGGAGAACTGCAAGAAGAACGACAGCGCCCTGCACTTCATGGGGCTTTTGTCCGACGGCGGCGTACATAGCCACAACACCCACCTGTACGGGCTTCTGGAGCTGGCGAAGAGAAACGGCCTGGAGAAGGTCTACGTCCACTGCTTCCTGGACGGCCGGGATACTCCCCCCGCCAGCGGTAAGGGATACGCGGAGGAACTGCGGGATAAGATGCAGGAGATCGGCGTGGGAAAGATCGCCACGGTGATGGGGCGTTATTACGCCATGGACCGGGACAACAATTACGACCGGATACAGCTCGCCTACGACGCCCTGACAAAGGGCGAGGGCCTTACCGCCGCCTGCGGGATCTGCGGCATCCAGCAGTCCTACGACAGGGATGAGACGGACGAGTTTGTAAAGCCCACCGTGGCCCAGGAGGACGGAAAGCCCGTGGCCACGATCCAGGACGGCGACAGCGTCGTGTTCTTCAACTTCCGTCCCGACCGGGCAAGGCAGATCACCAGGGCTTTCTGCGATGATGATTTTCAGGGATTTGACCGGGGACCCAGGAAGGATGTCACCTTCGTGTGCTTCTCCGACTATGATCCCACCATACCCAATAAATTAGTTGCCTTCCATAAGATCGCCGTGACCAACACCTTCGGGGAGTGGCTGGCGGCAAACGGCATGAAGCAGGCGCGTATCGCGGAGACGGAAAAATACGCCCATGTGACGTTCTTCTTTAACGGCGGCGTGGAGGAACCCAATCCGGGGGAGGACCGCATCCTGGTGAAGTCTCCGAAGTACGTCCCCACCTATGACAAGAAGCCCCGCATGAGCGCTTACACGGTCTGCGACAAGCTCAGCGAGGCGATTACGGCAAAGGACGAGAACGGTGAGCCGGTCTACGACGTGATCATCTGCAATTTCGCAAACCCCGACATGGTGGGACACACTGGCGTCCTGGAGGCCGCTGTGGAGGCCGTGGAGGTCATCGACAAGTGCGTGGGCGAAGTGGTGGAGTTCATCAAGGAGGTGGACGGCGCGCTGTTCATCTGCGCGGACCACGGCAACTGTGAGATGATGATCGACGAGGAGACCGGGGAGCCCTTCACCGCCCACACCACGAACCAGGTTCCCTTTATCCTGGTGAACTATGATCCCGCTTATACTTTGAGAGAGGGCGGATGCCTGGCGGACATCGTTCCTACCCTGATCCAGATCATGGGGAAGGAGCAGCCCGCGGAGATGACGGGAAAGAGCCTTCTGGTCAGAAAGTAGGGTGAGAGATGGCAAAAGTAACGCTGGGATCCACCGGGATCACCGTAGAAAAAAATTCCTTTGGCGCGCTGCCGATCCAGAGGATTTCCAGGCAGGAGGCGGTGAGGCTCCTGCGGAAGGCCTATGAGAACGGGATCACTTTTTTTGACACGGCCCGCTGGTACACGGACAGCGAGGAAAAGCTGGGAGAGGCTTTCGAGGGGATCCGGGAGGGGCTTTTTATCGCCACGAAGACCGGTGCCGCCACCGCGGAGCAGTTCTGGAAAGATTTAGAGACCTCCCTGCACAATCTGCGCACGGACTATATCGACATTTATCAGTTCCATAACCCCGCCTTCTGTCCGAAGCCCGGGGACGGCACGGGGCTTTACGAGGCCATGCTGGAGGCGAAGAGCAAGGGCTATGTCCGGCACATCGGGATCACGAACCATCGGCTGAATGTGGCGATGGAGGCGGTGCAGAGCGGCTTGTATGAGACGCTGCAGTTTCCCTTCTGCTATCTGGCAACGGAGAAGGATCTGGAACTGGTGAAGGCCTGTGGGGATGCGGATATGGGCTTTATCGCCATGAAGGCGTTATCCGGCGGCCTGATCTCCAACTCTGCGGCGGCCTATGCTTACCTTGCCCAGTTTGAAAACGTGCTTCCCATCTGGGGGATCCAGAGGGAGAAGGAGCTGGATGAGTTCTTGTCCTATATCGACAACCCGCCGGCGATGAACGAGGAGCTGAGCGCGGTGATCGAGAAGGACAGAAAGGAACTTCTGGGAGATTTCTGCCGGGGATGCGGCTACTGTATGCCCTGTCCGGTGGGGATCGAGATCAACAACGCCGCCCGGATGAGCCTGATGCTCCGCAGGGCGCCCTCCAAATCCTGGCTCACCCCGGAGTGGCAGGAGAAGATGAAGCTGATCGAAAAATGCCTGCACTGCGGAAAGTGTAAGGGAAAATGCCCTTACGGGCTGGATACTCCCTCGCTGCTTGAGAAAAATTATCAGGATTACAGGGAAGTTTTGGCGGGAAAACCGATCAGCTGAACCCCTATATAAAAAATTTTGTCGATGAAAATACCTGGAAAAGTTTTCTTTTTCAGGTATTTTTTTACGCGCTTGTCCATATAGTGTAATAGGGCGCATAGAAGATGTTTTGCCGGGGGAAATTCCTGTCCCGAGGATGCGCCGCGCAGCGGCCGCCCCGGGAGCAAAGCATTCTGATCAAACTGCGCAGAGCAGAAAAAGAGAGGATGGATGAAAGAGTATGGCTAGAGGACCGAGAAAGAGTATCGAGGAAAAGATTGAGGCAAAGATGGAGCTGATCTCCGCACTGGAGACCCGGCTGGAGTCCGAGAGGCGCGAGTTGGACGAGATGGTGCGGGAAAAAAGATTAAAGGAGCTGGAGACGGTCAGCGACCTGATGGATGAGTGCGGGCTGGAAGCCGGCGAGGTGGCCGACATTTTAAGGGAATACATGAGCGAGAGAGTGACGGCCTGACGGGAGCGGGATTTCCGTAAAACTAAAAAAGTTTCACCTTTTTACGGGTGAAACTTTTTTACGTTTAAGACCATTGCATTTTCTGACTTTTGTATTCAGGCAAAATGCGGTTCATAGCTTTTGCTCCCAGGCCGGTTTCCTTGCGTTTTATCATTTTTTGCATGCGGATCCTTTGCGGACAATCCTTTTGCAGAAAAGCTTTGTAATCAGAATCCCGCGATGAGGCTATGGGTTATTGCTTCTCCCGCACGGCCCTCTGGGCGGTGGAGAGCATGAGCTTGATGCGGTTCAACTGGTTGACTTCGCTGGCACCGGGATCGTAGTCGATGGCCACGATATTGGACTCCGGGTAAGCCTTCCGGAGGGCCTTGATCACGCCCTTGCCCACAACATGGTTCGGCAGGCAGCCGAAGGGCTGGGTGCAGACGATATTGGGAACGCCCTCGTGGATGAGTTCCACCATCTCCCCGGTGAGGAACCACCCTTCCCCGGTCTGGTTCCCGATGGAGACAATGGGTTTCGCGTACTCCACGATCTCCCGGATGGGCGTGGGGGGCGTAAAGTGGCTGCTCTTTTTCAGTTCCCTGGACGACGCGCCCCGCAGGATGTGCTCGATGGCCCAGATCCCAAAGGAGGATATCTTCGCCGTCTTTTTGCTGGCACCCAGGTATTCCGCCTTGTAGATCTGGTTGTAGAAGCAGTAGAGCATGAAGTCGATGAGGTCGGGGACCACCGCCTCGGCACCCTCGCTCTCCAGGAGCTCTACTAAATGATTGTTGCCGGCGGGGGAGAACTTTACGAGGATCTCGCCCACGATGCCGACCCGGGGCTTTTTGACGTCCCGGAGGGGGATGTTGTCAAAGTCCCGTATGATCTTCCGGCAGAGGCCGTTGTATTTCAAGAGGTTGATGTGCTTCGCGGAGACATAAGTCTGGACTTCCTTCAGCCATTTCTGATGGACGGCGTCAACACTGCCGGGGACGGCCTCGTAGGGCCGCATGCGGTATACGCAGCGCATGAAGATATCTCCGAAGGCGGCGCTCAGGGCGGCCCTCATCAGGAGGTCGGCGTTGATGCGGAAGCCGGGATTGACCTCGATTCCCCCCAGATTCAGGGAGATCACGGGGATGTGTTCCATGCCGGCCTTTTTCAGAGCCCGGCGGATGAAGCCGATATAATTCGTCGCGCGGCACCCGCCCCCGGTCTGGGTGATCAGGATTGCGGTCCGGTGCAAATCGTATTTCCCGGAGAGCAGGGCTTCCATGATCTGTCCCACCACCAGAAGGGAGGGGTAGCAGGCGTCGTTGTTCACATATTTCAGGCCAACGTCCACGGAATGTCTGTTGTCGTTGTCAAGGACCTTGAAGCGGTAGCCGCAGGCGGCGAAGGCGGGCTCCATGATCTCGAAGTGGATGGGGGACATCTGCGGGCAGAGGATGGTGTACTCTCTGCGCATCTCCTCCGTGAAGACCACCTTTTCAATGTTGGTGGGGTGGATCTCCCGCTGTCTGCCCAGCTTTTCCCTCACGCGGATGGCGGAGAGAAGGGAGCGGATGCGGATGCGGGCCGCGCCCAGGTTGTTCACCTCGTCGATCTTCAGGCAGGTGTAGATCTTATCTGACCCGGAGAGGATGTCGTTTACCTGGTCGGTGGTTACGGCGTCAAGACCGCAGCCGAAGGAATTCAACTGGACCAGGTCCAGGTTCTCCGTGGTCCGCACGAAGGTCGCGGCCCGGTAGAGCCGGCTGTGGTACATCCACTGGTCGGAGACGATGAGGGGACGGTCCGGGCAGCCGAGATGGGACACGGAATCTTCAGTGAGGACGGCGATATCGTAGGAGGTGATCAGCTCCGGGATGCCATGGTTGATCTCCGGGTCGATGTGATAGGGACGGCCCGCCAGGACGATGCCGCGCTTTCCAGTCTCCGACAGATACTGCAGGGTCTCCATGCCTTTTTTCTGCATGTCCGCCCGGACGTTCAAAAGTTCTTCCCAGGCGGCTTCACAGGCCGCTTTGATCTCGCCTTCCGGAAGCTCCGAAAACTCCCGGATCAGGGCGCTGCTGACGGTGCCGATATCGCGGAAGGACATAAAGGGATTTCTCAGCCGCATCCGGCCGCTGGAGATCTCTTCCACGTTGTTTTTGATGTTTTCCGAGTAGGAGGTGACGATGGGGCAGTTATAGTGGTTGTTCGCCTCCGGAGTCTCGTTCCGCTCGTAAAAGAGGGCGGGGTAAAAGATAAAATCCACTTTCTGGTCGATGAGCCAGGCCACGTGTCCGTGGGCCAGCTTCGCGGGATAGCACTCGGACTCGCTGGGGATGGACTCGATCCCAAGCTCATAGATCTTTCGGTTGGAGCTGGGAGAGAGAATCACCCGGTAGCCCAGCTTTGTGAAAAACACGTGCCAGAAAGGGTAATCCTCATACATGTTCAGGACCCTGGGGATCCCCACCGTCCCCCTGGGCGCCTTGTCCGGTTCCAGGGCAGGATAATCAAAGATCCTGTGGAGCTTGTATTCAAACAAATTGGGCACGTTGTTGGCGTTTTTCTGCCCGCCGATGCCCCTCTCGCAGCGGTTGCCGGAGATGTACTGACGGCCGCCGGAAAAGCGGTTGATGGTCAGACGGCAGCTGTTGGTGCAGCCCTTGCACTTTGCCATGCTGGTCTCAAACTTCAGGGAGCAGATCTTTTCGTAGGAGAGCATGGTGGTCTCATAGCCCTCTTCGTAACGTTCCCTGGCGATCAGGGCCGCGCCGAACGCGCCCATGATCCCGGCGATGTCCGGGCGGATGGCTTCGCAGCCCGCGATCTTTTCAAAGCTGCGCAGGACGGCGTCGTTGTAAAAGGTTCCGCCCTGGACCACGATCTGGCTGCCCAGCTCGGAGGCGTCGGAAACCTTGATGACCTTGAACAGGGCGTTCTTGATCACGGAGTAGGCCAGTCCCGCCGAAATATCGGAGACGGAAGCCCCCTCCTTCTGGGCCTGTTTCACCTTGGAGTTCATGAAGACGGTGCAGCGGGTCCCCAGGTCGATGGGGTGCTCCGCGAAAAGGGCGGCCTTGGCAAAATCCTGGACGCTGTAATTCAGCGACTTCGCAAAGGTCTCGATAAAGGAGCCGCAGCCGGAGGAACAGGCCTCGTTGAGCTGCACGCTGTCCACCGTCTGGTTCTTGATCTTGATGCACTTCATGTCCTGGCCGCCGATGTCCAGGATACAGTCCACCTGGGGATTGAAGAAGGCGGCCGCGTAGTAGTGGGCCACGGTCTCCACCTCGCCGTCGTCCAGAAGGAAGGCGGCTTTCATCAGGGCCTCGCCGTAGCCGGTGGAACAGGAGCGGACGATCTTAACATCCTCCGGGAGCTGCTCGAAGATCTCCTTTAAGGAACGGATGGCGGTGGTCAGAGGGCTTCCGCCGTTGCCGCTGTAAAAAGAGTACAGCAGGGAGCCGTCCTCGCCCACCAGGGCGATCTTTGTGGTAGTGGAGCCGGAATCTATGCCGAGATAAGCGTTCCCGTGGTATTCCGAGAGCTTTTTGGTCCTTACGCGGCTTTTGGCGTGGCGCTCCTGGAAGCGGTCGTATTCCTCCCGGGAGGCAAAGAGGGGCTCCATGCGCTCCACCTCAAATTCCATGTGGATCTCCGAGGAGAGCCTTCCCACCATTTCCTCCAGGGTACAGTGGGTCCCGGGCTTTGCCTTCGCGTCGCCGGAGCCGGAGAGGTTCGGGTTTTCCTTTCCCTCGGCGGCGTTCATGGCGCTTCCCATGGCGGCGAAAAGGTGGGAGTTGTCCGGGTCTACGATATGTTCCTCGTCCAGCTTCAGCGTGCGGATGAAAGCGGCCTTCAGCTGATCCAGGAAGTGCAGGGGACCGCCCAGAAAGGCAACATGCCCCCGGATGGGCTTTCCGCACGCCAGACCGGAGATGGTCTGGTTCACCACGGCCTGGAAGATGGAGGCCGCCAGATCTTCCTTCGTCGCGCCCTCGTTGATGAGGGGCTGGATGTCCGTCTTCGCAAAGACGCCGCAGCGGGCGGCGATGGGATAGAGGGACTGGTAATTTTTCGCATATTCATTCAATCCGGAGGCGTCCGTCTGGATCAGGGAGGCCATCTGGTCGATGAAGGAGCCGGTGCCCCCCGCGCAGATGCCGTTCATGCGCTGCTCCACGTTTCCACCCTCGAAATAGATGATCTTCGCGTCCTCGCCGCCCAGCTCGATGGCCACGTCGGTCTTCGGCGCAAGGGTCTTTAAGGCCGTAGCCACGGCCACAACCTCCTGGGTAAAGGGCACCTGCAGGTGGTTTGCCAGGGTCAGGCCCCCGGAGCCGGTGATCATGGGGTAGAGCATGAAATTCCCCAGCTTCTCATAGGCTTCCCTCAGAAGGAGGGACAGAGTCTCCCGGATATTGGCGTAGTGCCTCCTGTAATCGGAGAACAGGATCTCCCCGGATTCATTTAATAGAGCGATCTTGACGGTGGTGGAGCCGATGTCGATGCCAAGAAACGCCTCGTTTAAGTTCTGATCCATAACAGCAACACATTCCTTCCTGTATCAAACGGCCGCGAAAGGGCCGGATTAAGCGTCTATCCGACATTTCCTTTCATTATACGACAAAGAAGCAAAAAATGCAATTCGGAAAAGAACTTGAGTTTCCGTAGTTTTATCCACAACACACCACTTTTATCAGGGTTGTTATAAACAACTTTTGAAAAATCCTCAA
>CANQEV010000018.1 GCA_947595925.1 uncultured Acetatifactor sp. | reverse complement strand
GTGAAGAAGCACGGATCGGAGGTGGAGAATATGTTATTTACGCAGTTCAACATGGAGGACGCCCTGGCGGTGAGGTATGAGGAAGGCGTGGAGGACGGGATCGAGCGTGGGATCGAGCGCGGAAGGGCCGAAGGCATGGAAACTGGATTGACGAGGGGAAAAGCCGAAGATATTCTGGAACTGTTGGGGGAATTGGGGCCTGTTTCTGAGGAAATGCAGGAGAAAATCTGCGGTATTACGGATCTTAAGATTTTGGGGAAACTGTTGAAGCTTGCGGCGAAGGCGGATTCGTTGGAAGAGTTTGAAAAAAAATTTGATTGCGATTAACATTTTCTGAAAGGGGGATCTTTGCGGACTTTGTGAAGAAGCACGGATCGGAGGTGGAGAATATGTTATTTACGCAGTTCAACATGGAGGACGCCCTGGCGGTGAGATATGAGGAAGGCGTGGAGGACGGGTTCGAGCGTGGAAGGGCCGAGGGAAGTACGGTCAAGCTTATTCAGCAGATTCAGAAAAAACTCCAAAAAGGTCTGACGGCGAAGGAAATTGCGGAAGATCTGGAGGAATCGCTGGAGCATGTGAAACAGATCTGCGAAGCTATCGGGCGCTGCAAAGAGAAAGAGGCGGAAGCGATCTGGCGTTTTATGCAGGATTTTCCGAAGTGAGTTGCAGTTTCTTTGAAAGGTATCCGGATCCGGAGATTTATTATAAAGAGCGCCCCGATGGGGGAGAAAGATAAACAATGCGGAAAATATTGTGTTCGACCGGTGCCTTTCTTGGAAAGGCAAACAACAATGATTATAGATTGCTGAAATATTATGCCGATCAACTGGAGTGCGACGGTTTTGAACTGCTGATCAGCAAGTCCTGGTACCCGGAGATGGATGAGGTGATGAAAACCATCAGATCCTTTGGGCTTGCGATCCCGGTCGTACATGCAAACAAATCCCTCGGCGAATATCTGTGCGGAATGACCGCCTCTTTTGAGGATGGGCAGTACAAAGAGTATATCATGACCGACAGGGAGGAAGAGGAACTTTTCGAACGGGGAACCGCTCTTTTTTTACAGAATCTTAAGGCGGCCGAGCAGCTTGGCGCAGACAAAATGGTACTTCACCTGTGGAACGGGATCCCTTCCGACAAGCGCATCGAGAATAATATCAGGCGGTTTGGAACCTGGAGAGAATATGCGGTTAAAGCGGGTGTGGATCTGCTCGTGGAAAATGTGGTGTGCAATGCAAGGGACCCGCTGTTCAATATGGACCTTGTTTCCAGGCAGTATGATCAGGTGGGCTTTGTCTATGACACCAAGATGGCGGAGTTTCACAATCAGACGATGGAATTGTTTGACGAACGGTATGTTCATTTTGTAGAGAACGGTCAGATCCGGCATCTGCATGTCAACGATTACGCTGGAGGATACAAGGGACTGGGACAACTTGAAGATCCCGCCGATCGGCAGCGGACATGTGAATTTTCAGGAATTTTTCAATAAATTGCTCTCTTATGGCTACGACGGAGATTATACAGTCGAGTTAAACGCAATAGACAAAGACGGCAATGTAAACACCGCTGTGTTGAACGGGTGTTTTGAAAAGATACGGGAGCTGTGCGGAAGGAAGAGCTGAGCGGTTGTCTGGGAACGGCCTTGACAGAAAAGCGGCCCTGATAGAAAAGCAGATTGGATAGAAAAGCGTTCTTGATAGAAAATGGATTGGATAGAAAAGCAGATCGGATCGGATAGGCAAGCAGATCGGATAGGTAAGCAGGCCGGAGTCCGGATTTTTTTGTCTTGAAGGTGAAAAAGACTCATGATCCGGGAAAAGAAAGAGTACAATCTTTTCTAATATAATTATGTAATTATGTATTGACTTATAATAAAAAATATGATAAGTATATTTCCAGAGAGTAAAAAGGAGGCGGCAGATGGGAGCAGAACGGAATGCGGATGGCTTGACGGAGGAGGAATTTCTGGCAGGATACGATGCCGGAAAATACGAGAGACCTTCCAATACAGTGGATATGCTGCTGTTTACCATAGACAACAAGGATCCCGATGATATTCGCAAGGACGCGGAGAAGGAGATCAAGATCCTGCTGATCAAGAGGAAGAATCATCCGGACATTCATAAATGGGCCCTGCCGGGAGGTTTTGTCTCCATGGACGAGAACCTGGACGCCGCTGCTTACCGGGAGCTGGCGGAGGAGACGAACATAACTAATGTCTATATGGAGCAGTTGTATACATTCGGCGAGGTCGGCAGGGATAAGCGGACCCGGGTGATCTCCATCGCCTATATGGCGCTGACGCCCCGGGATAACATCCGGCCCATCGCCGGAGACGATGCGGAGGATGTGGCGTGGTTTTCCGTGGAAAAGCGCCAGGTCAGCGACACGCGGCATGAGATCGTCATCAGCAGCGCGGAGCTGGATCTCAGGTATGTCTACACGGTGGACATCACCTTTCGGAAAAACGGGGTGGTCTCCGTGCCGATCCCGAAGATCCACGCTACGGAGGAGAACAGCCGCATCGCCTTTGACCACATTGAGATGATCAACACGGGGATCGACAGGCTCCGGAACAAGGTGGAATACATGCCCATCGCCTTTAATTTGGTCCCTGAGAAGTTTACCCTGAACGAGATTCAGAAAGTGTATGAAGTGATCCTGGGAAAGAAGCTGGTAAAGCAGAACTTTCGGAAATGGGTCGATAAATTTGTGGAGGAGTTGGACGAGAAGCAAGAGGAAGTGGGGCACCGCCCGGCCACCCTATACAGATACCGGGAAAAGAAGAACATGATATAGGGAGCAGGCAGGAGCCGAAACAGAACAGAGAGACGGCAAAAGCTGGAACAGAGTTGAAAGAAGGCAAAAACTGGAATAACCCCGGGAACAGGTCAGGAGCCGGAGAAGGATCGGAACCCGGCAATGAACTGGAAACAATCCAGAAACCAGGAAGGAGGAGCAGGATATGGCAAGAAAGATCTTAGTAGTGGTGGATATGCAGAATGACTTTACCACGGGCGTCCTTGGAAATCAGGAGTGCGCGGCGGCAATTCCCAGGGTGGAGGAACTGATCCGAAAGGGCGGTTACGATGTGGCTGCCGCGACCATGGACACACATACGGAGGATTACCTGAACACCAACGAGGGAAAAAATCTTCCTGTGGAGCACTGTATCCGGGGCACGGAGGGGTGGAGGATCGTGCCGTCCGTGGACAAAGCGCTGCGGGAGACTTTCGGTGAAACAAATTTCAGGATTTTTGAAAAGCCGGCTTTTGGCAGCGTGGATCTGGCGGAGTTTCTGCGGCAGCAGTCGGAGGAGGACCCCGATCTGCAGATCGATTTTGCCGGCGTCTGCACGGGAATCTGCGTCATCAGCAATGTAGCGCTGGCGAAGGCGTTCTGTCCGGAGGCAAGGGTGCGGGTGATCGCGTCCGCCTGTGCCTGCGTCACGCCGGAGAGCCACGAGATCGCGCTGAACGCCATGAAGACCTTCCAGGTGACGGTGATATAGCTGCGATAGCGATATTAGGAAGAAATACAGAGAGATGATTCAGCCGCAGCAGGTTTCAGAAGAATGCACCCAGAGATTCCACGGCAGTGAACAAAAGGAAAAAGCAGGGGAGAGATTTTGAGGCGGCAAGACAAGCGGCACGAAAAGAAACCTTGTTTCAGAGGCCCGTTGAAACCTTAAACCAAGGACGCTCATGCCGCCCTCGTCGGAGTCTTAAACAAGAGAACGCTCAGGCCCAGTCCCGGCGGCCTTCCGCAGATCACCTGCGGGAAACAGCCGGACAGTGTAAAGGAGGAAAAGAGGATGGAACGGATCATTAACAGTTTGCTGGAAACGGACGCCTACAAGTTTTCCATGGGGCAGGCGATCTATCATCAGTTTTCGGATTACAAGACGACCTGGACTTTTAAGTGCCGGAACGAGGACGTAAAGTTTACAAGGGAGATGGTGGAGGAGATCCGGGAGCAGATCCGGGCATACTGCCAGCTTTACTTTACGGAGGAGGAGCTGGATTATCTGGAGAACATCAAGTGGATCAAGGGTTCTTATGTGGACTTCCTGAGACTCTGGCACCCGCGCTTTGAAGATTTTGAGATCGTATATTCCGAGGAAGAGCCGAGCGGTCTCAGGATCGAGACTCGTGGGACCTGGCTGAACACCTCCATGTATGAGATTCCGACCCTGGCCATTGTAAACGAAGTATATTTCCGCATGGCATACGACTATAATATGCTTATGGAAAGTTTTAGGGAAAAACTGGCGGAAAAGCTGGGGTGGCTGGAGAGCGGAAAATACAGGCTCGGCAACTTTTCGGAGTTCGGCCTGCGCAGGAGGCTTTCCGCTGAGGCACAGGAGCTGGCGGTGCGGGAGCTTTCCAAGGCAGCCATGCAGGGCTCCTGCTTTGTGGGGACTTCCAATGTGTATCTGGCGAAGAAATACGGGATCACCCCGGTGGGCACCATGGCCCATGAGTGGATCATGTGCGTGGGGCAGGGTAATCACAAACACAATCCCGCCTATTCCAACTGGTATTCCCTGGACGCCTGGGTAAAGGAATACGGGGTCTTAAACGGAACCGCGCTGACGGACGCCATTACCACGGACTGTTTCCTGAAAGATTTTCAGCTGACCTATTCCACTCTGTTCAGCGGCGTGCGGCATGACAGCGGCGACCCCATGGAGTGGGGGGATAAGATGATCCGCCATTATGAAGCCCTGGGAATCGATCCAAAAACCAAGACCCTGCTCTTCAGCGACAGTCTGGACTTTGAGCGGGCAAGCGCCATCTATGCGTATTTTCACGACCGCTGCAAGGTGGCTTTTGGCATCGGCACTTATCTTTCCAACGATACCTGTGTGCCCGCGCTGAACATCGTGATGAAGACCACCCTCTGCAACGGCATGGACGTGGCGAAGATTTCGGATACTCCCGGAAAGGGAATGTGCAAGAACCCGGCGTACGAGCACTATCTCAGGAGGTGCATCGCCTGGAGAATGGAGAACGATTAAAGACTTATGGCGGGAGAAACGGTTTTGCTCTTTGGCACCTTTAATCCGGTGACGACGGCGCATGTGAATATGGGGAAGGCCGTGAGGAAGGCGCTGCCTGAATCGGACGTCGTGTATATCCCCAGCAATGGAAGGTTCCTGCACTCCTGGAAGAACCTGGACCGGCGCAACAGGCTTTCGGACGGGGACCGGGTCCGGCTCCTCAGGGAGGCGGTGGAACCTCTGGGGTTCCGGGTGGATACATTGGAAGTGGATGGGATCGTAGACGGAAAGACCTACTATACGGTGCAGTATTATAAGGACCGGGGAAAAGAGGTCGTGATCTGCATGGGCATGGATAAGCTGGGTGAACTTCAGAAATGGTATCGGGGGGAGGAACTGCTGCGGGAAAACAGGTTCCTGATCTGTACCAGGGGGAACGTGCGCCTGCGGGATGCGGCCACGGAGCTGGTGAACAGATATCTGGATCACTTTCAGGAGCTTCCGATGCAGGAGGAGACCCAGAACGTGTCGGCTACGCAGATCCGGGAGGCATTCCTTGCCGGGGAACTGGAGAGGGCGAGGGATCAGATGCCGGAGAACGTGTACCGGTATTTCCGGGAAAAGAGCAGGGACGGAGAATAAACAAAGACAAGAAACGAACCAGACAGAAAACGAACATAGACAGGAAATGAACATGGGCAGGAAATGAACATGGATAGAAAATGACCATGGACAGGAAACGACCATGGACAGAAAACGAACATAGCAGGGAAGGAACAGATTCCGGGCAGGAAAATCCCGCATGAAAATCGCGGGGTGAAAGGAGGAGGCAATGAATTTCGATGTGGAAAAGGTGACGGCGGATCTGGTGGAGTGGATTCAGGATTGGTTTGAGGAAAACGGGAAGGATTGCCGCGCGATAGTCGGCATTTCCGGAGGAAAGGACAGCAGCGTCGTAGCGGCGCTTTGCGCGAGGGCCCTGGGGAAGGACCAGGTGGTGGGCGTGCTCATGCCAAATCACGAGCAGAGCGACATCAGCGATGCAGAGCTTCTGTGCAGCACCCTGGGAATCCGGCACATCGTGGTCAATATCGGCGCGGCGGTGGACGCATTGAAGGAGAGCATCTCCAAGGCGTCGGATTTTGGCGATCTCAGCTCCCAGACGACGATCAACATGCCCCCAAGGATCCGTATGACCACCCTCTACGCCGTCAGCCAGAGCGTGAACGGCAGAGTGATCAATACCTGTAATCTTTCGGAAGACTGGGTGGGCTACTCCACGAAGTATGGCGACGCTGCCGGGGACGTAAGCCCCCTGGCCAACCTGACGGTGACGGAAGTCAAAGCCATCGGACGCTATCTGGGACTTCCCGCGCAGCTGGTGGATAAGGCGCCATCGGACGGCCTGTGCGGAAAGACGGACGAGGACAATCTTGGCTTTACCTACGCAGTTCTGGACCGCTATATCCGGACCGGCGTCTGCGAAGATCCGGAGACAAAGGCGCTGATCGACAGAAAGCACGAAAACAATCTCTTCAAGCTCCGGCTGATGCAGAGTTTTCCCTATGGGAATCGGATGAATTACTTTTAAATTGAGTTTCCTATTCCCAAATCCGACAAAAAGGTATATACTATACCTAAATTCATGAGAGGGAGAAAGACATCGTGAAAAAGAGCGTACTGATAGTCGATGATGTCGAGATGAACCGCGCGATTCTGGCGGAGATGTTAAACGACACATATGTCATAAATGAGGCTTCGGACGGCGAAGAGGCCATCTCCTTTATGGACGATCATTATAAGGAAGTGGCGGTTGTCCTTCTTGATCTTGTCATGCCTAAGATGGACGGATATCAGGTATTGAAGACTTTTACTGAAAAAAAGTGGTTCGACACGGTACCGGTGCTGGTGATCAGCGGGGAACAGTCGGAACCCATTGAACAGAAGTGTCTTGACCTGGGGGCGTCGGATTTTGTCAGGAAACCTTTCAATACCGCCATCGTGCGGAAACGGGTGGACAACGCCGCGGAGCTCTTTTCCTATAAGAATCATCTCGAGGGGAAAGTGCGGCAGCAGACCCAGGCGATCACCCGCTATGCCCAGAAACTGAAAAAACGCAACGGCGACATCATAGATATCCTGGGTTCCGTGGTGGAGTCCCGGGATTTAGAGAGCGGAGAGCATATCTTCCGGGTAAAGGGATATACGAAGATACTCGCCACGGAGATGATGAAACGGTATAAGGAGTACGGCCTGACCCCGGAGAAGATCCAGGTCATCACCTCGGCCAGCGCCCTGCACGATATCGGAAAGATCGCAATCCCCGACAATATTCTTTTAAAGCCCGGGCGTCTTACCGCGGAAGAATTTGCCATCATGAAGCAGCACTCCAGCAAGGGGTATGAGCTGATCCAGAAGGTAAAGACGGTGTGGGATAAGGAGTATGCGGAGGTCAGCAGTGAGATCGCCCGCTATCATCACGAGCGGTATGACGGACGGGGCTACCCAGATGGGCTGAAGGAAGATGAGATCCCGATTGCGGCGCAGATCGTGTCCCTGGCGGACGTGTACGACGCCCTGGTGAACGAGAGATGTTACAAGAAGGCCTATTCGAAGGACGAGGCGTTCCGCATGATCCAGGAGGGCCAGTGCGGCATCTTTTCTCCGAAACTTCTGGACTGCTTTGCAAGGGTACGGACAAAGTTTGAAAAGATGGCGGATCAGCAGATGGATGAGTGACTGCAGCAAAGCCCCGCTTGCTGCGGGGAAATATGGAGCGAGAGGTAAAAAAATATGGCGAAAATTTTGGTGACGGACGATTCTTCTTTTATGAGGGACTTGATCTCGGAGATCGTGAAGCGGGCGGGATATACCGTGGAGCACGCGTCCTCCGGGGAAGAACTTCTGAAGAAGTATGCGGAGGAAAAGGCGGACATCGTGATCCTGGATATCGTGATGTCGGAGATGGACGGCCTGCAGGCGCTTGATAAGCTGATGGAGCTGGACCGGAACGCGAAGGTGCTGGTCTGCTCGGCCATGGCGGGACAGAAGGTGGTATCCGACGAAGCGCTGAAGAGGGGGGCCCGCGCCTGCATCAACAAACCGTTCAGCGCGAATGATCTGATCGCGGTGATTGAGAAAGAACTGCATGCATAATAAGGGGATCCGTATATCCACAGGGATCTGTCATAGACAGGTTTTCGCGGCAAATACAGGTGTGTCAAGGTGAAGCGGGAGTGGCTTGAAACATTCCGTCAAGCGGGTATATTTGGCTTTTGAACTTCTCGCGGGCAGGAAAACCGCCATGCTTTGTTTGCCGGGAAGGGCTGTCTTTTTGGTTTAAAAAGCAGAGGAGAACAATGATGAAGAAACTGAAGGCGATACTGAAAGAAATCTTTGTGGATGGACTGAGCGGCATGGCGGCCGGGCTGTTTGCCACCCTGATCATCGGAACCATCATACAGCAGGTCGGGAACCTGATCCCCGGTCCTGTCGGAACCTTCCTGTTTTTGATCGGCAAGGCGGCGGGGGTGATCACCGGAGCCGGCATCGGCGTGGGGACGGCCCTTCGCCTGAAGGCGAGCCCCCTGACCGTGGTGTCCGCGGGAGTCGCCGGCATGGTGGGCGCCTTTGCCGGTAAAATAACGGAGGGCTCCATTTTAGTGGACGGAAATATTGTCCTTGCGGGTGTGGGTGAGCCCCTGGGGGCTTTTCTGGCGGTTATCGTCTGCATCTACATGGGAAGGCTTGTCTCCGGAAAGACAAAAGTGGACATCCTGGTGACGCCCTTTGTCTGCATTGTATCCGGCTCCGCCGTGGGACTTCTCCTGGGCCCCGGCATCTCCGGATTTATGACCTGGCTGGGCTCCGTCATCAACTGGGGGACCGAGCAGGCCCCCTTCCTTATGGGGATCATTGTCTCCGTTCTGATGGGGATCATTCTTACCCTGCCGATCAGTTCCGCGGCCCTCGGCATTATCCTGGGGCTGAACGGCGTCGCCGCGGGAGCCGCAGCGGTGGGATGCTGCGCGAACATGGTGGGCTTTGCCGTCGCCTCCTATCGGGAAAACAAGGTCAACGGCCTTCTGGCCCAGGGCCTTGGCACCAGTATGCTGCAGATCGGCAATATCGTTAAGAAGCCGGTGATCTGGCTTCCCGCCATTGTCGCCTCCGCGGTTCTGGGACCGGTCTCCACCTGTCTGCTGCACATGACCAACAACGCCACGGGTTCCGGCATGGGGACCGCCGGGCTGGTGGGGCAGATCAACGCCTACCAGACGATGGTGGCCGAGGGGAAAGCACCAGGGACGGTCCTTCTCATGATCCTGATCATGCATTTCGTCCTGCCCGGATTGATTGCCCTGGGCGTGTCCGAGCTTCTGCGGAAGAAAGGCGTGATCCGGGATGGGGATATGAAGCTGGAGGTATAGAGCTCATAACCTATTTGAACAAAGAAAAATGGCGAAGTCAAATAAGATACATAGGGGGAGTACACATACCATGAATTTTTGTGATTTTATAAGGCAGGAAGGAAAAAAAGCTCTGGTTACGGACCGTGTTTCCATCACGAATAAGATCATTCGCAGGTATGCGAAGGAAAAGCCGGTCTATGGCGTGAAGGAAATGTCTCTCTCACAGCTGGCGACCCAGATCCTCCTTGCGTATCAGGCGATGTATCAGCCGGACGTACAGTACAGGATCCTGGACCACGGTATGCAGACCGTGAGACTTTTGATGTGTTTGAAGCGGCCGGATTGTCAGTTCCTTGATCCGCAGTCCATAAACTTGAGCACGGCCGAAGAAATATTAAGCTCTGTGGATCAGATCCGTTACAACGAGGAAAAGGAGGCGTTTCGATCCTGCGGGGACGCAAAGATCAAAGGACTTCGGAAGACCATTTCAAACTATGAGGAAAGCCTCGTGGAAAAAATGGAACTGGATGAAGTCATGGTTTACAGAAAGGCGATAGAAATCCTGGAAAAAATGGCGCAGCCGGATTCCTGGGTGACAGTGATGGTACCTGACTTTGCCGGCGCAGAGCTGGGACTTTTTTTTACTAAAAAACTGACTTTGCTGGAAGAAAAGTTCCTCAACCTGTTTACCACCGTGTTGGGCGGGGAAGCGATCGAACTGGAAGTGGAAACCCGCCGGTCTGGTTCTTATGAATTTTATAAGGCTTACGGAGCGGAACAGGAAGTGCGCAGCGTCATTTCCGCCATCGGAGCGAAGAATGAGAAGTATGACGACGTGGCTGTCATTTATCCCGCCGAGCTGTATGAAAATATCCTGCGGGGCGAATTTAACAGCGCAGGGATCCCGTTTGTCTTTTCCGAGGGATATTCCGCCGCCGGAACGGAATACGTATCCCTCATGCTGGAATTTCTGGATTTTGTCGACAGCGATTTCTCATATGAAACGCTCTTTGGGATCCTGGAAAATCCCGCTCTCAGGATTCCGGACACGAGGATAAAGAAAGCATACCGCGACATTCTGAAAGAAGGCATCGGCTACGGCAGACAGAGATATGTAGATTTCTTCAACGATAATGCGGAGTTGTCGGAGGAGGATCGGCCGTTTCTCGACTTCTTAAAGACTCTGATCGAATGTTTTCAGGATGGTGATGCCTGTGGCACGACTTATAGGAAATTTCTGAAGTTTGTCAGGGACTATACGGTTTCCGGACATGGAAACAGAAAAACCGACGAAAATAAGACTGTCGCAGAACAAACCGCCGCAGCGCAGACCATTGAAACCGTCGAAGCCCAGACCGCCGAAGCGAGATCGGTCAAAGCCCAGACCGCCGAAGGGCAAACGGCCGAAAACAGCGAAAGTGTCGAATCTGAAAACAAAAAGGACGAGGACCAAAAAGAAAAACAGAAAATCGGAAAAGGCAGGCTCGACATTATCAAGGAACGTTCCGTCATGCTGGATCAGCTGAAGGAGTATGCGCCTGTTCTGGACCTTTACGACGGCACGGACCTGAAAGAAAATGTGGCGCTGATCAGGTCGATCCTCAAACAGTGCAGGTGCAGCGTATCAGAAGAGGGGGGCGCCGTCAGTATCCTCCCCTATGGCAGCCTGGAAGTGATCGACAGAAGGCATATATATGTGATCGGTCTTTCCGGGGAGAACGTTGAGAAAGTGCCGATGGAGTCGCCGGTATTGAGCGACGCCGAACTGGGTCAATTTATTGAAGGCACGATAAAGTTTGCCGGGGATCGGAATAAGGACAAACGAGAGGCGTTCCAAAAGACCCTTGCCTGGTCGACGGCGGAGGACATATCCGTCAGCTATGCCTATTATGATACAGAAAAAATGCTTCAGATCGCACCGTCCATTCTGTTTCATAACCTGATGGCCGTCGCCGGAAAGACGGAAAAAGACATTGGAAAACTTTGCTATGCGCTGCTGCCGGAGACGGAGGATCCCTCACAGCCGGACGTACAGGCCGAGGATCCGGAACAACTTGATGAGTCCCGGGAAGAAGACGAAATCCGGCTGAGATTCAGCGCGAGCACATTAAACAAATTTTTATATTGCCCGTTGTCTTACGTTTACAAAAATATAGAGAGGATCCCGGAGATCGAGTTCTTCGAGAGACGGCCGGATCAATGGCTGAAAGCCAATGTGAAGGGAACTCTCTTCCATGAGACAATGGAAAGCTATGTCAACCGTGCGATCATTGAAAAAGAAGAAACTGCCTTTGACAGGGACATTTTTGACTCCGCCTATGAACAGGCGCTGGAAGAAGTCCATAGAAAAAATCCCTATCCTTCCGAGTACGTCATGAACGCGGAAAAGCAGGAGATCCGAAAGGCAGCCGAGGAATATGCGATAGCCCTGCATAAAGAGATCAAGGATTCACCGGAATATAAGAAAGTAATTGGATGTGAGATCTATTTTGATAAATTGGAATACAAGCTGGAGGCTGAAAAAGAGGAGGATCGAATTGTCATTGAATTTCAAGGATATGTAGACCGGCTTGACGGATATGTGGATGAGGACCATACTTTGTGGCTTCAGATTTATGACTACAAAACCGGTAATTATTCGAAAATGAAAAAACAACTGGAAAAAGAGAAGGATGAGGGCCAGGTATCTCAGATTCAGCATCACGTTTATGCCATTGCAATGCTGGATTGGGCAAAACAGGCTGAAAACAGAAAAAAACTGGAAGAATATTTCGGAACAGGGATCAACAAGGTAAAGCTGAAGGAAATGAAATATATTTACCCCTTTGAAACAGGAAAAAAAGCATTGTCTCCGACTCTCAGCACCTCTAATGGCGGTGAGGACGACGCACGGCTTCCGGAAGATGTGGAGGTTCAACTGGCCAAGATGTATAGCGCTCTGGAAAAGGGAGGCGCGGCTGAAGTCTTAAAAGATAACTATGAGTCGGTAAGGGCAAAAATAGAGAAGGCGGAAATTTCTTGCCGATACTGCAGCTATAAAGAGATATGCCGATGCTAGGCGATAGTATGAAGCAAACAGATCTTTCATGATGATTTTTGTCGTCAGACGAAGATGGCGGAATGGAGACCAGAGATGAAAATACAGTGTGATGAAAAGGAAAAGAGAAATAGGATCGTCTCCCAGGTGAATCGGAACATGTTCGTGGAGGCAGGTGCTGGCGCGGGTAAGACGACGCTTATTAAGGATCGCATCATCAATCAGCTCAAATCCGGGATGAGGCCGGAGGAGATCGCGGTGATCACCTTTACCAATGCCGCGACCCAGGAGTTGAGATCGCGCATTATCAACGCGGCTTTGGAAGAGGAAA
This sequence comes from uncultured Acetatifactor sp., assembly GCA_947595925.1. Lineage (GTDB taxonomy): Bacteria > Bacillota > Clostridia > Lachnospirales > Lachnospiraceae > Acetatifactor. The sequence continues at coordinate 40,846 of CANQEV010000018.1, read as the reverse complement.
GGAAAACGGATCTCCCGAAGGAACAGGTGGAAAACCTTCGGCGCGCTGTCGAGAATATCGACAGGATGCAGATCTCTACGATCCATAGCTTTTGTAACCGTATTTTGAAGGAGAGAAGCCTGGATGTCGGAATGCCCATGGATATCGATCTCATAAAGGCCGGGGATTATGAAAGGCTAAAGAAGGAAAGTTTTGTAAGGTGGGCCGAAGGCTTAAAGGAGCCGGACTGGGATCTTCTTTTGAGGAAAGACGTAGATAGAAAAAAAGCGGTCGATGCGCTGGAAGATCTTACGGATCGGCTGATCGGCATAGACGATGAACAGATCGGCCGGATAAAGATGGGCCTGCCGCCAATAGAAACGGAGCAGTGGGATAAAGAGGCGTCAGACTTTGTGCAGGAGTTTATAAAAGAAATATTAAGGCTCGCCGGTGAAGCGTACGAAAGCCAGTATACCGGCCTTGATCAAATAAAAGACAGATTGTTGAAAAAAGGCGAGATCATTCTTGATGCAATAGGGGAAAATGACAACGGGAGCATAGTTAAAATAGCGCTTGAAATTGGTGAAAGTGAAAAGATATTAAGGTCACCCACACAGCAGTATTTTAAGGATTTGGCTAAATCTCAAGAAGAGAAGACAAAAGATCTAGTTTCAGATGCAGACGCAATGAAAAATAAGCCGGATCCGAAAACAAAAGTTCAGAACGCTGAAAATATATTAAAAGGAATCAACGACTTTTTGAATCGGAAGCGCGGTGATCTGGAGGAACTGCTGGGGAGAAAAGAGAATTCCTTTTATAGTAATTATATCGAATATGCGAAAAAGGCGAGGGCATATTTCTATAATTATATAGGGCCGGAAGTCCTGACCAATGATATATTGATCCGAAATACCAAGAAGCTGCTTGAGCAATCGAGGGAATCCCGGAGATATTTCAGCGGGAAATTTAAGTGTATTTATGTGGATGAGTATCAGGATACGGATCATGTTCAGGAGGCGTTTATCCGTCTGCTGGCGGAGGATCCGGATCAGCAGGGAACTCTGCGCGACGGGGCCCTGTTTATCGTGGGAGACCCGAAGCAGTCGATATACAGGTTCCGGGGAGCTGAGCCGGAGGTGTATTTTAGGACGAAGAGCTATTTTGAGGGCCTGGAAAATGCCGACATAATAGAGCTTCAGGATAATTATCGATCCAACAGCAGCATTGTTGACTGGGTGAATGTCCAGTTTCAGAATAAGGCTATCACGCCGGGACAGGCCTATGTTCCGATGAAGGCAAATAAATTTGTTCCGAGCGAACTTGTCGACGATAAAACGTTGGATGGAGTTTATTATCTAACTTCCCTTACCGACAGGCAGGAGAAAAGTGAAGTCGATAATCAGGATGCGTGGATTGTTGCAAAGCTGATCTGGGACCTGGTGAATAACGAGTATTACCTGGTCGAGGATGGGAGAAAAAGGCGGATCAGATACTCCGATATCCTGCTCCTCTGCATGTGGACGAAAAATGCGTCGTATTATGTGGAACAGTTCAGACAATGCGGTATCCCGTTATCGCTGGATATGAAGTTTGCCGTGGGCACAGAGTGGTATATGAAAGCCTTTTGCAGGATCTATCAATATCTGGCCTGCCGCTACGACAAACGAAACTCTGCAGCTGCGAGGGAATCCCTTGTCGCTTTGGGAATGGAGATGGAGTCGGCAGAGCAGACGTTAAAGGAACTGGCGGAAAAGGCAGGGGCCCTGTCGCCTGTGGGGCTTCTCTATTTCCTGGAGGCAAATTGGAAGCTGCTGATACCGAAGGATTCGGACTGCGACGAGGGCATGCGGCGAAAGGTACAGGCGCGCATAGCGCAGATGATCGGGAATATCGTGAGTTCCACAAACGGGAGCTCCCATGAGATCAAGAAAGCGCTGAGCGAATACTTGGACAGCAGTATCGAGCATGAGCTTGTCCTGGAAGAGGACATCGACGCGGTAAGATTTATGAACCTTCATAAGGCCAAGGGTCTGGAAGGGAATATCGTCATTTGGGCCAATCGCGTTGAAAGCATGAACTATCAAAAGGACGAGCATCGCTCGGCAGACGCTTACTATCCGTCTGTACGGGTAAACGGTAACATTGTATGGTGCGCTTATGATCACGCAAAGGGAGTGGAGAAGGAAGCGGAGGAAAGCGACAAGGCCGAAACGATCCGCCTGGAATACGTTGCGGTAACCAGGGCGAAGTGTGCCTGCATTTTTATGGACACCTATGAATCTGCGAAAAAGAAAGTCCTCTTTGGGGAAGGATATACGACAGAGAACGCAAAGTCGATCGTGGATATGATCGACTGGAAGAAGTTTCCGCCCCAAATGCCGCCGGCTGCTGCATCGGAGGAGAGCCATGTCGTTTCCGCCCGTTGCGTAAGGGCGGATTTAAGCGGGGCTCTTTACGAGTCCGTAAGTCCAAGCGATCTGGAGAGGAGCGCGGGAGGAAAGAAAAAGGAAGATTGGACGCCGGGACAACATTCCAGACCTGTGGGCGCGGTATTTGGAACGACCATGCACAGAGCCTTTGAACTGCTGATAGGAAGATGCCTTCATACAGGCAAGGACTCCTCGCCCTGCAATGACGAGGCGTTGGTCAGGAGCTGTTATGTCCAGGCAATTCAGGAAAATAGCAGCGATATTCCGGCGGAACAGGCTGCAGACTATGAAGAGGCCCTGAGCGGAATGATAAAGGAGTTAAGCGCATGGTGGAAACAGCTCCAAACCGGGGCGCAGCTCGAGGAGTGCTATCAGGAACTGCCGTTTTCCTATTTTGACAAAACAGACGGCAAAACGGTATGGAATCATGGCTTTGCGGATCTGGTGCTGAAAATGACCAATGGAGAATACCTGATCATTGATTACAAGTCGGATTCGGATGAGGGTTATGAGTCAGAGGAGAGTTTCGTGAGCGGCCTCAGGAAAAAGTATGGTCCACAGATCGAGGCGTACAAGGACGCCGTTGAAACATTGTTCCTGGTGCCACGGGAAAAGATCAAGGCCAGGCTCATCTGGTTCACTCAGAAAGAAGATAACACCTATCAATGCAAAGAGACAGAAATACAGACAGAAATAAGCCCGTGACAGGGCTTATTTTTGTTTGAGCTTTTGGGCGGACTGCATCAGGACCTCATATACCTCGTCGACCATTTTAGGCGGGGAGACGAGTGTGAGATACTGACAATTGTTTATGGCAAAGCGTTTGGCGTTGTCGTATTGGACCTGCTTGACCGTGGCGAGCAGAAATGTCTGTCGCCTGCCAACATAGTCCACTTCGGATGGATCGTGCGGCAGATCTGACTTTTTGATCATAAGATCCGGGCCAAAATTATCGACCAGGATCTGAAGCGACCAGTTGGTACATTCAAATGTGCAGTTCGTCAGATTTCTGGATTTATAGATTGCCATACTGGGATAGGTGTTGGTATACTTGATCTCATTAAAGATCAGATCCCCGCTCTCTTTATCTCTCTCATAAAACGGTTTTAAGCTTTCCGGTATTTCTCCGCGTTTCACTTCCTCATAGGTTTGCTGGTCCCGATGGATTTTTACGTCAATGATCCTGTCTACCCGATAATGCCAGGGGGTCGGATTGGAATCTGAAGTTGCGATCAGGTAATATTCGCCGTCGTTCCATAGAAGCGCAAAAGGATTCAGAATGTAGGGGTGGTCTGCATTTCTGGCATGAAAATCGACTTTTTCGGATGCGGAAATATCAAAAATGCCGTATTTCAGCTCAATCTGAATCTTTTTTTCGATGGCCTCAGACAGGATCTGCGTATTTTTCAGAAAAGCAGGATTCTTTCCGGGAAAACTCGAAGAGGAAGACGACGGGCGCTTAAACTGTGCCTCTTCCGCAGAGATCCAGCCGCCGCCTTCCAAAATGTCTTTCTCCTCGCCGCAGTCAGGTTCCGGATATATAAAACGCAATTGTGAGATCAGGAAATTTTTTTCGCTCTCTGATAGATACCGGCAGCTTCGAAGGCTTCCGCATATAAGGTTCAGGTCGCTAGCAGTGAGCAACGGTTCAAAATAATATCTGTTTTGACCTTTCCCTGAAGTAAGTGCACTTTTGATCAATCCCCCCGCAGAGACTGTTAAAATATGATTCAGCAAATGTCGGATGTTGTTTTTGTTTGGGATGATCAGTTGGTCGAGTTTGCGCCGGGTAGTTTTCTCATTAAAATATTCCGGATGGGCTTCACTGCCGGTCGTGTCTGCGCCGGAGATCAGCTCATTAAGCTTCCCCGCCAGTTCCGGAGCGGAAATCGGATTCTCAGGGCTGGTCAGTCTTTTTAAAAGATAAATGATGAGTGAGGATTCGTGCTGCTTGAGGAGATTATGTAATTCAGAATCTGATGCCGGATTTGAAATATTCTCTTTACTCATGGGATTTCCCGCCTTTCTCGCCGCCTTTTTCCTTATTATATCATTTACGCAGGAAAATGAAAATGAAAAAATAGCGAAACCGGACAAATCTGTCGGGTATTTTCCTGTTTTTCCTGTTAGGATGAGGACATCGAGAGAAAAGGAGGAAAAAGCAATGGTAATTAACCCTATTATTTATGATGAGAGGAAAGGCAACGATATCTTTTCAAAAAATCTGGAAAACAGAGTGATCCATTTAGTCGGCGAGGTGAATGATGAAATGGCTGCATCGATCATGGCACAGCTCCTGCATTTATCCTCGGAATCCACGGAAGACATCCAGATCTATATCAACAGTCCCGGCGGATCTGTTTCGGCCGGCCTGGCGATCTACGACACCATGCAGTATGTCAACGCCGATGTGGCGACCGTATGCGTGGGACATGCGGCCAGCATGGGAGCGGTCATTCTGTCCGGCGGAACCAAGGGAAAAAGGATGATCCTCCCCCACGCGGAGGTAATGATCCATCAGCCTTCCGGCGGAATGCAGGGACAGGCGACGGAGCTTGAGATCGCCGCGGAGCACATACGCAATACCCGGAAGGTCATAAACAGCGTGCTTGCCAAAAACTGTAACAAGGACATCGAGGAAGTGAAAAAAGACACGGAGCGGGACCACTGGATGAGCGCCTGCGAGGCGGTGGAGTATGGAATTGTCGACGGGGTGCTGGAAAAGGCGTAGGCATACGAGGGGATAAAGATATGGGGGCGACATTCAAAAAGAGGAAAACCAGGCCGAAAAAGATCAGGGGATTGGAAAACGCAAGGACATACTTAAAAACGTCAGCATTGGAAAACCCCACGAAAAGGATCCACATTGAATTTGGAGATGAAGATGTATTTGGACAGGGGAACGCAATAGACTCTGTCGTTCAGGAGATATATGAACTTTTGGACTTTGACATCCGGTACCATTGTTATAACTCCGAGGAATTTTATGAGATTGACATCCGGTACCATTGTTATAACTCCGAGGAATTTTATGAGACGTATCGCAAGGGTATCGTGATAAGTCCGATCATGTTGGCAATCCTGTTGAAAGAATATGATGCGGCAGAAAAACTGGTGGATGCATTAGACGTCGTATCGCTTCACGGCCTGGGCGGTTTGATATCCGGCTTTTATAAATTGACCTGGGAAGGTTTACTCTATTCGCCGTATCTTGCAATCCCGGAGAAACTCCGTGATAAGATACTGGGCAGACTGGAAACGGAAGGAGACGGCTTATATCACTGGTCACTTAGGTGGATCAAGGATTTTGAGAATGCATATGTAAGAGAAATGCTTGCCTCGGATGTCAGAAAGTATCCTAAACTTTTTGAACGAGACTGCCATATACGAACAAATTCCCTTGCAGATCTGAACTTTATGCTGACTTTGTTTTCCTCGGACGACCGCGTAAACGGACTTATGGAAGATCATGAGAACACAGAACTTCTTTTTGCGGCACATAGGTGGAATATAAAAAGTATAAGGACGGAGATCCTGGCATTAGGACAAATAGTAGAAAAGTTAAAAAACAGAAAAAATATGCAGGCAGATCTTTGGTGGCTGCTGATATGTGCCATTTCTCAACTGCGGCTGGGAGCCTTCTGTTTCTATGCCGATGGAATTATGGAGACTCAGGTTTTCAGAAGAGAAGAAAATAAAGTTTGGAAAATGATGGACGCTCTGCCTTTTGAAGAGAAGGATTTTGAGAAAATGGCGCATCATCGGAGTTTGGACGATGATTATCGGCTCGAAGTCCTTTATGAGCTGGCATTAAGGAAACTGGGAAAGCGTATGCCTTTGCAGGCGGCCTTACACGGCGGAGATACCCTGATGTCACTTTTGGGTCTGGCAGAGCGTTGCGGCGGCGACAGTCTATGGGTAAGGGACGACTCCATAGTGGAAGGGGACAACAAAATGCGGATCATGAAACTGCTTTATTATGTGAGCGATATCGAGTATCCGGATACGCTTATTCCCGGCGACAGGAGAAGGTATCTGACAGCGGTCATTCTGCAGCATGCCAATGATTTGAAAGATTTTTTTGTGGATCTGCTGCGGAAGGGATTTGTGCCAAAGGAGGATCTGGATTATGTCATGGTACGGATAAAAGTTAAGAAAGAGTGCGAATATATGAAGCCGTTTCTGATCTTGCAGAAGTTTGGAGTACTGCCGAAGAAAGACAGAAAAAAGCCGTCGGGCGGGAAAAAAGGCTGAGCGCCTGCGAGGCAGCGAAGTAGGGAAGCGCCTGGCGGGGGCGGGAAAAGCTTAGGAATACGAGCAGGAGGGAAAAGATATGGATGCGGTATTTGATGAGGAACCCAGGAAACTGAGAAAGATCCGGGGATTAGAGAAAGCAAGGATATATTTAAGAACGAGAGCGTTGAAAAATCCTGTGGAAGAGGTCTGCGTGGAATGTGCAAGCCCAAGTGAGAGCAACTTTTTGGACGATAAGACGAGCCGGTTTCCGATCCATGACGACGGGTTCGGCGCCATGCAATTTAATGCACCGAATCTTATGGTTGTCGAGGCAGGCCCGATTCTGCTGGCGCTCCTGTTGGAGGAATACGACGCGGCGGAAAAACTGGTGGATGCGATAGAGGTCTTATCGCTTCACAGCATAGGCATTATGACCTATCGCAATCATGCACTGTCTTTGGAAGCTTTGCTCTATTCGCCGGATCATAAGATCCCGGAGGAACTTCGGGATAAGATACTGGGCAGACTGGAAGCGGAAGGCGACGATTTATACGATTGGTCGCTGAAACAGGTCGCAGCCTTTGATGATAAAGGGGTAAGGGAAAATTTTGCCTCGGACGTCAGGAAATACCCGAAGCTTTTTGGACAGAGCAGCTTATATGCCCGGGACCTGGCAACCCTGAACTTTATGCTGACGGTGTTTCCCTCGGACGACTGCGCAAACGCCCTGCTGGAAAATAATGGGGTCCAAGAGTGCTTTGGAAAGGTCGACTTTATGTCTTTTGCAGGATTGGAAAAAAGAAAGATTAAGGTAGACGTTCGGGAATTGTCGAAAACAGTAAGTAAGTTAGAAAAAAGAGGAGATACGCACATAAATCTATATGCGCTGTTGATATGCTGCATTTTTAAGCTGAGGAAGATGATCGAAGTTTTTCCCGACGAAGAAAAGTCTATCTGGAAAATGACGAACGTACTGCCCTTTGAAGAGAAGTATTTTGAAGTTCTGATGAATAAACTTCGGGCGGAAGAGGAAGAAAATTGTCCGATGGAAATCCTTTATGAGCTGGCGTTAAGGAAACTGAGAAAGCGTATGCACTTGCGGGCGATCCTGCACGGCGGCGATACCCTGCTGTCGTTTTTGGGTTTGGTAAAGCCTTCCTATCAAATTGGCAGTCTGTGGGGCGGACTTCGGGGGAAATCGGATAAGATGCGGATCATGAGCCTGCTTCGTTGTGTGAGCAATATCGAGTATCCGGATACGCTTACTGCCATTGACAGAAGAAGGTATCTGACAGCGGTCATTCTGCAGCATGCCAATGTAATGAAAGATTTTTTCACGGACCTGCTGCGGAAGGGATTTGTGCCGCAGGAAGATCTGGAATATGTCATGGCGCGGATAAAAGACAAGAAGGAGTGCGAATATATGAGACAGTTTTTGATCTTACAGAAGTATGGAGGGCTGCCGGATGATGTCAACTAAAGAAAAATTGGCTTATAAGATTGTAGACAAGGCTCTTGCCAACGTGAAGGAAATGCTGGAACCGCTCACATATGCCGTAAATCTTCTGACGCCACAGGCGGTCTCTGCAAAAGATGAGGATTTCGTTATGGCGACGGACGGAGAACACCTCTTTTTCGATCCGGATCAGATCGTAAACTATTACAGATTAGGTATGCATGGAATGCTGGAGTATCAGATCGTACATATCCTTCTTCACGGAATTTTAGGACATTTCAGCGATCGCAGTTATGTCAGAAAAAAACTGGCGTGGGGAGTGATGGATCTGTCAATTGCGCAGATCATGGAAAAGATCGGGATCCCATGCTGGAATGAGGTTAAAATCCCCCTGAATCTCGACACGATCGGAATGGGATTGTATCATCAGGCGGCGAAAAACACAGGTCTGGCAAAGCGGGTCCTGTGGGCCGGGAAGGAACTGGCCGTCGATCCCCATGAGTTCTGGTGGGACAGAAAAGATGCCGCCGGATGCAGCCGCGGGAAAGTAAATGGAAAAGAAGGTGGGAAAGAGGGAGAGGACATCATTGCGGATCGATGGGAGCAGGCCAGGGAATATCTCTTGGAGGGAGAGAATTCAAAGCTGTCTGCGGATGAGGTCGCAAAGAAACTGAGCCAGAAAAAAAGCCTGGGATGGGGGTCGGAGAGCGAAAGCGGTTGTCAGCGCGTCAAGGCCGATTCCGGAGAATGCAGTTTTCGGGAGGTTTTTAAGGAGTTCCTGGTCAAAAAGAGCGTCAGCAAAGATCAATTGGATTTTTATGATCCCATGCTTTATCAGTACGGTCTGGATCTGTATGAGGATGTTCCGCTGATAGAACCGGCGGAGGAGATCGATGAGATCAGTTTGGAAAATATGGTGATCGCCATCGATACCAGCGGTTCCTGCGAAGGGTATGCCAGCGAGTTTTTATCCCAGATCATCGGCATATTCCGGGAGATCGGAAAAGGACTGCAATTTGACAGGATCTATCTGATGCAGTGTGACTGCAGCATCCAAAATGTATGTGAGTTCGAAGATGTGGAGGAACTGAATGAGGTCAAAGACAGCATGCAGATGTATGGCTGGGGAGGGACGAGTTTTATTCCTGTTTTTGACTGGGTTGACAGAAACTTAGTTAAGGAGGGAAAGAATGTCGGCTGCCTGCTCTATTTTTCAGACGCCGAAGGGGACTTTCCCTCCGCGGCGCCGGAGTATCCAACGTTTTTCATCACTCCGGAGGAGACAGAATATTCATGGTTGCCAAAGTGGGTCAGAAATGTAAGCTTAAATAAATCAGGGAGGAAAAGATCATGAAAAATTACAGTATCAATGAAGCAAAAGAGGCTTTGAAGGCGGGGATCAAGGGATACCTGGCAAAAGACGGGAATGGAACATACAGGATGCAGGAAGTGAACAGACTTCCGTTCTATCTGGAGGGAAGCCCGGGGATCGGAAAGACACAGATGGTATCGCAGGTCGCGGAGGAACTGGGGATCGGATTTGTGAGCTTCAGCATCACGCATCATTCCAGAAATACGGTGTTGGGTCTTCCGGTCATCAGCGAATTGGGCGAGACAAAATATACGGAATATACAATGTCCGAGATCATCGCAAAGGTACTTGAAAAGTACGAAGCCGGTGAAAAGGAGGGCATCCTGCTTCTGGATGAATTTAACTGTATGTCTGATACGCTCATGCCGGTCATGCTGGCGTTCCTTCAGACAAAGAACATCGGGGCGCACAAACTTCCGGAGGGCTGGACGATCGTTGTCTGCGGGAACCCGTCCGCATACAACAGGAGCGCAAGAACATTTGATTTTGCAATCCTGGACCGTATGAGAAAACTGGGCGTTGAGTTTAGCGAGGAGGATTTCCTGAAATATGCGGAAGAGCATCATTTTGAAATAGAAATACAGGACTTCCTGAAACTGAACCCTTCCTTTATCTACATGTGCACAAAAGACAAGGAGGAGAACCTGGTCACTGGCAGGGGGTGGGAAAACCTGGATATTGCCATGAAGATGTATCGCGAAGTGCATGAAGAGATTGACGAGAAAATGATCAGTCAGTTCATTAAATCGGAAAGAGTGAGCAGGGAATTTTATAAATACTATTGTATGCGGAAGGAGGGCTTTACGGGCGAAGATTGCGAAAACATCTTTGAGGGGAAGGACCTGGAGCGTTATGTGAACAAGTTCCAAAAAATGAAATTTTCCCAGAGAAACGACGCGGCGGAAGTGCTGCTGAAAGAGATCCTGTGCAGGATCCGGGAGAAAAAGGGTCCGGCGGAAAAGATCCGGGATTCCATCAACCGGGTGATCAATGTGTTCAATCAGGTGGGGGATAAGTCCTGTCTGGAGCTCCTCCTGAAGAGGATCAATGAGGATAATACGTTTTATGAGTTCCTCAAGCGGCATGAGACAAAGGAATATTTAAAACTGATCCAGACGGCCTATTTTAATTAAGCATACAGAACGAGGAGGAAAGAGAATATGTATCCGATCATTGAAAGAAAAGCTGTTGGCAGAAATATAATCAGCTATCACATCCTGAATAAGGGGGAAAAGGGCATCAGAGAGTATTGCACACCCTATTTTGAAGATCTGCAAAAGGAGATAGGGAAGTGCGGCACACCGCTGGACAAAGTGATCCTGGTATCCGATTCGGAGCCGGTGGCGATGAAGTGTTTCCGCTATCTCTATGAAGAAGCGAACCCATCGTCCACTGGGAAAAACGACAGAGAAAGATACGATCCCTATAACCTCTATGAAGAAGATCTGCTGGAAGAAATGGATGAGGACCTGGACCCGGATCTGACACTGGTCAGGTTTTCCAAGGAGGAGATCAATAAGGCCATGCCTGTCAACGTGTATTCCAATATTCTGGATTCTATCGGAGCGGACGCGGTCATATATGAGGGGATCGTCGGCACAGGCGAAGATACGGACGTTAAGGACAGGATCGACGCCATATTGACCGACTCCAGGGAAAAGAAATATATCTGGGTCAGCCCGGATATGCTGGACAGCTCCTGGGTGACGGATCTCAGGATGGACCAGGGTTTTTCAGTGCTCCGGATCAGCGGTGTGCCCAGAGACTACTATGAAGATATCTTTCAGAAACTTTTGGAGAGGGAGGGGTATGCGCTTCCGAAAAACGTCTCTTCGATGGAGATCGTCAACCGGATCATGAAGCTTCGCGGGACGAGATTCACGGAAGAAGACCTGGACTGGATCCTTCAGATGGCAATTCACAGAAAGAAGCTTTCCGGGGAGTTGGACAATTTGCTGCATCCGGAAGGTTTTCAGCTCAACGAAAAGGTCGAGGATGCGCCGCTGGAGACACTGAATGCTCTGCCGGGCCTGGCGGACGTCAAAGACATGGTCATCGAGCAGGCGGCCCTCCTGAAGGAAGCCAGGAGAAATGACAAGTTGAAAAAAATTCATGGAAATATGCTCTTTTACGGGAACCCGGGAACCGGCAAGACGACCAGCGCGAGACTGCTGGCCGAGGTGATGGCGGAGTATGGAACCACAAACGCCACCTTCATCGAGGCGTCCAGAGCGGATATCATCGGAAAGTACGTCGGTACTACGGCGGTCAAGATCGCGGAGCTTTTTGAGAAGGCGAGAAACGGAGTGCTCTTTGTAGATGAAGCGGGATTCTTTCTGAATAAGGGCGCCGGAGGTTATGTCAACGAGGCGATCAAGGAGTTTGTGAGGTTTATGGAGAACTGTCCGGACGTGACCGTTATCTTTGCGATGTACGAGAAGGAAGTGGAGGAGTTTCTGAATCTGGACGCAGGCTTATCTTCGCGGATTTCCCGGATGGTCCGGTTTAAGGATTATTCCATCCAGGAATTACAGGATATCTGTATGCACATTGCAAAGGAAAACGGATATAAGCTGGAGAAAGAGGCTTTGATGACCGCCATGGATCATATAGCCGTCCTGAAGAGGGGGAGGAACTTCGGAAATGCCAGGGATGTCCGGAAAATCGTGGAGTCCTCGATCCGCGCCCACAGCGTCAGACTGATGAAACCTGGTGAGAAAAAGCCGGATTGCCTCACAAAGGAAGATGTGGAAAAGGGGATCCGCCGGCTCAAGCCGGCCTCGGCGATAAAGGCGAATTTTGGATTCCAGTATCAGCAGAACACGAATACGGCCGCGCTGTAACAGCGCGGCCGGCTGAGCCGGGCAAGGGCAGGGAGAAAAGGAAGCGGAAACATAAATTCTCTTATCAGAAATATATTGACAAAATCCAAAAAAGCGCTATAATTCCAATATAGCCTATCTGTTAAGTAGGAAAAGCGCTGGGGAGGTGTTGGATGAAGATTTCGACAAGGGGAAGATACGCGCTGCGGCTGATGCTGGATCTCGCGATGAACGACGAGGGGACCCCGATCCGGATCAAGGACGTTGCGGAGCGGCAGGGCATTTCGGACAAATATCTGGAACAGATCATATCCATCCTGAATAAGGCGGGGTATGTCAAAAGCGTGCGGGGGCCCCAGGGAGGGTATCTGCTCCGAAAGAAGCCGGAGGACTATACGGCGGGGATGATCCTGCGGCTGACGGAGGGGAGCCTTGCGCCGGTGGCCTGCGTGGAGGAGGATGCGGCAGATTGCGAGAGGCAGAAGGGCTGTGTCACATATCTTCTCTGGAAGAAGATCAACGAGGCGGTCAGCGGCGTTGTGGATACGGTGACGCTGAAGGACCTGGTGGATTGGCAGAAGGATCTTGGAAACTAGAAAAAGAGACAGCAGGATACGAAGTACAAGAGGACACATTGTGAAAAAGAGCCGCAGAAGGTATGAGCGGTCCGAAATCCTAGAAATCTGATGTGAAAAATATATTTTATAAGGAGGATGTTATTATGAGTAAGATCAAAGAGAGTGCGTCAGAGCTGATCGGCGGGACCCCGCTGTTAAAGCTGAACCGGTATTCCGAAAGGGCGGGGATCAAGGGAGCTGTGATCCTGGCAAAGCTGGAGTATCTGAATCCGGCGGGATCCGTGAAGGACAGGATCGCCCTGGCGATGATCGAGGACGCTGAGAAAAAGGGGATCTTAAAGCCCGGAGCTACCATTATCGAGCCCACTTCCGGGAACACCGGCATCGGGCTGGCTTCCGTGGCCGCCATGAAGGGGTATAAGGCGATCCTGACCCTGCCGGACACCATGAGCGTGGAGAGAAGAAATCTGCTGAAGGCATACGGCGCGGAGCTGGTGCTGACAGAGGGCGCGAAGGGGATGAAGGGCGCCATTGAGAAGGCGGAAGAGCTGAAGAAGGAGATTCCCGGATCCGTGATCCTGGGACAGTTTGTCAATCCCGCGAACCCTGCGGTCCACAGGGCTTCCACGGGACCGGAGATCTGGGAGCAGACGGACGGGAAGGTGGATATCTTTGTTGCGGGCGTGGGCACCGGCGGTACCGTTACGGGTGTCGGCGAGTACCTGAAGGAAAAGAATCCGAATGTAAAGGTTGTGGCGGTGGAGCCCGCCAGCAGCCCCGTGCTTTCCAAGGGAACCGCGGGGGCTCATAAGATCCAGGGCATCGGCGCCGGTTTTGTGCCGGAGGTGCTGAACACGAAGATATATGACGAAGTGATCGCCATTGAAAACGAGGATGCGTTCGAGGAGGGCCGGAAATTTGCGGTCAGCGAGGGGATCCTGGTGGGCATTTCCTCCGGCGCGGCCCTCAAGGCTGCGGGGATCCTGGCATCCCGGCCGGAAAATCAGGGAAAGACCATTGTGGCGCTTCTTCCCGACTCCGGAGACCGGTATCTGTCAACGCCTTTGTTCAGCGATAACTAAATCGAAAAAGAAAGGCCGGAAGGGATCGCTTCCGGTCTTTTCATCAAGCCATAGATAAGGGGGACTTATTGTAGCGATGGCTGTTGGAATATGTCCGTGTCTTATTACGGCCTTATTTCATAGTATTCTTATGGGATAAATGAAATATAGTGTTTTCCAAAATTTTAAATGATCTTACAGATCACTATTTTGAAAGAAGGGAAGAGGCATGAGCAAGAGAATTTATCTGGACAATGCGGCCACCACCCGGGTCCATCCCGAGGTGGTAGAGGCGATGCTTCCATATTTTACGGAGTGTTACGGCAATCCGTCCGCCATCTACTCCTTTGCGGGGGAGGCGCAGAAAGCGGTGGAGAAGGCCAGGGAGACGCTGGCGGATCTGATCGGTGCAAAGCCGGAGGAGATTTATTTTACGGCGGGCGGTTCCGAGTCGGACAACTGGGCCCTGAAGGCCGCAGCGGAGGCGTACCGGGACAAGGGAAAGCATATCATCACGTCGAAGATCGAGCATCACGCGGTCCTTCACACCTGTGAGTATTTGGAGAAGCAGGGGTATGAGGTCACTTATATCGATGTGGACGAATATGGCTTTGTAAAGCTGGATGAGCTGGAGAAGGCGATCCGTCCGGACACGATCCTGATCTCGGTGATGACGGCGAACAACGAGATCGGGACGATCCAGCCCGTGGAGGAGATCGGCCGGATCGCCAGGGCTCACGGGGTGTTGTTCCACACGGACGCGGTGCAGGCATTCGGTCAGATCGAGCTGGACGTGGACAGAATGAACGTCGATATGCTGAGCGCCAGCGGCCATAAGCTCAACGGGCCGAAGGGAGTCGGCCTGTTGTATATCAGAAAGGGCGTAAAGATCCGGTCCTTTATCCACGGCGGGGCCCAGGAACGGTCCAGAAGGGCGGGGACTCACAATGTGCCCGGGATCGTGGGTTTTGGAAAAGCGGCGGAGCTGGCGAAAGCATCCCTGGCCCAGAGGACCGCGTACGAGATGCAGCTTCGGGACTATCTCATCGACCGGATACTCCGGGAGATCCCTTACAGCAGGCTGAACGGGGACAGGGAGAGGCGGCTTCCCAATAACGCCCACTTCTGCTTTCGGTATATCGAGGGGGAATCCATGCTGATCCTGCTGGATCAGAAGGGCGTCTGCGCCTCCAGCGGTTCGGCGTGTACCTCGGGTTCCCTGGATCCCTCCCATGTGCTTCTGGCGATCGGGCTTCCCCATGAGATCGCGCACGGGTCCCTCCGGCTGACACTGTCGGAGCAGACGACGAAAGAGGATATCGACTATACCGTGGATGCGCTGAAGGAGATCGTGGAGCGGCTGCGGAACATGTCGCCGCTGTATGACAAGAACAGACTGGAGGGCGCGGAAGGAGGAAAGCTTCCCGCGTGACATGGGAAGCCTTAATCAAAGAGATCGGAGGGAAAAGGGATGTACAGTGAAAAGGTGATGGATCATTTTAACAATCCCCGGAACGTGGGGGAGATCGAAAACCCCAGCGGCGTCGGGACCGTGGGAAACGCCAAGTGCGGGGACATCATGAGGATGTACCTGGATATCGATGAAAACGGCGTGATCCGGGACGTGAAGTTCAAGACCTTCGGCTGCGGCGCGGCGGTGGCCACGAGCAGCATGGCGACGGAGCTGGTAAAGGGAAAGACGGTGCAGGAGGCCCTGCAGGTGACGAACCGGGCGGTCTGCGAAGCGCTGGACGGGCTGCCGCCGGTGAAGGTGCATTGTTCCCTTCTGGCGGAGGAGGCGATCCACGCGGCGCTCTGGGATTACGCGGAGAAAAACCACATTGTCATAGAAGGTCTGGAAAAGCCGGTGAACGATATCGGGGAGAAAGAGCCGGACGTCAGCGAGTCTTATTAAAGGGCGCTTTGGCCGGAGAGAGGTCCGGCGGGTTTGAGGATGGTTATGGATTCAAATTTTGAGGTTCCGAAAAAGGGAACCGTGGCGGTGGGAATGTCCGGAGGCGTGGATTCCTCCGTCGCCGCCTATCTCTTAAAAGAACAGGGCTACCGCGTGATCGGCGTGACCATGCAGATCTGGCAGGATGAGAGCTGGGAGACGCAGTCGTATAACGGGGGATGCTGCGGATTGAGCGCGGCGGAGGACGCGCGGCGGGTGGCCCGGCAGATCGGCATCCCCCACTATGTCATGAATTTCAAGACTCCCTTCCGGGAGAAGGTGATCGAGCCTTTTATCGCGGAGTATGAGGCGGGAAGAACGCCGAATCCCTGTATCGCCTGCAACCGGTATGTCAAGTGGGAGTCTTTTTTAAATCGCGCTCTGGAGATCGGCGCGGACTATATCGCCACGGGGCATTACGCCAGGGTGTGCCGGCTGCCGGACGGGAGATATTCCCTGGCGAAGGCCGTCTCGGAGGAAAAGGACCAGACATACGCATTATACAGCCTTACCCAGGAGCAGCTTTCCAGGACGCTGTTACCCATCGGGGAATATACCAAGGCGGAAGTGAGGAAGATCGCCGCGGAGGCGGGTTTCAGTTTATGGCGGTCAGCCAGCTGAGCGGGGAGCTCTCCGTCACCGCGAAGATACGGTATCATCACAGGAGCGCGGCGGCAGTCCTGAGACAGGGGGTCGAGGGGATCGAATGCATTTTTGAAGAACCGCAGCGGGCCCCTGCGCCGGGACAGGCCCTGGTCTGCTATCTGGGGGAATATGTGGCGGGAGGCGGCACGATCCTGTAAGGCTGCCTCCAAAGCGTATTCCAATAAGATGGTCCGGCGGCTCTCAGAAAAGCGCACTCGAAAGAAAATGCCGCGAAAGGTCTTTGAATAGACGAATAGGAACATCTTAAGGACATCCGGAGAGGTATAGCTTCAGGCTATACCCTACTATACCTATATGATAATTGCATTTTTGGAAATGACAGGATATAATGAACAAAACGATGAAGGGAGAGAGAGCAATGTCAGAAACAACAGATGTAAAAACCGTTTCCGATCAGGGGAGCGGCAACATCGTCTTTCAGAACGTCAGCAAGACTTTCCGCACGCCCCAGAAGGATGTGGAGGCCCTGAAGGATGTAGATCTGACCATAGAGAGCGGGGACATTTTTGGGATCATCGGTTTCTCCGGGGCGGGGAAATCCACCCTGCTCCGTATGATCAACGCGCTGGAGAAGCCGAGCCAGGGGAAGGTGCTGGTGGACGGGGAGGATATCAACGCTCTGTCCGCTGCCGCCCTCCGGAAGAAGCGGAAGAACATCGGCATGATCTTTCAGCAGTTTCAGCTCCTGGAGAGCAAGACGGTATATGCCAATGTGGCGCTGCCGCTGAAATTGAATCGTGTGCCGGAGGAACAGATCCGCAGGCGGGTGGAGGAGGTTCTGGAATTTGTGGAACTGACCGACAAGAAGAATGATTACCCCTCCAAGCTCTCCGGCGGACAGAAGCAGCGCGTGGGCATCGCCAGGGCCCTGGTCTCCAATCCGTCCATCCTGCTCAGCGACGAGTCCACCAGCGCCCTGGATCCGAAGACCACCAATGCCATCCTGCAGCTCTTAAAGCGGGTCAACCGGGAGCTGCATATCACCATCGTCCTGATCACCCATGAGATGCATGTGATCCAGAGCATCTGTAACCGTGTGGCGGTGATGGAGGACGGCCGGATCGTGGAGCAGGGAAGCGCCCTGGATGTGTTCAGCGCCCCCGTCCAGCAGATCACAAAGAATTTTGTGCGGACGGTCATCAATGACAGCGTTCCCGGCCTGCTGGTGGAAGGGATCCGGCGGGAGACGAGAAATTACAGGATCCTGCGGCTGAAGTTCCTGGACACGGAGACTACGGAATCCGTGCTCGCCGCGGTGAACAAGAAGTTTGACGTGGAGACCAATATCCTGTTTGCCAACATCAGTGAGATTCAGGAAAAGATTCTGGGCATCATCATCATCCAGATCATCGGCAGCGACGAGGAGATCCGGAAGGGTCTTGCTTATTTTGAGGCCAGCAGGGTGGGCTGGCAGGAGATCGATCTGGAAGACAACGTACAGAAAAAGGAGGTGATCGCATGAGAGAAGCATTGGAAGGATTTCTGGGGATCTCCCTGGATAAGATCAACGTATCCATTGTGGAGACAGTCTACATGGTCAGCGTATCCCTGATCATCGCCACGGTATTTGCCTTTTTCTTCGCGGTTCTCCTGGCATTTACGAGAAAGGGAGGGATCTTTCAAAACCTGATCGTCTACAATGTCCTGAACGTGGTGATCAACATTGTCCGGAGCACGCCCTTTGTGGTGCTGCTGGTAGCGGTGATGCCCCTCACAAAAGCGCTGATCGGCACCCGGATCGGGCCTACCGCGGCCATCGTGCCAATGACCCTGTCCAGCATCCCGTTCATGGCCCGTTTGATGGAAAATTCCCTGCTGGACACCGGGAGGGGGATCCTGGAGGCGGCCCAGAGCATCGGGGCGACGCCGTTTCAGTGTATCGTCTATTTTATCCTGCCGGAGTCCCTGGGATCTCTGATCCTCTCGCTGACCACCGGTGTGGTGGGGCTCATCGGCTCCAGCGCCATGGCCGGTTATGTGGGCGGCGGAGGGATCGGCGCGCTGATCCAGAACTACGGCTACAACAAGTTTAACTTTACCTTGATGTATTCCCTGGTGGTGGTGCTGATCCTGGTGACCCAGCTCCTCCAGACCCTGGGAAACAAGCTGGCGGCCCTGGCCAGAAAGAACAAGTAGGCGGGCACAGGGCTGACTCTGCCGGGGGTTATCAAAGCGCCTTTGCTGCCTGCAAAAGTTCGGCGGCAAAGGGGCGGAATGGAACAATAGATTGACGTGACTAATGATTGCAACGATCGCAACGGTCGGACACAACAGTGATGTGACAGGCGCCGGATGGACGGCGCGCAAGGAGGTAAACAGACATGAAGATTTTACAGAGAGCAACTGTCCTGGCCCTTTCGGCCCTTACCGCAGCTTCCCTTCTGACGGGCTGCGGCGATAAGGAAAACACCGTGGGACAGGAAAAGACAAATATCAGCTACGCAAAGGGCAGCGGCCCGTACACCGAGCTGTTTGAGGAGGCCATCATTCCCATCCTGGAGAAAAAGGGATATACCTTTGAGTGTGTGGAGCTTAATCTCAGCGAGGCGGATGTGGTGATCAACGACGGCGACGTGGACCTGTCCGTGGAACAGCACACTGCCTACATGGAGGCGTTCAATGATTCCGCCGGCGGCGATCTGGTGGCGCTGTCCAGGATCCCCACCGTACCCGCCTCCGTCTTTTCCAATAAACACGCTTCCGTGGACGAG
The DNA here is from genome assembly GCA_947595925.1 of uncultured Acetatifactor sp. GTDB lineage: Bacteria > Bacillota > Clostridia > Lachnospirales > Lachnospiraceae > Acetatifactor. The sequence continues at coordinate 21,582 of CANQEV010000018.1, read as the reverse complement.
ATCGCGGACGGCATGACCGTGGCGATCCCCCAGGACGCGGGCAATATGGCCCGGGCGATGATCATGCTGCAGGACCTTGGCTGGGTTAAGCTGAAGGAGGGCACGTCCAAAGCCACCGCGAGCCCGGAGGATGTGGAGGAATATCTCTACGATATTGAGATCCAGGAACTGGCTACGAATCTGATCGCCACCACGCTGGACGACTTTGACTATGGGATCATCACTGGCTCTATCGTGGCTTACACCGGACTGGATCCTTCTACGGCGTTGTTCAACGAGAACCTGAGCGACGAGTTCTGGCTGCAGGTGGTGGTCAAGGCCGAAAACAAGGACACTCAGTGGGCGAAGGACGTTGTGGCGGCTTACCAGTCGGAGGAATTTCTGAACTGGATCCGCGAGAACAACGGGCCGAAGTACAATGATCTCTGGAGCATTCCGGAATATTAAAAGCAGAAAGGAAGGCAGACAAAAATGGACGCAGTTGAAAAGAAGATCCTTGACAACATTGACGCGCATCGGGAGGAGATCGTGGCCTTTGCGCGGGATATCTACACCCATGCGGAGCTGGGGTACAAGGAATTTCAGACCTCGAAAAAATTTGCGGATTATGCAAGGAAGTTAAACCTGAACGTACAGGAGGGGCTCGCCATCACAGGCGTAAAAGCCTATCTGAACGAGGAGAAAAAGGATAACGTGAGCCTGGCGCTGATCGGGGAGCTGGACGCCCTGCGCATTCCGAACCACAAGTACGCGAACCCGGAGACTCAGGCGGCCCACTGCTGCGGCCATCACTGCCAGCTCACGGGGATCCTGGGGGCGGCCATCGCCCTCTCGGATCCGGAGGTGGCAAAGACCCTGGACGGCCAGGTGGTCTTCTTCGCCGTCCCCGCAGAGGAATACGGGGAGATCGAGTTTAAGAACCGGTTGAAAGAAGAGGGAAAGATCAAGTACGGCGGAGGAAAGTGCGAGCTGATCCGCATCGGCGCTTTTGACGACATCGACTTGAACCTCGCCCATCACACGGGCATGGGGGATAAGATCACTTTCCGGGAGGGGACCGGAAGCGGCGGGAATGGTTTCGTCAGCAAGACCATCCGCTACAAGGGCAAAGCGGCCCATGCCGCGGGCAGCCCCCATCTCGGGGTCAACGCCCTGAACGCGGCATCCCTGGGGCTTTCCGCGCTGGCTTATCAGCGGGAGACCTTCCAGGATCCCGACCATGTACGGGTACATCCCATCATCACAAAGGGCGGGGATCTGGTCAACGTGATCCCGGAGGAAGTGGTCATTGAGACCCTGGTGCGCGCTTCTAACTTTGAGGCGATCCTGGACGCGGCGGACAAGACGGACCGCGCGTTCTTCGCGGGCGGCGCGGCAGTAGGCGCGGAGGTGGAGATCGAGACCATGCCCGGCTATCTTCCCAGCCTTCTCTCGGAGACCACGAACCCGGAGCTGCTGGAGGCTGCAAAGATCGCTGCGGGTGAGAAATACCAGGTGGAGATCCTGGGGGACGATCCCCGGAAGGTGAGCGGCGGTTCCACCGACGTGGGGGATCTGCAGCACATCCAGCCGGTGTTCACCTTCAACACCGGAGGCGCGGAAGGCGGCGCGCACAGTTCCTCCTTTGCGATCACTGACGAGGAACTTGCCTATATCGTCACCGCAAAGGTCTTTGCCCTGGGCGCGTACCGGCTCCTGCGGGACGGCGCGAAGGCTGCGAAGAAGGTAGTGGAGGAGTACAAACCCGTCTTTACCAAAGAGCAGTATGTTGCGTTCATGGATTCCCTGATCAAGACCGAAGTGAGGAAGCCGTAAAGGCACCCCTGTAAACGACGGGGAAAATCGATCAAGAGATTTGCGGCGGTGCCCGACAGAAGGCCGGGCCTGCCGGATCCCTGTATATAAGAAGGAGACGGAGGATGACACTGCAGCAGTTACACTATGTGATCGTGATCTCGGAGGCCGGCTCGCTGAGCAGGGCTGCGGAGGTTTTATACATCGCCCAGCCCTCTCTGTCCAATGCGGTGCAGGAGTTGGAGAGGGAGCTGGGCTTTGCGCTGTTCCACCGCAGCGGCCACGGCATGTCCCTTACGAACGACGGCATGGAGTTTGTCACATATGCCAGGCAGGTTTACAGCCAGTATGAGGACCTAGTAGAAAAATACAGCGGCTCCGGAAAGCGGAAAAAGAAATTCGGCATCTCCACGCAGCATTATTCCTTTGCCATCAAAAGCTTTGTGGAGATGGTAAAGCAGTTTGACACGGAGGAATATGAGTTTGCCATCCGGGAGACCAAGACCCGTGAGGTCATAGACGACGTGCACACCCTTCGGAGTGAGATCGGCATCCTGTTTCTCAGCGATTTTAACCGCAAGGTCATAATGAATCTCTTGAAGGCAAACGATCTGGAGTTTCATAAGCTCATCGACTGCAGCGCCTATGTGTACCTCTGGAAGGGGCATCCCCTGGCGGGGCAGAGCTCCATCCGTTTTCAGGAGCTTGCGGATTACCCCTGCCTCTCCTTTGAGCAGGGGAGCGACAGCTCTTTTTATCTGGCGGAGGAGATCCTGAGCACGGAGCAGTATCCCCGCACCATCAAGGCCAACGACAGGGCGACCATGCTGAACCTGATGGTTGGCTTGAACGGCTATACGCTCTGCTCCGGCATTATCTGCGAGGAGCTGAACGGCACGGATTATCTCGCCGTCCCCTTTGAGCCGGAGGACGGAACGGACAGCCAGATGGAGATCGGGTATGTCACCCGGAAAAATCTGGTGCTGAGCCGGATGGGAGAGCTTTATATCCAGGAGATCAGAAAGTATCTGGAACGGCAGGGCCAAGACTGAAGCCGGAACTAGGCCGGGGACGGAGCCGGGCCAGCAATGATTAGAAAAAGAATTGCGTTTTCCAACCTGTTATATGTTATAAATATTTGAACCGAGGAGGGACCTGTATGACAGAGACAAATTTTGAGACCCGGTGCGTCCACGGCGGCCCGGAGAGCGCCGTCAGGGACGATTACCGCGCGATCAGTTATCCCATATATCAGACGGCTTCTTTCAGCCATATCCGCACGGGCCATAATCCCAGCGGTTTTGATTACACCCGGGAGTCCAATCCCACCCGGACCCATCTGGAAGAGATCGTTTCCTCTCTGGAGGGCGCGGCCGGCACCACGGCGTTTTCCTCCGGCATGGCGGCGGTGAGCGTCTGTTTTGAACTGTTTTCCCCGGGGGATCATATCATATGTTCGGAGGATCTGTACGGCGGAGTGGTCCGCCTCCACAGCCTGATCAGCAAGAAGAACGGCCTGAAGATCGACTATGTGGATACCTCGGACCTCCAGACCGTGGCCGGGGCCATCCGCCCGGAGACAAAGGCAATCTATGTGGAGACCCCCAGCAATCCCATGATGTTCATCACGGACCTTAGGGGATGCGCAGAGCTTGCAAAGGAACACGGATTGCTTCTCATTGTGGACAATACGTTCCTGTCCCCCTATTTTCAAAATCCCCTAAAACTGGGGGCGGATATCGTGATCCACAGCGGCAGCAAATTCCTGTCGGGGCACAATGATACCATAGCGGGTTTCCTGTGTTGTAAAAACCAGGAGCTGGCGGATCGGGTACGCCTTCTCTCCAAGACCACCGGGGGCGCACTTTCGCCCATGGACTGCTGGCTTGTCACGCGGGGGATCAAGACCCTGGCCGTCCGCATGGAGCGGCAGCAGGAGAACGCCGTAAAGATAGCTGCATGGCTCTTGGAGCAGCCCCATGTGACCCAGGTATTGTACCCCGGGCTGAAGACCCATCCCGGGTATGAGGTCAACGCGTCCCAGGCCTCCGGCTTCGGCAGTATGCTCTCCTTCCGCACGGACAGCAAGGAAACGGCGCTGCGCGTCCTGCAGGGAGTGAAGCTGATCATTTTTGCGGAGAGCCTGGGCGGTACGGAATCCCTGCTCACCTATCCCACCGTCCAGACCCACCCGGACGTCCCTGCGGAGATGAAGGAGCATCTGGGGATCACGGACACCCTGCTGCGTCTGTCCGTGGGACTGGAAAGTGCGGACGATATCATAGCCGATCTGAAACAGGCATTTGGAGAGTAGATGACATGGAGACGTATCAGTTTGACAGAGAGATATCCAGAAAACATACGAACAGCCTAAAGTATGACTTTGCCGTGGAGCGGGGGTATCCGGAAAATGTGCTGCCGCTGTGGGTGGCAGATATGGATTTTCAGGCTGCGGAGCCGATATTGGATGCCCTGCACAGGGCGGTGGACCATGGGATCTTTGGGTACAGCGAGGTAAAAGGGGAGTATTACGACGCGGTTGCCGGGTGGTTTCGCGATCGATTCGGCTGGGAGACGAAACCGGAATGGCTGGTGAAGACGCCGGGCGTCGTGTTCGCCTTGGCCATGGCCATCCGGGCATATACGAAGGAAGGGGACAGCGTGATGATCCAGCCGCCAGTCTACTATCCCTTCGCCTCCGTGATCCGGGACAACGGCCGCCGGGTGGCGGAGAACAGGCTGGCATACCGGAACGGAAAGTATGAGATAGATTTTGACGACTTCGAGGAAACAATCAAAAAGAAGAAGGTAAAGCTGTTTATCCTGTGTTCGCCCCACAATCCAGTGGGTCGTGTCTGGACGAAGGAAGAGCTGCGGAGGATGGGCGATATCTGCCTGAAATATGACGTCACCGTAATTTCTGATGAAATTCACTGTGATTTCGCCTTGCCGGGACATCCACACACGGTATTTCTAAAGGCATGTCCTGACCTGGCGCAGAAGACGGTGGTCTGTACTTCCCCCAGCAAAACCTTTAACCTGGCGGGGCTCCAGGTCTCAAATATATGGATCCCCAGCCGGGAGCTTCGCCGGAAATTTCAGAAGGAGATGGACGGGAGCGGGTATTTTCAGTTAAACGCGCTGGGGCTTGTCGCCGCCCAGGCCGCCTACGAGAGCGGCGGGCCGTGGCTGGACCAGTGCAGGCGTTACCTTCAGGAAAATCTGGATTTCCTGCGCGATTTTCTGCGGGAGAGGATCCCCCAGATCCGGCTGGCGGAGCCGGAGGGCACCTACTTTGCCTGGCTGGACTGCTCCGGATTGGGGCTGGACGGCGCTACCCTTGACGCTTTCATCAGTCATAAGGCGGGGCTCTGGCTGGACGCAGGGCATATCTTCGGGAAAAACGCCGCGTCCTTCCAGCGCATGGTCCTGGCATGCCCGAGGAAGACGCTGGAGAGTGCGCTTCTTTGCCTGGAGAGGGCGGTGAAAGAGGATTTTTCTTGAAAGGCGGAGTGGAGTTATGGTAATATGTCCTTAAAAGGGCGGAGACGGACATCCGCCCAGGAGGTTTGGCGCTGCGGTACGGCAGACGGAGGTCCCGGGCGGCACCGGCGGAGGACATAAAAGCATGTTTCAGGTGGAGGAAGAGTTGAAGAAGCTCCCGAATAAGCCGGGGGTTTATATCATGAGAGACGCGTCGGACGGGATCCTGTACGTGGGGAAAGCCCGGAACCTGCACAACCGCGTGCGCTCTTATTTTCGGGAAAACATCGGGCGGGGGCCTGCCATCGACAAGATGGTGACGCTGATCGCCCGGTTTGAGTATATTGTGACGGATTCCGAGCTGGAGGCGCTGGTATTGGAGAACAACCTGATCAAGGAGCATTCTCCCAAGTACAACACGCTCTTAAAGGACGACAAGACCTATCCGTATATCAAAGTGACCCTGGGGGAAGAATACCCCAGGATTTTGTTTTCCCGGAGCATGAAAAAGGACAAGTCCCGGTATTTCGGCCCGTACACCAGCGCCGCCGCGGTGAAGGATACCATAGACCTGCTGAACAAGCTGTACCACCTCCGGACCTGCAGCCGCAATCTCCCCAGGGATATCGGCCTGGAAAGGCCCTGCCTGAACTATCACATCAAGCAGTGTCTCGCCCCCTGCCAGGGTTATATAGACAAGGAGGACTACCGGAAGCAGGTGGAGGGAGCGCTGGAGTTTCTGAACGGGAATTACAATCCGATCCTGAAGGATCTGGAGCAGAAGATGAAGACGGCTGCGGAAAACCTGGAATTCGAGGAAGCCGCGGGTTTCCGGGATCTGTACCAGAGCGTGAAGTCCGTGGCCCAGAAACAGAAGATCACCGGCTCCGACGGGGAGGACAAGGACATCATCGCCATGTACCAGGAGGGCGGGGAGGCCGTGATCCAGGTCTTCTTTGTCCGGGAGGGAAAGCTTCTGGGCAGGGAACATTATTATATGACACATGTGTCGGAACTCCCCGGAGAAGAGCTTCTTGGGACGCCGGAGGACACGGAGAAATTCCAGGAGGCCCGGAGGAAGGTCAAATCGGAGATCCTGCGGGAGTTCGTCCAGCAGTTCTATGCCGGGACGCCCTTTATCCCCAGGGAGCTGATGCTGCAGTATGAGGTGGAGGACCAGGAGCTGATCGAAAAGTGGCTCACCGGCCGCAGGGGCAGCCGGGTGTATATCCGCGTGCCGAAGATCGGCAGCAAGGAGAAGCTGGTGGAGCTTGCGGCCCAGAACGCGAAGCTGATCCTGAGCCAGGACCGGGAGAAGCTGAAGCGGGAGGAAGGGCGCACCATCGGGGCGGTGAAGGAGATCGCGGCCCTTCTGGGACTGAAAAAGATCGACAGGATGGAGGCCTTTGATATCTCCAACACAAACGGTTTTGAAAACGTGGGGTCCATGGTGGTGTTTGAGAAGGGACGCCCAAAGCCCAGCGATTACCGGAAGTTCCGGATCAGGACCGTGGCGGGACCGGACGATTACGCCTGTATGCGGGAAGTCCTCACCCGGCGTTTTACCCACGGCATGGAGGAAGCCCGGGAGCTGAAGGAGAAAGGCGTGGAGGAGAACTTCGGCAGCTTTACGAAGTTCCCGGACCTCCTTCTGATGGACGGCGGCCGGGGCCAGGTCAATATCGCCCTGGAGGTATTGGAGGAGCTGGGGATCCACATCCCGGTCTGCGGCATGGTGAAGGACGACAATCACCGCACCAGAGGACTGTATTTTCAGAATGTGGAGCTTCCAATAGACACCCATTCGGAGGGCTTTAAGCTCATCACCCGGGTGCAGGACGAGGCTCACCGCTTTGCCATCGAGTACCACAGGTCCCTCCGGGGCAAGGCCCAGGTGAGGTCGGTGCTGGAGGACATCCCCGGCGTGGGCCCTGCCAGGAGAAAGGCTCTGATGAGGCGTTTCGGCAGCCTGGAGGAGATCCGCAGCGCCACGGTGGAGGAACTGGCCAGCCTCCCGGAACTCAACGAGAAAGCGGCGAAGGAAATACTTTCCTATTTGCAGAATATGTGCTATAATCAGCCAGTAGGAAAATCGGAGGGCGAAGGGCCGGAAGGGGAAGGACCGGAGAGCGCAAGACCGGGAGAGGAAAACCCCGGAGGATTATAAAGAGTTAAACGATTAAGGAGGGGTTATGGCAAGCGTAAGTCTGACTCGGGTCATCGAGAAAATGAAACTGGTAAACGTGACGCCGGATATCGACGTGCGTAAGATCAAGGTCACGCAGCCGGACATCAACCGGCCGGCGCTGCAGATGGCGGGATATTTCGAACATTTCGACGCGGCGCGGCTTCAGGTGATCGGCTTTGTGGAGTATTCCTATATGGGAGGGCTCTCCGAGGAGCGCAAGCGGGAAGTGTATGAAAAACTCCTGAGCTACGAATCCATCCCGGGCATCGTGTTCTGCCGGGAGCTGCAGCCGGACCCCATCTTTCTGGAGACCGCCGTGCGGCACAAGATCCCGGTCTTTGTGACGCCGAAGACCACCTCCGCCTTTCTGGCGGAGATCATCCGCTGGCTGAATGTGAAGCTGGCCCCCTGTATCTCCGTCCACGGCGTTCTCGTGGACGTCTACGGCGAGGGCGTGCTGATCACGGGGGAGAGCGGTATCGGAAAGTCTGAGGCGGCGCTGGAGCTCATCAAGAGGGGGCACCGCCTGGTGACGGACGACGTGGTGGAGCTGCGGAAGGTGAGCGACGACACCCTGATCGGCTCCGCGCCGGACATCACGAAGCATTTTATCGAACTGCGCGGCATAGGTATTGTGGATGTAAAGGCTTTGTTCGGCGCATCCTCCGTGAAGGACACCCAGAGCATCGATCTCGTCATCCGGCTGGAGGACTGGGATAAGGATAAGGAGTACGACCGCCTGGGCCTGGAGGAAAATTATACGGAATATCTCGGGAATAAGGTGGTCTGCCACAATATCCCCATCCGTCCCGGGCGGAACCTGGCGATCATCTGCGAGTCCGCGGCGGTGAACCATCGCCAGAAGAAGATGGGTTACAACGCGGCGCAGGAGCTCTACGCGAGAGTGCAGCAGTCTCTGGCGAGACGCCGGGACGAGGACGAGGAAGATTTCTTCGACGACAAGAGGTAACGATTTTTACATTTGGATGGGAAAGGGACGGGAGAAGAGAGATGGGCAGATATGCGTTTGGAGTGGATATCGGCGGGACTACCGTAAAGATGGGGTTGTTTGACCAGGGAGGCAACATGCTGGATAAGTGGGAGATCCCTACCGTGAAGGACAACGGCGGGGAGAGGATCCTGCCCGACGTTGCGGCCAGTATTCAGGAGAAGATCCGGGAGAAGGGGATCGAGATCTCCGATATCGCGGGCATCGGCGTGGGCGCGCCGGGAGCGGTGGACGATGAGGGTACCATGGTGGGCGGCGCTGTGAACCTGGGCTGGGGCGTCTTCAACATACCGGAGACCATGAAGAAATATCTGGACGTTCCCGTGAAAGCGGCCAACGACGCCAATGTGGCGGCCCTGGGCGAGATGTGGCAGGGCGGCGGCAAGGGTTACAGCAATCTGGTGGCCGTGACCCTGGGAACCGGCGTTGGCGGCGGCATCATCATCAACGGAAAGATCCTGACAGGGGCCTCGGGAGCAGGCGGTGAGATCGGGCATATCCATCTGGAGGACCAGGAGACGGAAGCCTGCGGATGTAAGAACAAGGGCTGTCTGGAGCAGTACGCCTCCGCCACCGGCATCGTGCGGCTGGCGAAGAGAAGGCTGGCAAAGGACGGCGCGCCCAGCGTGCTCCGGGAGGGCGAGATCACCGCGAAGGCGGTGTTCGACGCGGTGAAGGCCGGGGACGCGGTGGCGGTGCAGATCGCGGAGCAGTTCGGCGAGTATCTGGGAAAGGGTCTGGCGGCGGTGGCGGCGGTAGTAAATCCGGAGGTCTTCGTCATCGGCGGCGGCGTTTCCAAGGCGGGAGAGACCCTGCTCAAATATGTGGAGGGCCCCTTTCATAAGTATGTCTTCGCCCCCTGCGGCAAGGCGGAGTTCAAGCTGGCGGCCCTGGGGAATGATGCGGGCATTTTCGGCGCGGCGGCGCTGATCTTGAAATAGCGCGGCAGTTCCGTCCGGCCGCCGGCACCAGCGGAAGACCGTGTCCGCAGGGGAGCTTTTGCCGGAATGGCGCGGAGGAAACTGCTGCAGAACAGCAAAAAGGCAGGAAACAGTATGATCGGTGAGGCAGTTGTTCAGGCATTAAAGGGATATACCGAAGAGAAAAATATACGTTTGCAGGAGCCAATGGCGGCGCGTACTACTTTTCGGGTCGGTGGCCCGGCGGACTGCCTGCTGGAGATACATGACAAGGAAGAGCTGAAAAAGATATGCCGGTATTTGCGGCTGGCCTCCGTCCCCTTTTTCGTCATGGGGAACGGAAGCAACCTGTTGGTCAGCGACAAAGGTTTCCGGGGAGTGATCCTGCAGATCTGCCAGGGCATGAATGAGATCCGGGTGGAGGGAAAGCGCGTCATCGCCCAGGCGGGGGCGACTCTGGCCCAGGCCGCCAGGGCGGCCATGGAACACGGGCTGACGGGGCTGGAATTTGCCTCGGGGATCCCGGGCACGGTGGGCGGCGGCGTGGTGATGAACGCAGGGGCCTACGGCGGAGAGATGAGCCAGGTGATAAGGAGCGTAGAAGTGCTGAGCCCGGAGGGAGAGTTCTGGACGCTGGACAACGAAACCATGGAGTTCGGCTATCGAAAGAGCAGCATCCGGGGGCACGAATACGTTGTCACGGAAGCGGAGTTTGAATTACAGGAAGGAGATCAGGCGCAGATCAAGGCCGTGATGGAGGGCTTGAACGCGAAGAGAAGGGAAAAACAGCCGCTGGAATATCCCAGCGCTGGGAGCACCTTCAAGCGCCCCGAGGGGTATTTCGCCGGGGAACTGATCATGAAGGCGGGGCTGAAAGGGTTCCAGGTCGGGGGTGCCCAGGTATCGGAAAAGCACTGCGGCTTTATCGTCAATACAAAGCCCGGGGAGACCAGGGCGGCGGAGATCATGGCGGTGATTCGAAAGACAAGGGAGGCCGTCCGGGAAAAGTTTGACGTGGAACTGGAGCCGGAAGTGGTCTTCGTGGGGGAATTTGACGAATGAGATTTGTTGTGGTGACGGGAATGAGCGGGGGCGGAAAGACCACCGCGCTGAAGATGCTGGAGGACGCAGGTTTTTACTGCGTGGATAATCTGCCGATCTCCCTGGTGGAGAAGCTGGTGGAGCTGATCGCCATTCCCGAGAGCGAGATCGATAAGGTGGCGCTGGGCCTGGACGTCCGGGCGGACATGCGCTTTGAGGACGCGCAGAAGATGTTGAAACAGGTGAAGTCCAAGGGGTATCCCATTGAGATCCTGTTTCTGGACTGCGACGACAACGTGCTGATCAAGAGGTATAAGGAGACGCGCCGGATCCATCCGCTGGTGCAGGACGGACGGGTGGAGGACGCCGTCCATCAGGAGAGGCGCATCCTGCACGACATACAGAAAAACGCCGATTACGTCATCGACACCACAAATCTTCTCACCAGGGAATTAAAAGCGGAGCTGGACCGCATATTTGTGAAAAACGAGGAGTATAATAGCCTCATGATCACGGTGATGTCCTTCGGGTTTAAGTACGGGATACCGTCGGACGCGGATCTGGTCTTTGACGTCAGATTCCTTCCGAACCCTTACTATATCGACGGGCTCCGCAACAAGACCGGCAACGATCCCGAGGTCCAGGATTTTGTCATGGCCTGCCCGGAGGCGGAGGAGTTTCTGGATAAGCTGACGGACATGCTGAATTTCCTGGTGCCGAATTATGTCAGGGAGGGCAAGTACCGGCTGGTGATCTGCATCGGGTGCACCGGCGGGAAGCACCGGAGCGTGACGCTGGCGAACGCCCTCTATCAGAGGATGAAGGAACATCCGGGGGAGTGCGGGATCCATCTGGTCCATAAGGATGTGGATAAGAAACATGGCTGAGGGTGAAATATGTCGTTTTCCAGTGAAGTAAAGCAGGAACTCGCAAAACATATCAGCCCCGCGAGGCATTGTCAGCTTGCGGAGCTAGCGGCGATCTTTCATTTCTGCGGGCAGTACGGCAGGGACGCGGACGGAAACTATGCCATCGGGTTTCAGACAGAAAATGAAGCGATTGTAAGAAAAGGCTTTACATTGTTGAAAAAAACATTTAATATAGATACGAACCGTCCGGTCACGGAAGAGGAAATGCGGGATCTGTACCAGAAGATCGGGGATCCGGAGGAACCGGTGAGTTCCCTCCTGATCAAGAACTCCTGCTGTCAGAGGGCCTTTTTAAGGGGAGCATTTTTGAGCGTGGGATCCATCAGCGATCCCAGCAAGGGCTACCATCTGGAATTTGTCTGTACCAGTCCGGCAAAGGCAAGGCAGCTTCAGGAGGTCATACGGGATTTTGACCTGGATGCCAGGATCGTCAAGCGGAAGAAATACGACGTGGTCTACTTAAAGGAAGGGGAGGCGATCGTGGATCTTCTGAATGTCTGCGAGGCCCCTGTCTCGCTGATGAATCTGGAAAATCTCCGCATTGTGAAGGAGATGAGAAATTCCATCAACCGGAGGGTGAACTGCGAGACGGCGAACATCAACAAGACGGTGAGCGCCGCGAGCCGGCAGATCAGCGACATTGAGTTGCTGCGGGATCATTACGGCCTGGAAAGGCTGCCGGAACCGCTCCGCCAGATGGCGGAGGTGAGGCTGGAGAACCCGGACATACCCTTAAAGGAGCTGGGAGAACTTCTGGAACCGCCCGTGGGGAAATCCGGCGTGAATCACAGACTGCGCAGGCTGGGCGAGCTGGCGGAGGACGTCAGAAACCGCCTGCCGGAGAAGGACGATGGCCGCGGCAAAAAAGGGCAGTGACCGCGGGGCAGCAGTGTGCAGTAATGGACAGGGCAACAGCAGCCGACAGGGACAGCGACCGCGTGACAGCGGCGGGGCAGCAAACAGGACTGTGGAGCATACGTAGAATGCGGAGAATGGCATTCGGAGGGCATTGAAAGGAGTTGTACAATGGAGGTAAAGAACATCCGGGTAAATCTGGAAAACGGTTTGGAGGCGAGGCCGGTGGCGCTTCTCGTACAGGAAGCCAGCAAGTACGAGAGCCGGATCTATATTCAGTCGAGAGACCGCCGGGTAAACGCAAAGAGTATCATGGGGATGATGACCCTGGCTCTGGACAACGGAGAGACCCTTGAGGTTACCGCGGAAGGTATCGACGAGACGGCGGCCGTAAGGGGGATCGAGAAATTTCTGAGCGGAAAATAAAAGTTCGGTGAGAGGGTGGCAGAGTCGGTGCAGCGCAGCATTGATCCTGCCTTTTCTGATAAGGAGGCCGGGATGAGTAAAAAAATGCTTTTTGTATACAACCCGAAGGCCGGAAAAGAACGCATCAAGAGCAACCTTGCCGATATCCTGGACGTGTTCGCGTCGAGGGATTATGAGATCACCATCGCTCCCACCAGAAAACAGGGGGACGCCGTGGAGATCGTGGCGGGGCGGGATCCCGGGTATGAACTGGTGGTGTGCAGCGGCGGAGACGGCACGCTGGACGAGACGGTGACGGGGATGCTCCAAAGCGGAATTCGGACGCCTATCGGCTATATTCCCGCAGGCAGCACCAACGATTTCGGGGGGAGCCTTTCCCTGCCGAAGAACATGGTGCAGGCGGCGGAAACCATCATGCAGGGCCAGAATTTTTCCTGCGACATAGGGAAGTTTAACGACGCTATCTTCGTCTATATCGCGGCTTTCGGAATCTTTACGGACGTCTCCTATGAGACGGATCAGGAGATGAAGAACACCCTGGGACACATGGCCTATGTATTGGAAGGCATGAAGAGACTGCCCTCCGTAAAGTCCCAGAGGATGAAGATCTTTCTGGAGGATCGGGTGATCGAGGATGAGTTCCTCTTTGGCATGGTCACAAATTCCGTGTCCGTGGGCGGCTTTAAGAACATTACCGGAAAGGACGTGCTGCTGGACGACGGCCTTTTGGAGGTGACGCTGATCAAGCGCCCCAGGAACCCTGTGGATCTGAACGGGATCATGATGGCCCTGCTGAACCGGGACATGGATTCTGAATATATGTACTATTTCCGAACGTCGCACCTCACGGTGGAGTCGGAGGAACCGGTGGCCTGGACCCTGGACGGAGAAAACGGTGGAAGCCACACGAAGGTGGAGATCAGCGACCTCTGCCGGGCGGTGGATATCCGGGTAAATTACACCCAGGTGGGGCTGCTGGGCTGAGCCGCCCAGGAGGGTTCGAGATTTTTTTAGGGGACCGGGCGAAAAGAAGTTGCTTTCTCCGACGACTTTGGTATAATAAAAGCGTGTCAATCCTTTTGACAGAAAAAACAGTGAGATAATGGAGGTAAAGGAAAATGTTAGTATCTGCAACCGAAATGCTGAAAAAAGCAAAAGCGGGCCATTATGCAGTAGGCCAGTTTAACATCAACAATCTGGAGTGGACAAAGGCGATCCTGATGACCGCAAAGGAGCTCAGATCCCCCGTGATCCTCGGCGTGTCCGAGGGCGCAGGAAAGTACATGGGCGGCTATGACACCGTGGTCGGCATGGTGAACGGCCTGCTGAAAGGGCTGGATATCGACGTCCCCGTAGCGCTGCATCTGGACCACGGCTCCTACGAAGGCTGCTATAAGTGCATCGAGGCTGGCTTCTCCTCCATCATGTTTGACGGTTCCCACTATCCCATCGAGGAGAACATCGCAAAGACCACGGAGCTGGTTAAGGCTGCTCACGGCAAGGGCCTCTCCATCGAGGCTGAGGTCGGCTCCATCGGCGGCGAGGAGGACGGCGTTGTTGGCATGGGCGAGTGCGCGGACCCCAACGAGTGCAAGATGATCGCAGACCTGGGCGTGGACTTCCTTGCGGCAGGCATCGGCAACATCCACGGCAAGTATCCCGCAAACTGGAAGGGCCTGAGCTTTGAGACTCTGGACGCCGTACAGCAGAAGACCGGCGTTCTTCCCCTGGTTCTCCACGGCGGCACCGGGATCCCTGCGGATATGATCAAGAAGGCCATCGACCTTGGCGTTTCCAAGATCAACGTGAACACCGAGTGCCAGCTGGCATTCCAGGAAGCTACCCGTAAGTATATCGAGGAGGGCAAGGACCTTCAGGGCAAGGGCTTCGATCCCCGTAAGCTCCTGGCACCCGGCTTTGAGGCCATCAAGGCGACCGTAAAGGAAAAGATGGAGCTCTTCGGCTCCGTCGGCAAGGCCTGAGTCCGAGACGGGATTTTTCCAATAAAACTCAAAATGCATTAAAATATGGGACCGCCCGGCGAACGATCGGGCGGTCCTGTTTTTTTCATAGAAAAACCCCTTTAAAAGGGAGGAAGCCAAGGATCCGGATCCTTGGCAGTTATCATGAAAAAGTTATTTTAAACAACGAACTGTGGCAACCACAAGTTTTTGTTTTTCTTTACTTGTAGTATATGGGATGATAATGAAAAAACAATGTGCAGAGATTGAAATAATCTTGAACGAATTGTGAACAAAATATGAACGCGCGAATATCAAGATAATCCATCCATTTCCCTTGATAATCCATTTTCGATGATCTGAAAAGAATTTAGAATAAAAATGTAGCTGGGAACTTGCAGATCCGGCACCGCGGGGAGAAATGACGGGCCGGAGCGGTTGACAGGAGGCTGTTATGGGTGTATATGTGAATCAGGCGGGGTATCTGTTAAAGGGGGAAAAGCGGGCGGTTCTCACTTCTCCGTCCGGGCGTTTTTTCCTGGAAGATGAAGAGGGAAAGGAAGTCTATCGGGGAGAAGTCAGGGAATTTGGCTTTGACAGGAGTTCCGGGGACCAGGTGGGAACGGCGGATTTTTCGGAGTTTGAGACGCCGGGCGTCTACCGGGTGTGTGCCGAAGGGGATGCCGAAAACGGCGGCGTATCGGAAAAGTCCCTTTGTTTTCCCGTCGGAGGAAACGTCTATGATAAGCTGCTGCATGATCTGATGAAGGCCTATTATTTCCTGCGCTGCGGCTGCGAGCTGAAGCCGGAATACGCCGGGGAATATGTGCACGCCGCCTGCCACACGGGGTATGCCTCGGAGTGGGAGAACCCTTCTGTAAAAGTGGAGGTCAGCGGGGGCTGGCACGATGCGGGGGACTATGGGAGATATATCACTGCGGGAGCCTGCGCCCTGGCCCATCTCCTGTATGCCTATAAAATGTTTCCGAAGACCATGAAAGAGTTGCAGCTGCAGATCCCCGAGAGCGGCAGCGGGGTGCCGGACGTGTTGAGCGAGTGCCGGGTGGAACTGGAGTGGTTCCTGAAGATGCAGAAGAGCGACGGCGGGGTCTATCACAAAGCCACCACGGCACGGCACGCGGCCTTCGTCATGCCCGAGGAGGACCGGGAACCCCTGTATGTCCTGCCGGTCTCTTCTATGGCGACTGCGGATCTGGCGGCAGTCTGCGCTCTGGCCTCCACTATCTACAGGCCCTATGACGGGGCGTTTGCGGACAGACTGGCCCAGGCTGCGGAAAAGTCCTACCAATGGCTGAAGGAAAACCCGGAGTTCCTTGGCTTTCGGAACCCTCCCGGCTGCGGCACCGGAGAGTACGGGGAGAGGGACGATCTCTCCAATCGGTTCTGGGCTGCGGCGGAGCTCTATGCCCTGACGGGGGAGGAGAGATATCACCGGGATCTGGAGAAGGCGCTGGAGCAGTCCTTCCCTCTGACGGCCCTGGGCTACGGCGAGGTGGGAGGCTTCGGACTGCTGGCGTATCTTCTGTCCGGCCGAAAACAGAAGGAAGAGCTCCGGGAGAGATTCCTGGAGGCGTTTGTGAAAGAGGCGGCCCAGCGCGTCCGGGTTTCGGAGTCCTGCGGCTACGGCGTTTCCATGATGGAGTGGGAGTATTTCTGGGGCAGCAACATGGGCGTCATGAAGCACGGCATGACCTTTGCCATCGCTGACGTCCTTGGCTTGGAGGATCGCGTGCGCAAAGCCGCGGAGACGGCGGAGCTTCCGAAAAAATGGAGATGGCCGGGGGAGCCGGAGGAGGAAGTGGTTCCCGGCCCCCGGGAACAGAGGGGCTGGAATATGCGGGACCATGCGGCGGCCCAGCTGGATTACCTGATGGGGCTGAACGCCCTGGGAATCAGCTATGTCACCGGAAACGGGGAGCGGGCTTACAACAATCCTCATTTAAGGCCCGCTTACGCGGACGGCATCGAGGCGTGCATGCCCGGCATGGTCAGCGGGGGCCCCAGCGCCCACCCGGCGGATCCGGACGGAAAGAGGCTCGTCCCGGAGGGAACGCCGTCCATGAAAAGTTTCGTGGACGACTGGCGCTGCTATTCCCTGAACGAGATCACGATCTACTGGAACTCCCCGGCGGTGTTCGTGACGGCCTATCTGAAGGAGAAGGCGGGTGGACGGTAGGTGTTCAGCCCGCGCCATTCGCAAAGCCGCGTATATTAAAGGAGTATGCTTATGAGAAATCGTTTATCGGTCAGGCTAGCGGCGACGCTGAGAAACTATGATATCCATGATCTGCCCCATGACTTGCTGGCGGGGGCAATCATCGCGGCAGTCTCCATCCCGATCTCCATGGGATACGCCCAGATCGCGGGCCTTCCGGCGGTGTACGGGCTGTACGGGTCGGTCTTTCCGATTTTGATCTTCGCGCTGTTCTCCACTTCGCCCCAGTTTATTTTCGGGGTGGACGCCGCTCCGGCGGCCATTGTGGGCGGGGCGCTGGTGCAGCTGGGGATCCTGCCGGAGTCTGCTCAGGCCGGGAAAGTCGTCCCGGTGATCACATTGTTTACGGCGGCGTGGCTCCTGCTCTTTTTCTTCTGCGGGGCCGGAAAGCTGGTAAATTATATCTCCATGCCGGTCATGGGCGGCTTTATCACGGGGATCTGCATGACCATCGTTCTGATGCAGCTCCCGAAGATGATGGGCGGAAGCTCCGGCACGGGCGAATTGTTTGAGCTGGCGGCTCATCTGATCCGCTCCTGCCGTCAGATCCACTGGCTTTCCCTGCTTCTGGGACTCTCTACCCTTGTCCTTCTCCTTCTGTCGAAAAAGTTTATCCCGAAATTTCCCATGGCGGTGGCGGTCATGGCGGCGGGAGCCGTTCTGTCCGCCGTGTTTGATCTGAAAGGAAAGGGCGTGACCCTGCTCTCGGCGGTGACGCCGGGCCTTCCCCGGTTCCAGCTTCCGGACCTGGGAGCGGTGGAACTGCGGGACGTCATCGGCATGAGCCTGACCGTTGCGGTGGTCATCATGTCGGAGACGCTGCTGGCGGAAAACAATTTCGCACAGAAAAACGGTTATTCCCTGGAGGACAATCAGGAGATCCTGGCCTTTTCCCTGGGAAATCTGGCGGCCTCCCTGACGGGGTGCTGTCCCATCAACGGCTCGGTGTCCAGGACCGCCATGGGGGAACAGTACGGTGCGAAGAGCCAGCTCACAGGCATTACGGCGGGGCTTCTGATGATCGTCCTGCTGTTGTTCGGCAGCGGGTTCATACAATATCTGCCGGTGCCGGTGCTGACGGCCATCGTGGTCAGCGCCCTGATGGGCGCCATGGAGTTCCATCTCGCGGGAAAGCTCTGGAAAGTGAGCCGCACGGAATTTTATATCTTTGCGGGGGCGTTCCTCGGGGTGCTGCTCTTAGGGACGATCTACGGCGTGATCATCGGCATCATCCTCTCCTTCGCGAATGTGATCGTGGACTCCGCCGATCCGCCCCGGTGCTTCCTCGGCATCCTTCCGGGGCACGAGGATTTTGTGGACATCTCGAAATACAAACATATCTATCCCATTGAGAATATCGTGATCTACCGCTTCAGCAGCAATCTGTTCTTTGCCAATGTCGCTATCTTTCAGAAGGATATCGAGGAGAGCATCCAGGAGGATACGAAAGCGGTGATCCTGGACGCCTCGGGGATCGGCAGCCTGGATGTGACCGCGGCGGAACGCCTTCAGTCCATCTATGCAAACCTGGAAAAACGGGGGATCCGATTCTTTATGACGGAGCACATCGCCCGGCTGAACGACCAGCTGCGAAAGCTGGGCCTGGGCCGTATGATCGAGAACGGCGCCGTCAGGCGGACCATTCCCACGGCGCTTCGGGACATGGGGATCGAGGCCCCCTATCCCATCAAAGGACAGCACCGCACGGACCACGTCTTAAAGCGAAACTGGGTGGAGAGCGGGATGCAGGAGTTTGTCTGGGCCTTCGGCGACAAAGCGGAAGCGGTCATTGAAAAACAGATCGGGGAACAGCTCAGACACCTGCAGGAGACAAAGGACATGGACTCCGTGCTGCACGGAAACTGGAACCGGATGGGGACCATGGACGAGGACGAGTGGCTGGAGCGCCTGGAGGAGCATCTCACGGAGATCGCGGGTGACCTGGGGATGGATGAGGAACAGGTGGCCGGGAGACTGGAGAGAAGGAGAGCGGAGCTAAAACGCCGCCTGAAGAAAGAACAGCCGGATCTGCTGGAGAATTTTGAAAAGCACAGACAGTCCATGGACGAGGAATTCCGCCGGCAGTATCCGGATATCTACAAGAGAGTCGAGGAACTTCGGAAACAGCTATAACAGCCCGGCCTTTTTCAGACGCTTTTTCAGGGGATACCCCAGGGCGATGGCCAGGATCAGCTTTATGATGTCAAAGGGGATATAGGGCACAACGCCTGCCATCAGCGCGGCGGGAAAGGTGAGGTTCATCTGCAGCTTCAGCCAGATGGTGCCAAACAGATAGAGCGCCAGCGTCCCCAGGAGGAAGCCTGCGACGTGAAGGGAGAGCCTGCCGGGGAACTTTTCGAGAAAGAATCCGCAGATCAGGGCGAGAAAGATGTATCCGACGATATAACCGCCGGTGGGGCCAAGAAGTTTTGCCGCTCCACCGGTGAAGTTTGTAAAGACGGGCAGCCCCACAAGCCCCAGGAGAATATACAGGATCACGCTGACGGTCCCCAGCTTCAGGCCCAGGACATACAGAACAAAATAGATCGCCATGGACCCCAGGGAGATGGGGACGGGACTGAAGTAGAGATTTAAGGACCAGGGCGCCAGGATGCAGATCACGGCGGTCATCAGGGCGGTGAGAGACATCTGTTTTGCAGTGAGTAAGGTTTTTTCGCTTGTCATAGAGAGTTCCCCTTTCTTTAGCAGCAGTCTGACCCGTACATTCCGGCGCAGGGTTTTGCGCTCCGGCGCTTCCGAATGGAAGGACCGCCCGGTTCGCGTCCGGCGCAGGGTTTTGCGCTCCGGCGCTTCCCGATGGAAGAACCGTCCGGTTTGCGACCAGCGCAGGGCTTTTACCCCGGTGTTTCCCGAATGAGGAAATGATCCGGCCTGGGAAAAATGTATGGGTATGTTTTGAATTGCATGTCTTATTATAATAAAGGATGCCCAAAATGTCAACCATAATAATAAAATGGTTTACAATTAAAGTTGAATAGGAGTAAGGACTATTTTCAGACCGAATGATCGTGTACGATCAGCCCTTCTGATATGTCATTTTAATACTCTTGACTTCTATTACGGTTAGTGATATATTTATTACAGTAAACTTAATAAGGAGACTCACACATGCGTGACAATGTAAAGGGTGGTGCGCTTACAGAAGTGACATTCTATATTTTGCTTTCTCTTTATACTCCAAAACACGGATATGCCGTCATGCAATTTATTGAAGAAAAAACAGGAGGGCGGCTTTTGTTGGGAGCAGGCACTTTATATGGTGCATTAAATTCTTTGCAGGAAAAGGGTTGGATTGAGCCTTGCGGAGACAGCGAGGGCAGAAAAAAAGAATATCACATTACCGCACAGGGAAAAGAGACAGCCGAAAAAGAGCTTGCCAGACTTCATGAACTTGTAAGCGTTGCAAGCGGAATTGTTGGAGGGACACACTATGAGTAAAAAGTATTATCGCTTTTTTGGCGGTCTGTTGACTGCACAGGAGAACTGGTTGAATAAAATGTCTGAAAAAGGTTATCGCCTTGTTCGAACGGGAAAACTGCTCTATGAATTTGAGGAATGTAAGCTTGGCCAGGTCAAATATTGCGTGGAGTTTATCGCGCAGAAATCGCAAAATAACGCCAAAGATTACCATGATTTTTTGGAAGAAATGGGATACTCCGTATTCTACAAAAATATAAATCTGAACTATTCTGTCGGCAGGGTTCGCTGGCGGCCATGGGCTGAAAAGGGCGGCCGCATTGCGACAAATGCTACGACCTTTAACCGGGAGCTGCTGATCGTAGAGAAAGAAAATGACGGAAAACCCTTTGAACTTCACACTTCCTATGAGGATAAGGAAAACTATTACAGTAATCTGCGTGATCCTTGGTTTTTATTACTGCTTATGTTTGCGGTATTTGCCGTCGTAAATCGATCCGTCATTTTAGGTGTACTTACTTTGATTGCTTTAATTCCTGTAATTATATACCAGTCGCAGATTATGAAAAACAGGCGTGAAGCAAGGACAAAGGAGTGGTGATGAAATAGAAACTGAAAATCAAAGACCGCTGGCTTTTTCACCGGGGAGCCGGCGTGTCAACGGTCAATCTTTTGGTATTCAGTTGAATTGCCCCACCTGGAAATCCCCACTTTTTACTATTTCCACGACATTGGAGCAAAACTTTTCCGCTTGTATCAAAAACACATCTGCCCGCGAAAACCAGAATGATTTTTTCGTGGCCTACTATACTTCTTATCCACCTTATATAATCTTTTGACTTCATATTGATTTTCTCTCCTTTTGCCCTGCATCATAGAAAACCACCGATAAATCCCGATTGAACAAAATCGCTTCGCCACAGCCTGGGCAGGTCATCGTGCAGCGATTTTGTTCAACGGGAATTTATTTATCTTTCCTAAAAAACTCAACAGCCATCAGTATAATTCCCAAAAGCACCAATATGATTGAAACAGCAAACCATAGCATAAGATTCGATTGTGCAATTTGTGTCAACAGCTTTCCAGGTGGAGTTGTCCATCCATTTATTGAATAGTTATTGGCTGATATAATGACAGCAAGAGACCAAATGCTTCCAATCAGGGAAAGAAAACCTCCAATGATTGCTCGTTTCATATAACCCAATCCTCCTATAATTGTTTCTTCTTAGGCGTTTGCGAAACGCCACAAGCCGCAAAAATACGGCATTTCTTGTTACTCAAAAACAAATAACTCCTCACCGG
>CANQEV010000017.1 GCA_947595925.1 uncultured Acetatifactor sp. | reverse complement strand
CAGGAAGGTAATTTAAGATCAGAAAGAGGACTTATAAGGAAAAACAGGAAAAGTGCCAACGAGTACTTGACACAAACAAAAACACCCTCCACACTTGATTTTTAGTGCGGAGGGTGTTATGATTTAAGAGATATGCTATGCCTATTTTTGGCAGAGCTGATTTTTTAGTGACAAAAAAAGCCATGAAGGCAGACGGCTGAGAGGCCGGTCGTTCACGGCGGGAAAGGAACGTAGAGAAATGAAAAAGGGATTTGACGAGATTATTTCCAAGGTAAACGAGTGCGGCATGAAGAAGGTGGCCGTGTCCGTGGCGCAGGACAGCGCTGTGCTGGAGGCGGTGCGGGAAGCAAAGAAGCGCGGCATCGCGGACGCCGTCCTGGTGGGGGACGAGGCGAAGATCCGCGAGATCGCCGCATCCATGGATATGAATGTGGATGAATTCCAGATCGTGAACGAGCCCGATATGATCCAGGCCTCCCTGAAGGCGGTGAAGATGGCCCATGACGGCGAAGTGGATATGTATATGAAAGGCCTGATCGACACAAAGAACTTCTTAAAGAGCGTCCTCGACAAGGAAGTGGGACTTCGCACCGGCGGCCCGCTCTCCCATGTGGCGGTTTTTGAGATTCCCATGATCGATCACCTTCTGTTCCTGACGGACGTGGCCTTTATGACCTATCCGACGCTGGAGGATAAAGTGCATATCATCAATAACACCATTCCCGTGTGCAACGCCTGCGGCATTGACATGCCGAAGGTAGCGCCCCTGGCGGCGGTAGAGGTGGTGAACCCGAAGATGCCCGTCACCGTTGAGGCGGAGGAATTGACCCGCATGTGCGAGGCCGGCGAGATCCCCGGCTGTATCGTGGACGGACCGCTCTCCCTTGACATCGCCATCGACCCCGAGGCTGCGAAGCATAAGGGAGCGGAAGGCCGGAAGATCCACGGAGACGCGGATGTGCTGCTCTTCCCCGATATCCACGCGGGAAATCAGGTTTACAAGGCGATCGTACATATGGTTCCCGGAGAGAAGAACGGCTGTATCCTGACCGGCACCAAGGTTCCCGTGGTTCTCACGAGCCGTTCCGATTCCTTCGAGACGAAGGTGAATTCCATCGCTCTGGCGGCGGTAGTTGCGGAAGAACTGAAAAAGAGAAACGCCTGACCCGGACTTCGGATCGTTTTCAGAAAATAGTTGACAGGAGGATGCAGAAATGTCCATCAAGAGTTTGATCATCAACCCCGGTTCCACCTCCACCAAGATCGGTGTGTTTGAGGACGAGAACCTTTTATTCGAAGAGACTTTAAGACATTCCACGGAGGAGATCTCCCGTTATGATTCCATCGTGGATCAGAAGGATTTCCGGAAGAAGATCATCACCGATCTCCTGGAGTCCAAGAACTTTGACTTAAAGAGCCTGGGCGTGGTAGTGGGCCGGGGCGGTATGCTGAAGCCCATCTCCGGCGGGACCTACGAGGTGACGGAAGAGCTCCTTGCGGACTTGAAGGTCGGCGTACAGGGACAGCACGCGTCCAATCTGGGCGGCATCCTGGCGAAGGAGATCGCGGACTCCATCGGCGTACCGGCCTATATCGTGGACCCCGTAGTTGTGGATGAGCTGATGCCCATCGCCAGATACTCCGGCATGGCGGAGATCCCCAGGGGAAGCATCTTCCACGCGCTGAACCAGAAAGCGGTGGCAAAGAGATATGCAAAGGAGATCGGAAAGCCCTACGAGTCCCTGCGCCTGATCGTGGTACACATGGGCGGCGGCGTTTCCGTGGGCGCTCATGAGGGCGGCCGGGTTGTGGATGTGTTCAGCGCCTTTGACGGGGACGGCGCGTTCTCCCCGGAGCGTGCGGGCGGCGTGCCCTGCGGCGCGCTGGTAAAGCTCTGCTTTTCCGGAAAATATACCGAGAAGGAACTGTACAGCAAGCTGATCGGCAAGGGAGGCTTTAACGCTTACCTTGGCACGAACGATATGCGCGAGGTGACAAAGATGGCCAATGCGGGAGATGCGAAGGCGGCGGAGGTGAAGGAAGCGTTCCTGCTCCAGGTCTCCAAGGACATCGGCGCAATGGCCTGCGTTCTGAACGGCAAGGTGGACCAGATCATCGTGACCGGCGGCATCGCCTACGGCCCGGAGGTTATCGCGGCGCTGAAGGAGCGTGCGGAATGGATCGCGCCCTTTACCGTATATCCCGGGGAGGATGAGCTTCTGGCTCTCGCCCAGGGTGCGCTTCGCGTGATGAAGGGCGAAGAGAAGGCGATGGTTTACTAAGCGGGTTTGAAAAAACGATTTTTGCCTGTCCGCCGGTTCGTTTGGGCTGGCCTTTGCCTGCGGGCGAAGACCGGGGCGGACGGCGTCATGCGGCGGCACGGAACTGTGATTGGACGGCATGGACTGCCGATATCTGGGGGAATTTATGTATATAGACGGAAAGATCTACATGGGACTGGCGGACGGCGAGAGGGTCTGCATGGAACTGAATATGAGCAACCGCCACGGACTGATCGCCGGGGCCAGCGGCACGGGAAAGACCATCACGATGAAGGTCATGGCCGAGTCCTTTGCGGACGCGGGCGTTCCGGTTTTCCTCTGCGACGTCAAGGGAGACGTCTCCGGCATCGCCGCTCCCGGGGAAAAATCCGAGAGCATGGAAAAGCGGATCGATAAATTCGGACTCCGGGGGGCGTTTGAGTACCGGGGCTATTCCACCTGTTTCTGGGACATCTACGGGCAGGGCGGGCACCCCGTCAGGGTAACCGTATCCGACATGGGCCCCGATATCTTCAGCAGTCTTTTGGGACTGACGCCGGCCCAGGAGGGCGTTCTGAACATTGCCTTCCGCATCGCGGACGACAAGGGGCTCCTCCTGAAAGATCTGAAGGATTTGAGAGCGCTGCTCTCTTACTTAAACGACCACAGGGAAGAATTTCTGACCGACTACGGCAATATCACCTCCCAGTCCGTGGGCGGGATCCTGCGGGCGCTTCTGCCCCTGGAGGACCAGGGAGGGGATCTGTTCTTCGGCGAGCCGGACCTGGATATCTTTGACTGGATGCGCACGGACCAAAACGGCCGGGGAATGATCAATCTTCTGGACTGCGTGAAGCTGGTCCAGAATCCGAAACTGTACGCCAGCTTTATGCTCTGGCTGATCGCGGAGCTCTTTGAGAGACTGCCCGAGGCCGGGGACAGCGACAAGCCGAAGCTGGTATTTTTCTTTGACGAGGCCCACATGCTCTTTTCGGACGCGCCGAAAGCCCTGGTGCAGAAGATCGAGCAGATGGTGAAGCTGATCCGCTCAAAGGGCGTGGGAATCTACTTCGTGACCCAGAGCCCCAGCGATATCCCGGACGCCGTGCTGGCGCAGCTTTCCAACCGTGTGCAGCACGCGCTGAGAGCCTATACGCCCGCGGAGCAGAAGGCGGTCCGCGCGGCGGCCTCTTCCCTGCGCCCGAATCCGAAGTTCAAGGCGGAGGAGCTGATCCTGGAGCTGGGAGTGGGAGAAGCCCTGGTTTCCTTCCTGGATGAAAAAGGCGTTCCCACCATGGTGCAGCACACGGCCATCATCTGCCCCCAGAGCCTGATGGCTCCCTGCGAGGCAGCCCTGCGTCAGAAATTGATGCAGGAGGACGGCATGAGCAAGTACGATCAGATGATCGATACCGAGTCCGCCTATGAGACGCTGAACGGCATAAAAGTAAAAGAGGAACAGGAGCAGCAGCTCGCCCAGGAGAGGGCCCAGCTGGAAAAGGAGAAGGCGGAGTTCGAGAAGCAGAAGGCCAAGGAGGAAGAAGCCGCCCGCAAGAAGAAGGAAAAGGAAGAGGAGGCGGCCGCCAAGAAGAAAGAGAAGGCGGAGGAAGCCGCTCAGAAGAAAAAGGAGGCGGCGTCCGAGAGAAGAAAGGCTCAGATCGAGCGCCAGCTGATCAACACCGGCATGCAGGCGTTGAAGAGGGGACTGTTCAACACGCTCTTTAAGAAATAAGCTTTCGCGGAAAAGCGGCGTTTCGGCGCGGACAGGTCGGAGGGGGATCTGTTGATGGCGCGGGCCTCTGCGGACGGAAGCGGATGGGGACCTGAAACCGGCCGGAAAGCAAAAATAAAGAGTGGAAAACCCATAGGAAATTATAAGGAAGTATAAGGAAGAAGAATGAAGATATTAGACAAGATTTTCGGAACCCACAGCGAAAGGGAATTAAAGAGGATCGAGCCCATCGTGGATAAGATCGAGGCGCTCCGGCCCGCCATGCAGGCCCTGTCCGACGAGGAACTGAAGGGGAAGACCCAGGAGTTTAAAAACCGCCTGGCGGAGGGGGAGACCCTGGACGACCTTTTGCCGGAGGCTTTCGCCACAGTGCGGGAGGCCGCAAGGCGCGTGCTGAATATGGAACATTTCCGGGTACAGCTCATCGGCGGCATCATCCTCCATCAGGGACGCATCGCGGAGATGAAGACCGGTGAAGGAAAGACGCTGGTGTCCACTGCGCCGGCTTATCTGAACGCTCTGGAAGGCAAGGGCGTACACGTTGTCACGGTCAACGATTACCTGGCGAAGCGTGACGCGGAGTGGATGGGACAGGTGCATGAGTTCCTGGGACTGAAGGTCGGCGTGGTGCTGAACTCCATGTCCCCTGAGGAACGGCAGGCCGCTTATAACTGCGACGTCACATATGTGACCAACAACGAGCTGGGTTTCGATTATCTGCGGGATAATAGGGTGGTCTACAAGGAGCAGCTTGTCTTAAGGGGACTGCACTATGCCATCATCGACGAGGTGGACTCGGTTTTGATCGACGAGGCGCGGACGCCGCTGATCCTTTCCGGCGAGAGCGGGAAGTCCACTTCCCTGTACGAGATGTGCGATGTTCTTGCCCGGCAGATGAAGCGGGGCAAGGATCTTCCGGAACTCTCCAAGCTGGACGCCATCATGGGCATCGAGCAGGAGGAGACGGGGGACTTCATCGTCAACGAAAAAGACAAGGTGATCAACCTCACCGCCGCGGGCGTGGAGAAGGTGGAGAAGTTCTTCCACATCGAAAACTATGCGGACCCGGAAAACCTGGAGATCCAGCACAATATCATCCTTGCCCTGCGGGCGCACAATCTGATGTTCCGGGATCAGGACTATGTCGTGAAGGACGACCAGGTTCTGATCGTAGACGAGTTTACCGGGCGCATCATGCCGGGCAGACGTTATTCCGACGGCCTGCACCAGGCTATCGAGGCTAAGGAAAAAGTAAAGGTAAAGAGGGAGTCCAAGACCATGGCCTCCATTACGTTCCAGAACTTCTTTAATCTGTTTGAGAAAAAGTGTGGCATGACCGGTACGGCGCTCACGGAGGAGAACGAGTTCCGGGAGATCTACGGCATGGACGTGATCGAGATTCCCACGAACCGCCCCGTGATCCGAAAGGACCTGCAGGACGCGGTGTATAAGACCAAGGAGGAAAAGCTGAAGGCCATCGTGGACGCGGTGGAGGAGGCCCATGCCAAGGGGCAGCCGGTGCTGGTAGGCACTATCAATATCGACGCCAGCGAGGATCTCAGCAGAAGGCTGACCAAGCGTGGGATCCAGCACAAGGTCCTGAACGCGAAGTTTCATGAGATGGAGGCGGAGATCGTGGCGGACGCCGGTGTCCACGGCGCAGTTACCATTGCCACCAACATGGCGGGCCGTGGTACGGATATCAAGCTGGACGAGGAGTCCAAGGCGGCGGGCGGCCTGAAGATCATCGGCACGGAGAGACATGAGTCCCGGCGTATCGACAATCAGCTGCGCGGACGTTCCGGCCGTCAGGGGGATCCCGGAGAATCCAAGTTCTACATCTCCCTGGAGGACGACCTCATGCGTCTGTTCGGCTCGGAGAAGCTGATCGGCATCTTTAACGCCCTGGGAGTTCCCGAGGGGCAGGAGATCGCCCACAGCGCTCTGACTTCCTCCATTGAGAACGCCCAGAAGAAGATCGAGAACAACAACTTCGGCATCCGTAAAAACCTGCTGGAGTATGACCGCGTCATGAGCGAGCAGAGAGAGATCATCTATGACGAGAGAAGAAGGGTGCTGAACGGGGAGAGCATGAGGGACGTGATCTATAAGATGATCACGGACATCGTGGAGACCTCGGTGGATATCTGCATCAACGATGATATGGGCGCGGAGGACTGGAATTACAATGAACTGAATTCGCTGCTCCTTCCTACGATCCCTCTGGAGCCCGTCACCCTGGAGCGGCTGAAGAAGCGCAAGAAGAACGATCTGAAGCAGCAGCTGAAAGAGGAGGCCGTCAAGCTCTATGAGAGCAAGGAAGCGGAGTTCCCCGAGGCGGAGACCATCCGCGAGCTGGAGCGCGTGATCCTGCTGAAAGTGGTGGATCGAAAGTGGATGGATCACATCGACAATATGGAACAGCTCCGCCAGGGCATCGGACTGCAGGCTTTCGGACAGAAAGACCCCCTTGTGGAATACAAGATGGCGGGGTATGAGATGTTCGATGAGATGACCCAGAACATCCGGGAGGAGACGGTGCGCCTGCTCTTCCATGTAAAGCTGGAGCAGAAGGTGGAGAGGGAACAGGTCGGGAAGATAACCGGGACCAACAGGGACGATACGACAGTGAAGACGCCCAAGAGACGGGAGGCCGCGAAGATCTACCCCAACGATCCCTGCCCCTGCGGATCCGGCAAGAAGTATAAGCAGTGCTGCGGGAGACTGAAATAAGTATCGGAATCCAAGTTCTTGAAGGACAGGGCATGTAAATGACTTGTCCCTGCTTCGGTCATGGAGGGACTGCTTTCGGCATGAGACAGAGGCTTCAAAGAAATACAGGTCGGCGTTTGTTCCTTATCTGGGCTGGCGTTGTTCTTGTCACCATAAAGAGCATATTTACGGACTTTGGAGTTGACAACGGCTATGCCATAGCGACTTCGTACAGACATATTTCCGGCGACCGCATGTTCCTGGAGATGTGGGAGCCGCACCAGACCTCTGCGTTTCTGACGGACCTTTTAATGCTCCTATACAGGCATTTTGTGCCTTCCCTGACCGGTGTGGCAGTCTACCTGCAGGTCATGGGGATCCTTTTGTGGATTCCGGTGACCGTCCTTTTGTACAAAGAGCTGTCAAGGCATTTTGACAGGTACGTCTCTCACCTGATCTGTGCCTTTTTGTTTGTGTTTCGTGCGAAACAGACTGTATTTCCTGAATTTTCCAATATGCAGATCGGCTTTTCCATACTGTTTTTTACTTTTTTGGTCAAATATTATTTTGATCAGACAAAAGTGGGAAATCTGCTCCTTTCAGCCGTCTTCCTGTGTCTGGAAATCATCTCTTACCCCACCTGTCTGATCGCGTTTGCGGCTGCGGCAGGTTTTTTGCTCCTGTATACGGACAGAAAGGTGAGAAATGTTTTGGTGTTCGGCGGGATGTGTCTTGCCCTGGGAACTCTGTATACGGGATACTTTATCTGGGCGAGGGGATTTTCGGAGTTTGTCAGTGTGCTGCGGCTGCTTGCCGAGGCGGACCTTTCTCATGGAGACGTATCCATGTCTGTTTACCAGTACTGGCATGTGTTCGCAGAAGGCGCGGCATACCTCGCGGCAACCCTGGCAATAGCCGCTGTCATACGCTTTGCTTTTCGAGAGCGAAGAAAGGCGTCATACCTGGGCATTGAGGGGGGGGTATTGCTATCCTCGGCTGCGGCGCTACTTATCTTTCTGATTTGTAAAAAACAGAACGGATATGAATGGCACTATTGTATTGTACTTGTTCTTATGATCGCTGCCGGTTTTTGGGGATATAGATTTCTTGGAGAGGCGGAACGAAGGATCTGGATCCTGGGACTCTTAGTCTCCGGTGCCTCCTTTCTGGCCGTTGCACTTCTCACAAACTGCGCGCTGATGTCCATTGTGGCATACCTGCCCCTGGCGGCCGCCCTTTCCATGATTCCGATTTCCAAATGCAGGGGTGGCGTCTTTTTTGCCGGAGCAGTTCTCGCGTTTGTGCTGCTTCACAGAGGGTTGATCGTATGGGGATACAGCGAGCTGTCTTATCATTCCTTTCTCACGGAAGCGGAGAGCGTTGTGAGAACGGGGCCGGGGTTTGGCGTGATCTGTAATGATGATACGAGCTGCATTTACAGGGACAATGAGACAGATTTTGCAAACTATCTGAAGCCGGAGGATTCCGTGCTTTTTGTGGCGAATTGGGAATACGATCCCATGTTTTATGTCCAGGCCGGAGCAGGAGTCGCCATATCGTCGACGATCTCAAGCCCGACTTACGGTGAGAAACAGATAGATTACTGGAGGCGTTATGAATATAAAGCGCCGACCGTTGTGGCAATCGGATGCTATGGCGGTAAATTTACATTGGATAGACAGGCATACCTAACGATGTTTGAATGGGTGGAGGAACACTATGAATGGGTCGGGGACGGAACCTGGTGGAGATTTTATCGGCTGAAAGAATGAACCCCCGGCGTCGATTCGGAGCTTGCCATATGGCGGCACATATATTATACTTACAGTATTAAAAAGATCATAGAAAGCAGGTAGAGGACGTGGTAGAACTTGATCAGATGAAATCTGAGATCTTGACATATGAGAAACCCCTGGCGGAGGTTAAAGCCTCCCTGGATCTCGACGGCAAATCAAAGCGCATCGAAGAGCTGGAAATGGATATGGAGGCACCGGGATTCTGGGACGACCCGGAGCGCTCCAATATGAAGATGAAAGAGCTCAAAAATATGAAAGATACGGTGGAGGAGTGTAAAAAACTTTCCACGCAGTACGAAGATATTTTGACTCTGATCGAGATGGGATATGAAGAGAATGACGAGTCCATGATACCGGAGATCCGGGGAGAATTGGACGAGTTTATCTCCGAATTTGAGGAACTTCGGATCAGCACGCTGCTCTCCGGAGAGTATGATAAGAACAACGCCATCTTAAAGCTCAACGCAGGCGCAGGCGGCACGGAGAGCTGCGACTGGTGCAGCATGCTGTACCGGATGTATACCAGGTGGGCGGAGAGGAAGGGCTTTACCGTTGACGTCCTGGACTACCTTGACGGGGACGAGGCGGGGATCAAATCCGTCACCTTCCAGGTGAACGGCACGAACGCCTACGGCTATCTGAAATCTGAGAAGGGCATCCACAGACTGGTCAGGATCTCTCCCTTTAACGCCCAGGGCAAACGGCAGACCTCCTTTGTCTCCCTGGACGTAATGCCGGATATCGAGGAGGATCTGGACGTTGACATCGATGAAAAGGATCTCCGCATTGACACTTATCGAAGCAGCGGCGCAGGCGGACAGCATATCAATAAGACCTCCTCGGCGATCCGCATCACGCACATCCCCACGGGGACCGTGGTGACCTGTCAGAACGAGAGAAGCCAGTTCCAGAACAAGGATAAGGCTATGCAGATGTTAAAAGCGAAGCTGTTCCTGTTGAAGCAGGAGGCCAATGTGGAGAAGCTGGCGGATATCCGCGGCGAGGTGAAGGAGAATGCCTTCGGAAGCCAGATCCGGTCCTATGTGCTGCAGCCCTACAAGCTGGTAAAGGACCTCAGGACGGACGTGGAGACGGGGAACGTGGACGCCGTGCTGGACGGGGCGCTGGACCCGTTTATGAACGGGTATCTGAAATGGCTCAGCATTGGACAGCCGAAGTCAAAAAATGCAGAAGAGTAACTGATTTCCTGGGAAAAGGTATCAAAGAGGAGCGGCAGTCTACCGCTCCTCTTTCATGCTGTCGAGATAAAAGAGCGCGTAAGTCATGTTTGTATAGGGAGTCAGCCACAAAGCGCCCAGGCCGAAGGTGGGTATCGTCAGGAGGAACAGGGGAAGGAAACTTGCCTGGATATAGAAGAGCTGCAGTTTTCTGCCCTGCATCAGCTTCACGCTCTGTCTTAAAATATCGATCAGACCCAGGTCGGGATAGTCCAGTATGATATAGTAGGCCTGGGACAGGGCGAGGGACGTGGGGATGTAGAACGCCAGCAGCGCGATCTGAAGAGAGATCAGAAACGCCAGGGTTTTTACAGGGATGCTATTAGACTGCTGGAACAGATATACCAGGGCGTCTACAGGCGCCAGACATAGAGTGGAGAGCAGCGTCAGGATAAAGGAAAGCCCATAAGACTTCTTGAAATTTTCCATAAATCCATGAAAGAGGTTGAAGGAATTATAATATTGTCCGCAGGCGATGTTCAGGAAGAAGAGGCATAAGCCGATCTTTAAGATGTTGCACAGCGTCGTGATCAGAAACACCACAAAATAGGAGAGGATCACAAGCCAGGTCCCAGTCCCTTCAAGCTGCAGAAGTCTCTTTAACGTATGAGAGATCTGATTGGCCAGGGAGGAAGAGAAGTTGGAGAGGAGAAGGGTGATCATGTTGTAAAAGATCAAGGCCATGACGGTGACGTAATACTTGCCCTCCATCATGGTCTTCGCGTTGTTTTTCAGGTTTGCACTTTTTACAGAAATGTTCACTTTGCAGATTCTCCGTCATTTATTAAAATACAAATGTTATTTTTGCAGGAAAAAGATTCATACTGCATAGTCCAGGTTCTTTCCGACATACTTTGCCCGGTCCGCTGATTTCAGCTCTTTCTGATAAGGATTTTCTTCGTTATAATATTTGATCTGCGTCCGGGTTTCTCCCCCTGCCACGTAGGTGCGCCCGCACTCCGGGCAGACTGCCGTCTTAATGGAAACGGAGGCGTTTAAGACCTTGCCGTTATTTTTGGCGGCCTTGTCGTAGGCGTTCGCCACATGTTCCTGCTCGTGGGCCCGCACCGCGGTTCCGGCAGCGGTGGGAGAGATATGGGCCGCGCTCTTAAAGGATACCATTTCATCAGAACCATCCTGATATTTGCGGTTCTTACAAGTCTGACATTCCTCGCCGTTGGCCTTTACCCGTTCTCCGCGCGCGTTCTTGCCGTTCGGGGAGACATATTCCGCTCCCGCTCCGGGCGCAGCAACGGATGCGCCGAAACGGTTATAACCGCCGTAACTGCCATTGATGCCGTTTAACATTCAGACCGCCCCTTTCTTTTCAAATATGACCGTGGATGCAACTCCGCATATTCGCTGCTGATTCCCAGCAGTTTTGTTCCCGCCTGTCAAAATCCATAGCCTGAAGGGTTCCAGTTCCCCATCAGTTCGTCCAGGCTCATTCCATAATACGTCTCATAAAAAGTGTTCAGTTCCTGATAAGCCTTCGGATCCGTCATTACGGGGATGATCACGTAAAGGATCGTAAATATCGTGAGGATCAGTCCGAGGATCATGCCGATGGCGGCGAAGATGATGCCCGTCAGGCTCATCGGGGGAAGGGGGTTTTTGCGCCTGTGGGAGAGCACGGCGAAAAGAATGCTCAGCCCGCCTGCCGCCAGGGGCAGTATGCCGGTGCAGCAGGTAACCAGGGAAAGGATTCCAAAGACCAGGGATGCGATGGAAAAGGCTTTTATACTGTTTTGACTGACCGAATTCTGTTCCATGGATAGCCTCCTTCATTCTTACTGTATCACAAATCCTTATAGAACGCAAATACTTCATCATTTAATTTTCGTCCCCTTGACATCCTGCGGAAAATCATCCAGAATAAAGGTGTTGGCTGGCAGAAAATCGACGAGAAAAATATGCGGCACGCCGGAAAGGTTGAGACATGGACATTGCGTTAAAGATCACAGAGGAACTGAAGGTACAGAAATGGCAGGTGGAGGCGGCGGTCAAGCTGATCGACGAGGGGAACACCATCCCCTTTATCTCCCGCTACCGCAAGGAGGCTACGGGCTCCCTGGATGACGAGCAGCTTAGAAACCTTCATGAAAGACTTCTCTACCTGAGAAACCTGGAGGAGAAGAAGCAGCAGGTCGTCGACAGCATCCGGGAGCAGGGGAAGCTGACTCCCGAGCTGGAAAAGAAGATCCAGGAGGCCCAGACCATGGTAGTGGTGGAGGACCTTTACAGGCCGTACCGGCCCAAGCGAAAGACCCGGGCCAGCGTGGCGAAGGAAAAAGGCCTGGAAGGGCTTGCAGAGTATATCCTCCGGCAGGACGCAAAGGAGCCCCTGGAGACGGAGGCGGCAAAGTATGTGACCGGCGCGGACGCAGAGGAGGAGAAGCAGGTGAAGACCCCGGAGGAGGCGCTTCAGGGGGCGAAGGACATCATCGCGGAAATGATCTCGGACGAGGCGGAGCACCGCCTGTATATCCGGAACGCCACGATGGAGGAGGGGATCGTCAGCAGCACGGCGAAGGACGAAAAGCAGGAGAGCGTCTATGAGACGTACTATGACTTTTCGGAGCCTGTGAAAAAGCTGGCGGGGCATCGCACCCTGGCCTTAAACCGGGGCGAGGCGGAGAAGTTCCTGATCGTGAAAGTGGAGGCGCCGGAGGAGAGGATCCTACGCTATCTGGAAAAGAAAGTGATCACCTCGGAGAACGCGTACACGGGGCCCGTCCTGCGGGAGGTGTGCCGGGACAGCTATGAGCGTTTAATAGCACCTGCTATTGAAAGGGAGATCCGAAGCGAGCTGACGGAAAAGGCGGAGGACGGCGCTATCGACGTGTTTGGAAAGAATCTGGAGCAGCTTCTGATGCAGCCTCCCATCGCGGGAAAAACCGTGCTGGGGTGGGATCCCGCGTTCCGCACGGGCTGTAAGCTGGCGGTGGTGGACGCTACCGGGAAAGTGCTGGACACGAAGGTGATCTATCCCACGGCACCCCAGAATAAGGTGGAGGAGTCCAAGGCCGAGCTGAAGCGGATCATCAAAAAATATAATGTAGATTTGATTTCTGTGGGAAACGGCACCGCGTCCCGGGAGTCGGAGCAGATCATAGTGGAGCTCTTGAAGGAGCTGGACCGCCCCGTGCAGTACGTGATCGTGAACGAGGCGGGGGCATCCGTGTACTCGGCCAGCAAGCTGGCGACGGAGGAGTTCCCGCAGTTTGACGTGGGGCAGAGGAGCGCGGCTTCCATTGCAAGGAGGCTTCAGGACCCTCTGGCGGAGCTGGTAAAGATCGATCCCCGGTCCATCGGCGTGGGGCAGTACCAGCACGATATGAATCAGAAGAAGCTGGGCGAGGCGCTGGGGGGCGTTGTGGAGTCCTGCGTCAACCGGGTTGGCGTGGACGTGAACACCGCGTCCGCGCCGCTTCTGGAGTATATCTCCGGGATCAATAAGACCATTGCCAAAAACATCGTGGACTACCGGGAGGAAAACGGCAGGTTCACGGACCGCCGGCAGCTCTTAAAAGTTCCGAAGCTGGGGCCCAAGGCTTACGAGCAGTGCGCGGGCTTCATGAGGATCCTGGACGGCAGGAACCCGCTGGATGCAACCAGCGTCCACCCGGAGTCCTATGAGGCGGCGGAAAAGTTCCTGGCAAAGCTGGATCTCACCATGGACGACGTGCGGGAGATGCAGAAGAAGGCTGCCGCGGACCGGAAGGCCGGAAAAGCGGAGACGGCCGGCGGCGCTGGCGGACGGGGCCCGGCATCTTCAGAGAGAGGCGCTTCCGGAAAGGCGGTTTCCGAAAAAAACAGATCGGCGGGCAAAGCCCAGGCAGGTCAGCAGATCCGGGTTCGCAACACGGACACTGCCATGGGAAAGGCCCTGGCCGCGGCCATGGCCGGGATCGTCCTTTCGGGGGAGGACGGATCCAACCGCGCTGATCCCGGAAAGGGATCGGGGCGCGGGGCGGGGAACGCCGCCTCGGGAGTGAAAAACGGAGGCCGTGACAACGGGGCCGGATCCCCGCGGGGAGGGGAAAATGCCGGAACGGCGGCACAGGCCGGGGGATTTGGCCTGGAGAGGCGTGTGAAGGACAAGGCGGCGCTGGCGAAAGAGCTGGGGATCGGCGAGATCACCCTGACCGATATCCTGAAAGAGCTGGAAAAGCCGGCCAGGGATCCCAGGGACGACATGCCGAGGCCCATCCTGCGGAGCGACGTGCTGGATATGAAGGACTTAAAGCCCGGCATGATCTTAAAGGGCACGGTGCGGAACGTGATCGACTTCGGCGTCTTTGTGGACATCGGGGTCCATCAGGACGGACTGGTACATATCTCCCAGATCACGAACCGATTTATCAAGCATCCGCTGGAGGCGGTCAGCGTCGGGGATATCGTGGACGTACAGGTGCTTTCCGTGGATATGGCGAAGAAGCGTATCAGCCTGACGATGAAGATTCAGGGAGAAGGAAAAGCGGAGTAAGTTTGTTCCCCGCCGCCGGGCCGGAATCGAAAGCAGGCGGAAGACGCCGGAATCGAGAGCTGGCGGACGGCGCGGCCGGGAAAATCTTGGCAGGAGTGTGGTTGTTGTGCAGAAGATCCGCTGTGTGGTAGAGAGGATCACCTATCAGAATCCGGAGAACGGGTACACCGTCTTAAAGTGCCGGGTGAAGGATCACAGTGATCTGGTGCCGGTCATCGGCAATATGATAGACGTCAACGTGGGTTCCGTCCTCATCGTGGAGGGCGAATGGAAGGTGGACGCCAAGTACGGGAGGCAGTTTACGGCCCAGAACTGGGAGGAAACGCTGCCCGCCACCGTCTACGGCATGGAGAAATATCTGGGCTCCGGCCTGATCCGGGGCGTGGGTCCGAAGTATGCGAAGAAGATCGTTCAGAAGTTCGGCACGGATACCTTCGCGGTCATAGAGGATAACATAGAACTGCTGATCGAGATCGAAGGGATCGGCAGGAAGCGGATCCAGATGATCGCCCAGTCCTGGGAGAGGCAGAAGGAAGTAAAGAACGTCATGCTCTTTCTGCAGGAGCACCAGGTGTCCACCGCCTACGCGGCAAGGATCTATAAACAGTACGGCAGCGAGAGCATCGCCGTGATCCGGGAAAATCCCTATCGCCTGGCGGACGATATCTGGGGGATCGGCTTTAAGACCGCGGATCAGATCGCGGGAAAGCTGAATTTCGGGAAGGAATCCTTCGTCCGGCTGCGGAGCGGCCTGATGTATACGCTCTCCCAGCTCGCGGACGAGGGACACGTGTATGCCGAAAAGCAGCAGTTGATCGACAGGGCTTCCGAGCTTTTGGAGGCGTCGCCGGAGACGGTGATCATGACCATGGACGAGATGCTCCACAAGGGGGATCTGATCCTGGAGAAGAAAATCTCCCCCAGGGACGGCGGGGGAGACGCGGCGGCTGTCTATCTGCCGCCTTTCTATTTCGCGGAGGTTGGGGTGGCGGGAAAGCTGAAGAAGCTGGCGGCCTCCCCGGCGGCAGACAAACTATACACGAGGCTCATGGAGGCGCGGAGGACCACGGGAAACGAAGCGCTGTCGGTGGATATCTCCGCGGTTCAGGCAAAGACCGGCATGGAATACGACGGGATCCAGGCGGACGCCATCCGCCTGGCGGCCACCTCCAAGGTGATGGTGCTGACGGGCGGTCCCGGAACGGGAAAGACCACCACCACCCACGGGATCATAGCGGCGTACCGCGCGTACGGCCTGCGGATCCTTCTGGCAGCGCCCACGGGCCGGGCGGCGAAGCGGATGACCGAGACCACGGGGCTGGAGGCAAAGACGATCCACAGGCTCCTGGAGTGCAAGCCGCCGGAGGGGTACCAGAAGAACGAGGAGAACCCGTTGGAGGGGGACGTGCTGATCGTGGACGAGTGTTCCATGATAGACATGATCCTGATGAACGCCCTGTTGAAGGCGATCCCTCCCACCATGCGGCTGGTGCTGGTAGGGGACGTCGATCAGCTTCCCTCCGTGGGGGCGGGGAACGTGCTGCGGGACGTCATAGACTCCGGCGTGTTTCCGGTGGTGCGGCTCACGAGGATCTTCCGGCAGGCCCAGACCAGCCGCATCATTATGAACGCCCACCGCATCAACGAGGGCAGGATGCCGGACGTCAGCAACGGAAAAGAATCGGATTTCTTCTTTATAGAACAGGAGGACGCGGAGGCGGCCGCGGCGAAGATCGTGGACCTGGTGCAGAACAGGCTGCCGAAATACTATGGCGTGGAGCCCGCCCAGATCCAGGTGTTGACGCCGATGCAGCGCGGCGTCGCGGGGGCCACAAATCTGAACCTGTCCCTGCAGGAAGCCTTGAACCCGCCGGAGCACACGGTCTTTCTAAAGGGCCGGGGCGGCGTCGCCATGCCCAAGGAATGCCTGCGCCGGAGCGGTTATGTGTTCCGGACGGACGACAAGGTGATGCAGATCAAAAATAACTACGATAAGGACGTCTATAACGGCGACATCGGCATCGTAGAATCCGTAAATGAGGCGGACCGGACCCTGCGGGTCAATTTTGACGGCCGCAGCGTGGAATATGACGCGGCGGAGCTGGACGAACTGGTTCACGCCTATGCCACCACGATCCATAAGGCCCAGGGGTCGGAGTACCCCATCGTGGTCATGCCCGTCCTGATGAATCACTACGTGATGCTGCAGCGGAACCTGATCTACACGGGAATCACAAGGGCAAAGAAAATCCTGGTGATCGTCGGAACGAAAAAAGCCCTTTCCTACGCAGTGCGGAACGTGACGGTGACCCAGAGGAATTCCCTGCTGCGGCAGAGGCTGGAAGGCGCAGAAACGATTTCAGGGCAGCAGGGAACGACGTCCCTCCTGCCCTGACGAACGACTTTTGATAGAACGTGCAGCCTTTTAGGGGGCATCTGCCCCGTCGGCCTCCGTATCGGCGGCATTGTCATCGGAGCTGCCTTCCGTCTTCTCCCGAAGCCCGGTGAGCTCATAGGCGCTCTTTACGCTGTCGCCGAGGATATCCCGGGCCCACTCCTGGAGCTGGTCATAGGAGAGCGGGGTACCGCCCCAGTTCTTCACTCCGTGCTGGTCCGCAAGCTCCTGGGAATAGTCCTCCAGGAGGTAGATGTTGCTGAAGCGGAGAGGGCCGGTGAGATAGTGGTTGACGATGGGGATGCTGCCGGTCTTCTCGCGGTCGATGATCACGCCGTCGTCCGTGCCCTGAAAGGTTACCCAGGCCATGTTTTCCAGAAGGCAGATGGGATCCTTCTGTGTGGAGACATAGTTGCCCAGGGAATAGTAGCAGAGACATTCGTTGCCGTTCTCGGAGGTGATCCATTCCATGGGCTGGATGACGTGGGGATGGGTGCCTATGATCAGGTCCGCGCCGGCCTCCGTCATCTGTTCCGCAAAGCTCTGCTGGTA
Source organism: uncultured Acetatifactor sp. (assembly GCA_947595925.1). GTDB lineage: Bacteria > Bacillota > Clostridia > Lachnospirales > Lachnospiraceae > Acetatifactor. The sequence goes on along the minus strand of CANQEV010000017.1, from coordinate 37,363 downwards.
CTTGGAGGGGGAAGTCTGGTACTCGATCCCCCAGTGAGGGAACACGATCACGACGTCCGCCATCTCTTCCGCAAGGGCGATGTCTGTCAGGACCTGGGGATGCAGGGTGGTCATGTCCAGCGCGCCGTTGGATTCATTGTAGTTGCAGAGCATGTCCAGCCGGCCCCTGGCATAGGAGGCGACGATATCCGAATTGTGGCTGTAGGTATAGTTCAGGATGGCGAAAGTGATGTCGTTCACCGTCGTGAGATGAATGCGCTGCATGGCCTCGTTCCTGGCGGTATCTTCCGGACTCTCGCCCTCCGCGGGCTCGTATTTTTCGTGGAGTCCCGCCATGAGGATCTCCGGGTGCCCGCTCCAGTAGGAAATGCAGTTCTGCATACCCTCCAGACCCTTGTCCGCCGTGTGATTGGTGGCCTGGAGCACGATGTCAAATCCCGCTTTCACGATGGCGTCCCCAACCTCCGTCGGCGAGTTGAACAGGGGATAGCCTGAGAACCCCAGATTGTTTCCGCCGAAGATAGTCTCCTGGTTGATCACGCTGAGATCGGCGGCCTGTATGAAGTCGGAGAGGTCGGCAAAGAGACAGTCGAAGTTGTAGGTGCCGTCGCTCTGCAGGCCGGAGCTGATGACGTTCGTGTGAAGCAGGTCGTCGCCCAGAGCCATCAGCGTCACGGTGGGCGGGGGTGTGGGCGTGGGTTCGGGTGTGGGCTCCGGCGTGGGCTCCGGCGTCTCGATGGGCTCTCCCATCAGCGCGGAATCTAAGCCGGGCGTAGGGGCTGCGGAGCTCTGTCCAGGGGTGTTTTCCGGCCCGCAAGCGGTGAGCAGCAGAATGCAGACGGATATCAGCAGATACCATTTCAACGATTTCTTTTTCATAAGATAACTTCCTTTTATCCAATTTATTTTCAGCGAATCACGGCCTGGCCTTCCGCGGCCGGGAAAGGAATATCGGCGAAAGCAGCGGAGAAATCCTTTACATCACGGCCTGGCCTTCCGCGGCCGGGAATGCAATATCTCCGACCGGGCGGGTAAAGAGGGCGCGTCAGAATGCCGAGAACAGGGAAAACAGTCCGGCCAGCATGGAGATCACAAAATCCGCGATAAAGATGATGACGAAGATCGTTACGATGACCTGCACGGGGGATTTTGGCTTCTGGGCGGAGGAACTGCCGCTGCCCTGCCGTGGCTGCGCGGAGGCTGTCTGTGTCCGCGGATAGGAATCCCGGGAGGCGATTGGAGCGGTCCCGGGGTAAGCATTTGGCCGGGACTGGCCTGGCTGTGTCTGGCCGGAAGTCCCCTGGGCAGCAGGGCGGCTGGGCGGCGTCTGGGCGGCACTCTGCCGGGGCTGGGAATAAGCTCCCTGGGAGGATACAGGCGCCTGGCGGGGAGGATTCCCCGAGTAGGACACCTGCCGGGTGTAGGTCTGGTACTGGGAATGATTGTGGTCGTCGTAAGTATAGGGCTGGCGGTTCGCGCAATATTTATAACCGCACTCCGGACAGACAAGGTCTTCGCCCTTGGGCTGCATTTTTGTCATGCATACGGGACAACGCGTTTTTTGACTGGCCATATTTAAAGGAAACCTCGCTTTCATATTTTTATTGTAACATTATATCACATTATATAACCTATTTTATAGCAGAATGGAGAATTAGCCAATAGGAAATTCTGATAAATCTTGTTGATGCCGGATGGCATCATTCACCGGAACCCTCCCAAACCTGCCATATGAGGAGTATATTTATGTCCAAAAAGGCCGCCGAAGCGGCAGAATGGGTGATGGTATGGAAAATACGGAAGTCTACGGATATGTGAGGGTATCCACGAGGGAACAGAACGAGGACAGGCAGAGGATCGCATTGCTTAAGATGGGAGTGCCGGAAAAAAATATCTACATGGACAAGCTCTCCGGGAAGGATTTCAATCGACCCCAGTATCAGAAGCTGTTGAAGAAGCTTGACAGCAATGCGGTGCTGTGTGTGAAGTCCATCGACCGATTGGGGCGCAATTATGCCGACCTGAACGAGCAGTGGCGCGTTATCACCAAGGCAAAGGGTGCGGATATCGTTGTGATCGACATGCCGCTTTTGGACACAAGGCGGGAAAAGAATCTGCTGGGGACGCTGATCAGCGACATTGTGCTGGCCCTGCTCTCCTATGTGGCGGAGAATGAGCGTATGAACATCCGCCAGAGGCAGGCCGAAGGAATTGCCGCGGCAAAGGCAAGAGGGGTCAAATTCGGCAGACCGGAGATGCCCTATCCTGATAATTTTCGGGAGGTATATAGCGAGTGGAGAAAGAAAAAGCTTACGTTAATGCAGGCGGCGGAGGCCTGCGGAATGCCTGCGGGAACCTTTTACGAGAAAGCGAGAAAAATAGAAAAAGGGAATGGGACGTTTCCTGCCTGAAATTTGTAAAAGTGTACTTTTACAAATTCTAAATTTTGCCCACAACTGCCTTATATTATAACATGGGAAGCCTTATCTTTCAATAAATATTTCTGTAAATTCCTTGTTTTCCGACATTCTTCTTTTATCCTGAAAAGCCGTTTTGTAAAAGTACACTTTATAAAAACCGGAGGAAGCGGAATGGATTCACAATGTGAAAAGGAGAAGAGCGGTACAATGTCGGAGGCAGAGAAAAAGACTCTGCAGGATGTAAATGACTTTAACGAAGCCAGGCAAAAATACAAGGATCTGCGGTTAAAGCAGCGGGAACAGATAAAAGACTACCTGACGAATGATAAGAGGAGAATGAGAACATGAAAAACAAAATGATCATCGGTATTTTAAGCGTGGCCCTGCTCTTTTCTGTCGTGGGGAACATCTGGCTGTATAGGAGCGCGACCGAGGCGGAAACGCTTCAAGAAAAGATCGCCGCCGAGACGGAAGCGCTTCAAGATAAGATCGCCGAACTGGAAGGCGGGGAAGCGGAGCAGCAGGCCAAGGTCACCGGATTGGAGTCGCAGATTACAGGCTATGAAGCACAGATATCCGAATTGCAGGAGACTTTGGAAGAAAGCGAAAAAACCGCTGCCTTGTCTCAGGTCTGCTATACCACCGATCGGAAAGATGATGAGGGCCTGATTCAGCTTGTGAAAGACACGATTACCTCTGCGGGCATTCAGATCAAATATGCTGAGGAAGCGGAGCAAAGCAGGACAAAGTCGCTTCTTGAGTCAGTGGAGGACGCCTGCAAAAGAGACGACCTGAAGTCCGCATTTGCCCTGTTAAATCCTGTGGCAGCAGAGGGCGGCGCAGAAATACAGTATGTTCCGGAGGGCTGGACTTTCTTGCAGGCGGCAGGCGGCATCGGCGGAGCCATCTTTCACGGGTACGAACTGGAAGAGGCACAGATGACGGAAAGCAATATGCTAAAGCATTTCATTGCAAATGGAACGTATCATTTCGACGTAACGCAGTTAGACAGCTTTGAAATAGCAGATGGGAGCGGAATGGTCTTTGTCGACGTGAATGACGACAAATTCGACGTTAGTTACACGGTCACATTCACCAACAAGGAAAACGGCGTTCCATACGTGGCGCTTGTGGGCGTCTTTGACAATGCGTACAGGGTCATTGACATTGTTCACAAGGATGATCCTGACAGTGCATGGGTGAATCAGGTGGTCGTGCAGAAGGAAGAAAACAAGGAAACGAAGCCTGATATCGACAATTCAACCCCTGATGTTAATGCTGCAGGAAGTGAAGTCATCATCCCTGATGACGATCCCAGCCGTAATCCTGACATCTTGGAGGAAGACCCCGGTGCTGGCGATGGCGGCACAACTCCTGGTGTAATTCCAAATACAGACTTGACCGGAGATGATGCAGTTTGGGAGGAATTCATACCAAAACTTCCAGGACAAGGTGACGATTTCAACAGCGGATATGATCCTAACAACCCGGATTACCTTCCTGGAATGTATTGATGAAGTACGTGAGAGGAGGCAAGATGCTCATGAAAAAAAGAGTCTGGAAAAGACCGTTATGCATGTTCCTAACGGTCTTGATGATGCTCATTCAGTCACCGTTGACAGCATTGGCTGACATTGACCCAAATGCAGACGGTTCAGGCGGTGGAGAGGCAATTGAAGGAAGAAGTAGATATTTTTTCAACAATTACACGAGCGCAGTGAGGGTGACGGTTGTCAACAAGACGAACAAGCAGGTCATGGGTCATTCAATTGACATTCTGTCGCCCAAAGCTTGGGACTTCATAGGCAACGACAATGTGACGTTCGCAGGCAATTGCTAGGGAGGCAACAAGCTTGCTTACAGTGCGTTTCCCGCGCTGCCGACCACTGCTTCCCCTGGACGCACTGACACAATGGAGGAGGAAAGGGCGAGGGCACGGCGATAAAAAATCTGGCTTCCCGGTTTCGCATAGGGCGTGGGGAGCCAGGTTTTTTTGGCAAATCGCTGAAAACTTGGCTGAAAAGGTATTGACAGGAACCGGAAATTACCCTATAATACACCAATGTGATTTTGTGTCGGAATGTTGAGCCAAAGCCCCGGCGAGACATTGAAAAGATAAAAATCAGCCGTCCTTGGAACCCGTTTCGCTGTGGCCGGACATCCGCGGCGTCCCGGTGTGAAAAGGCAAACTATGTGAAATGGACTGTAAGTAATCATAACGGAGGAAATCGCAATGAAGACTTTTATGGCTAGTCCCGCTACCATCGAGAGAAAATGGTATGTGGTAGATGCTGCTGATATGACTCTGGGCCGTCTGGCCGCAGAGGTCGCGAAGGTTCTGAGAGGCAAGAATAAGCCTATTTTTACGCCTTTTATCGATACGGGAGATTATGTGATCGTAGTCAACGCTGAGAAAGTCAAGGTGACCGGCAAAAAGCTGGATCAGAAGATTTATTACAGACACAGCGAGTACGTCGGCGGTATGAAGGAAACCACGCTGAGGGAGCAGCTTGCAAAGAAGCCCGAGTCCGTAGTGGAGATGGCGGTTAAGGGGATGCTTCCCAAGGGACCTCTCGGCAGGCAGATGTATACCAAGCTGTTTGTATATGCAGGACCCGAGCACAAGCATGCCGCACAGAAACCTGAAGTGTTGACTTTCTAAGGGATAGGAGGATATTAGATTATGGCTAAGTCTGAGAGATATTACGGAACAGGCAGAAGAAAGAAAGCTATCGCAAGAGTGTATCTGACACCCGGCAAGGGTGACGTTGTCATCAATAAGAGAAACATGGACGAGTATTTTGGCGTCGAGACCCTGAAGACCATCGTTCGTCAGCCCATGGTGGCTACCGAGACTGTTGACAAGTACGACGTACTGGTAAACGTAAAGGGCGGCGGATTCACCGGTCAGGCCGGCGCGATCAGGCACGGCATTTCCCGGGCACTGCTCCAGGTGGACGCGGATTACAGACCTGTATTGAAAAAGGCCGGTTTCCTCACCAGAGATCCTCGTATGAAGGAGAGAAAGAAGTACGGCTTAAAGGCAGCACGTCGCGCGCCTCAGTTCTCCAAGAGATAATCGCGAACAAATTAAAAATCCTGAAACCCTTGAAAGCGCAGCGCTTTCAGGGGTTTCTTTATTTGCCCTGATACAGGACGTTTGCGTATTGGCCGACATTCTGCTATAATGAATTTATCCGAAGGAAACTGCAAAAATAGAAATGGAGGCGGCGGTTATGATTTATCGGGAATTTCAGGGAAAGAAACTTTCAATGCTGGGGATGGGAGCCATGAGGCTTCCTGTCGTGAACGGCGACGACGGGGTGGTTGACGGCGCTAAAACGGAAGAGATGGTCGCCTACGCGATGGAGCATGGCGTCAATTATTATGACACCGCCTGGGGGTATCACGGCGGTAATTCGGAGATCGCCATGGGGAAGGCCCTGGGAAGATATCCCCGGGAAAGCTATTATCTCGCGGACAAGTTTCCAGGTTATGACCTCAGCAACATGCCGAAGGTGAAGGAGATCTTTGAAAGGCAGCTGCAGAAGTGCGGCGTGGAATATTTCGATTTTTATCTCTTCCACAACGTCTGCGAGATGAATATCGACGCCTATCTGGATGAAAAATACGGGATCTTTTCCTATCTGACGGAACAGAAAAGGGCGGGACGGATCCGGCACCTGGGCTTTTCAGCCCATGGAAACCTGGACGTGATGAAGCGTTTCCTGGAAAAGTACGGCGCGGATATGGAGTTCTGCCAGATCCAGCTCAATTATCTGGACTGGTCCTTCCAGGATGCGAAGGCGAAGGTGGAGCTTTTGAACTCTTATCACATTCCTGTCTGGGTCATGGAGCCGCTGCGGGGCGGAAAGCTGGCGGACCTGCCGACGGAAAGCGCCGAGGTGCTGAAGGCGTGCAGACCTGATGAGACGATTCCCGCATGGGCGTTCCGGTTCCTGCAGAGTATTCCGGGTGTCACCGTGATCCTCTCGGGAATGTCGAATTTCCAGCAGATGAAAGAAAATATTGAAACTTTTGAAACGGAAAGTCCGCTTTCGGAAAACGAGATGAGGACGCTGCTCTCGGTCGGAGAGGGTCTGTTAAACGGTGTTCTGCCCTGCACGGCCTGTCATTACTGCGTCAGCCATTGCCCGAAAGGACTGGATATCCCCATGCTTCTGGAACTGTATAACGAGCACAGTTTCACGGGCGGGGGCTTTATCGCGCCGATGGCGTTGATGGCGGTCCCGGAGGAAAAACACCCTTCCGCCTGCGTTGGCTGTCGTTCTTGTGAGAAGGTCTGTCCCCAGCAGATCAGGATTTCTGAGGCGATGTCTGATTTCGCAGGAAAAATGCGGGCCTGATCAAAAACTCCAACGAGCGGGAAAGGACGGGAAAAACGGCGGTTCATTCTTGCATTGCATCCGCTAACATAGTATACTGAATATATAGATAGAGAGAAGAATGCCAATATGAAACTGTTGATCGTGATTCCGGCTTTCAATGAGGAAAAAAATATATTCAACACGGTGTCCGAACTGACGGAGATCTGTCCGCAGTTTGATTATCTTGTTGTGAATGACGGAAGCATTGACAGGACGGGCAAGATCTGCCGCAGAAATCATTTCCACATGCTGGATCTTCCGGTAAATCTTGGATTGTCCGACGCGGTGCAGGCGGGCATGCGGTATGCGGAGCAGCATGGATATGACGCGGTGGTGCAGTTTGACGGCGACAGCCAGCATCGCCCGGAATATATTGCGAAAATGCTGGAGGAGCTGGAGAGGGGTTACGACATTGTGATCGGGGGAAGGTTCTGTCCTCCGAATAAAAAACCGAAGACCATTCGAATGTTTGGCAGCAATCTGATCTCTCTGGCGATTCGTCTCACCACCGGAAAGAAAATTTATGATCCCACCAGCGGATTTCGGATGTATGACAGAAAACTGATCCGCGCGTTTACAACGCAGACGAATATTGAGCCGGAACCGGATTCCATCGCTTATCTGATGAGCTGCGGTGCAAAAATATCGGAAATTCAGGTGGAAATGCGGGAGAGGACTGCGGGACAGAGTTATCTGAATCCGCTGAAGAGCATCTTGTATATGCTGAAGATGGGAGTTTCCATTTTGCTGGTCCAGCATTTCAGGAAGAAAATCAAGATCTGATCGGAGGAGGGGAGCAGAATGCCAATCCAGTTGAGAATTATGCTGATCGTCGGGGCAGTCGGCACTATGATCTACTTTGTCGGGGAGATTCGGAAGAATCAGCTTCAGATCAAGCACGCGCTCTTTTGGACGGTTGCCAGCCTGATGCTGGTCCTCATGAGCCTTCTTCCCACCAAGGTCTATGAAGTGATACACTATGTGGGACTGCAGTCTCCCACGAACTTTGTCTTTCTGATCCTGATCTTCGCGCTGATCATCAGACAGTTTTCAGATACGGTGAAAATTTCAGTCCTGGAGCGGAAACTGGCGATCCTGACCCAGAGGATCGCCTTGATGAAACTGGATGAAGATAAACAGGCGGAAGTGATCCAGCATACCCTGAAGGGCGGGGAAATATTGGAGGAAACGGCCGAGAAAGGGGCGGCGAAGCCCGACGGAAAAGACGTGATGGAAGAGCCGGAGGAAGCGTCCCAGGAGGAAACGGAGAAGCCGGGGGAAGAATAGAGGGAACTGACGGAAAGGCCGCGGGGAGATCCCCAGGAGGAAACGGAGAAGCCGGGGGAGGAAGCAGAGGGAACTGACGGAAGGGCCGGAGGAAGCGTCCCAGGAGGAAACGGAGAAGCCCGGGGAGGAATAGAGGGAACTGACGGAAGGGCCGCGGGGAGATCCCCGGGAGGAATAGGAGAAGCCGGGGGAGGATATGGCAGGACGCTAGGATCGGAAGAGTTTGGGGGGATCGCTTATGGGTTTGGACTTCGCTTCGGAATACAGGGAAAAGCTCCGCACGCCGGAGGAAGCGGTGAAGGTGGTGAAGGATGGCGACTGGATCGACTACACCAGTTCCCTTGGAAAGCCGGTTCTGCTGGATCAGGCCCTTGCAGCGCGCCGGGACGAGCTGACGGACGTGAAGATCCGGGGCAACCTGATCGCCGGACCCATCTGCGCCGCGGAGTGCGATCCGTCCCAGGAGCATTTCATCTATCACAGCTGGCATTGCTCCGCTTATGAGAGAAAGCTCTGCGACGAGGGAAAATGTTATTATATACCGATGGTTTTCCACAATAACGCCGCGTATTACGAGTTCTTTCTGGACGTAAACGTGGTCATGGTCAGCGTATCGCCCATGGACAAGCATGGGTATTTTCATTTTTCAGTGAACACCGGCGTTGCCGCGCCGATCTGCCGGATGGGCGATATCGTCATCGTGGAAGTCAATGAAAACATGCCGAAGGTCCGGGGCGGGTACGATGAGTGCATCCATATCTCGGAGGTGGACTATGTAGTGGAGGGCCATCACGAGCCCTTTGAGGACGCGAGGCCTGCGCCGCCCCGGGAGGTGGACCGCAGGATCGCGGAACTTCTGATCCCCTATATCGTGGACGGGGCCACCCTTCAGCTGGGGATCGGGAGCATGCCGAACGCGGTGGGGGAGATCATCTCCCAGTCGGATCTGAGGGACTTGGGCATGCACACGGAGCTCTGTTCGGACGCTTTCCTGGAATTGTATAAGGCGGGCAAACTGACCAATAAATACAAGAAACTGGACCGGGGAAAGGGAGTCTTCGGCTGCGCCATCGGCTCCAATGAACTCTATGAATGGCTGGACGACAATCCGGGGGTGGCGGCATATCCGCTGGAATATGTGAACCGCCCCAGCGTGATCGCCCAGATCGACAATATGGTGTCCATCAACAGCTGCGTGGCGGTGGATCTCTACGGACAGGTGGCGGCCGAGGGTTCCGGCATGCGGCAGATCAGCGGTACCGGAGGACAGCTGGACTTCCTGATCGGGGCCTCCGCCTCCCACGGCGGGAAAGCCTTTATCTGCATGAGCTCCGTCCACACGGACCGAAGCGGCCAGAAACATTCCCGGATCCTGCCGCAGTTCAACGGGGATATCATCACTTCCCCCAGGAGCCAGGTGTATTTCCTGGCCACGGAGTACGGCGTGATCAATCTGGAGGGGCGCTCCACCTGGGAGAGGGCGGAGGCGCTGATCTCCATCGCCCACCCGGATTTCCGGGACATGCTGATCCGGGAGGCCCAGGCGAGGAAGATCTGGAGAAGGTCAAACAGGCGGTGATCCGGGGCGGGGACAAGTCGGAGAACGGCGGAAGAATGTTTTGCCTGGGGCGGGACAAGTCGGAGAACGGCGGAAGGATGCCTTTCCCGGGATGGGACAGATCGGAGAGCGGGAGCGAAAGCCTGAACCGCAGCCGGTGTGAAAACGAGAAAGGACGAAAGAACAGTGGATTTTCAGCGGAAACGAGACGCCTCCGGCGGGAGGACGCGGCTGATATACGGGACGGGAAATCTGGCGAAGCTGAGCGCCATGCGAAGGCGGTTGGCCCCTCTTCCCCTGGAGATCCTGAGCTTAAACGATATCCGGGGGGAACTTTCGGAAGAAGCCTGGGAGCGGATCCAGGATATAGAGGAAGACGGAAAGACGCTCCTGGAAAATGCGCGGAAAAAGGCGAAAGCGTATTATCGGGAGATCGGGGAGCCGGTGTTTTCCTGTGACTCCGGATTGTATTTTGACAATGTACCGGAGGAGCTTCAGCCCGGCGTGCATGTCAGGACCATCAACGGGAGAAGATATACGGATGAGGAGATGGAGGAGTATTACACCGGACTTGCGAAACGGTATGGGGATCTCCGGGCCAGATACCGGAACGCCGTATGCCTGGTGACGGGGCCGGGGAAGGAGTATTCGCTCATGGACGACAGCATCGCCAGCGAATATTTTCTCATCACCTCCGTGCCCCATGAAAGACCCTGCCGGCCGGGTTTCCCGCTGGATCGGATCTCCCTGGACATTCGGACGGGAAAGTATTATTACGACCTGGAGCAGAAGGATTTGGACCAGGTCGCGGTGGAAGACGGATACCTGACTTTTTTTCAGAAGATATTTGGCGGAGACGCCTGAGTCCTGCGGCGGGTTCTCGGGCCGGAGGCTGTCCGGAGAAAAAGTCTGGCGGGGTTTTTAAGTCCACCCGCCGTCCAGGGTGATGATCTGCCCTGTCAGGTATTCGGGCCCCTGGGCCAGCTGCAGGGCGAGCCTTGCCGCTTCCTTTGGATCTCCCAGGCGGTCGGCGGGAATCTCGGCCCGCAGCGCTTCTAAATCTTCTTTGGAAAAGCAGGCGTTCATGGAGGTATCCATGACGCCGCAGGCGATGGCGTTCACCTGGATGCCGCTGGGGGCCAGCTCCTTTGCCAGCGCTTTTGTAAAGGCGTTTACGCCGCCTTTGGAGGCGGAGTAGGCGGTTTCCATGGAAGCCCCCAAGTTTCCCCAGACGGAGGAGATGTTGATGATGCGGCCCCGGTGGTTTTGCAGCATCAGGGGAATGGCCCGCCTCGCGGTATAGAAGCAGGAATCCAGGTTTACGGACATCACCCGCCGCCATTCTTCGGGAGACATCTCGTGCAGGAGGCCCACGTAAGATATGCCGGCGTTGTTGATCAGGACGTCCAGCCGGTCTAAATTCTGAAAGATCCGGTCCGTCTGGCCGGAATCGCCCGCGTCTGCCTGGACGGCGGTGCAGGAGACGGCGTATTTTTCCTGGAGTTCCCCGGATATCTGAGAGAGTTTCGGGAAACTCTGAGAACAGGTGAGTGTCAGGTCAAAGCCCGCTTCGGCGAAGACCTCTGCGGCGGCAAGGCCGATTCCACGGGACGCGCCGGTGATCAGGGCCCGCGGACGGCAGTTTTCAGAAAGGGGATCGCGTTCGATCATAAAAAGCTCCTTGCTTGACAGTATGATACATCGGGCGGAAAAGGGGGCGGAAGGACGCGCTTCTCTTTTCCGTGAATGTCTGTCCTTATCATAGCATATTTTCCGGCAAAGTAAAGCGGGAGTTGGGACGGCAGCCCACAATAATAAATTAGAAAAGACACAGAACAGGAGGCAGTATGTACGATCTGATCATCATCGGTTCGGGGCCCGCGGGGCTTTCGGCGGCGGTTTATGCAAAGAGGGCGGGACTGGATCTTTTGGTCCTGGAAAAAAATCCCATGAGCGGGGGCCAGATCCTGAACACCTACGAGGTGGACAATTATCTGGGGCTTCCCGGGATCAACGGCTTTGATATGGGGACGGCGTTCAGAAAGCACGCGGACAAGCTGGAGATCTCCTTCCGGGAGGGGGAGGCCCTGGAAATCCTGGACAGGGGCAGCTATAAGGTCGTCCGCACGGAGAAAGAAGAGCTGGAGGCGGCCAGCGTGATCCTGGCGGCGGGGGCCCATCACGCGCTCTTGGGGGTTCCCGGGGAGGAAGCGCTTTCCGGCATGGGCGTCTCTTACTGTGCCACCTGCGACGGCGCTTTCTTTAGGGGGAAGACCACGGCGGTGATCGGGGGCGGCGACGTCGCCCTGGAGGACGCGGTCTATTTGTCCGGGATCTGTAAGAAGGTCTATCTGATCCACCGCCGGGACGAGCTGCGGGGGGCGAAGATCCTGCAGGAGGAAGTGAAGAGCAAGGAAAATATAGAGATCCTTTACAGTCATACGGTAAAGGAGATCCGGGGGGAGGACAGCGTGGAGGGCGTCCTTCTGGAGGATGCAAAGGACGGTTCCCAGAGGGAACTGCCCCTGGACGGCGTGTTTATAGCGGTGGGGATCCACCCGGACAGCGAGCTGGTACAGGGCCTTGCGGAGTGCGATCCGGCGGGGTACGTGCTGGCGGGGGAGGACTGCGTTACCTCCTGCCCGGGGATCTTTGCGGCGGGGGACGTGCGCAAAAAGCCCATCCGGCAGGTTGTCACCGCCGTGGCGGACGGAGCGAACGCGGCTGTGAGCGCCGGGAGTTACCTCGCGGGGAGATAGACAGAATTTATGGTCAAAGTTTCGGACTATTTCTGGCGGGGGAAAAATTCAATCAGGAATGAATATATACAAAATGACCAAAAAAGTAAAAACATTCTATTTTTTTGACGAGAAGGCCGGTGGAAGAAAATAAAGTTATCCACAATTTTGAAAGCCGAAAAATGGGCAAAAACGATTTATACACCAAGTTATGCACAATATCCACATGTTTTCGCATAAAAACATGTTCGGGAACATCTGTTTTTGGGGGAACAAATGTTTTGGACAGGTTTACCAAAAATATAAGAAAAAAACAGAATTTGAAAGATTTCTGTTGACAAAAATAAAGTCAAAAAGCTCAAAAAAAAACTCTAAATTGTTGCAAAATGATGGAAAATTATGGTATAATGAGCATACAATTACAGAGGGACGGGCCTGGACGGGAAAGCGTCCGATCAGAGCAGCGCCGGCGTCAGTCTGGAATTGAAAATATTGCAGCGAAGGGGATGATCGATTTATGAAATGTATTATCGTTGGCAGAAACATCGAGGTGACGCCCGGATTAAAGGCGGCAGTGGAGGACAAGATCGGCAAGTTAGATAAGTATTTCAACCCCGACACCCAGGTGAACGTGACGCTGAGCGTGGAGAAGGACCGCCAGAAGATAGAGGTGACGATCCCCGTCAAGGGAAATATCATCCGTTCCGAGCAGGTGAGCAACGACATGTATGTCTCCATCGACCTTGTGGAAGAGATCATTGAGAGACAGCTGAAGAAATACAAGACAAAGATCGTGGACAAGCAGCAGGAGGCCGGCGATTTCAGCCAGATGTACGTGGAAAACGATTACGCGGATGAAGAGGAGATCAAGATCGTCCGCACGAAGAAATTTGACATCAAGCCCATGTATCCGGAGGACGCCTGCATCCAGATGGAACTCCTGGGACACAACTTCTTTGTATTCTGCAACGCGGAGACGAATCAGGTGAACGTGGTGTATAAGAGGAAGGGCGACACCTACGGCCTGATCGAACCGGAGAACTGACCGGGAAGAAAGTCCGGCGGAAAACGGTTTGGCATAAGACAGGATATTCCGGCATAAAAAATTGAGGAGCATTGCTGAAAAGCAGCGCTCCTTTTCCGTCGCAGTGTGACAAAAACAGACGGGTGCCGTCTGGAAGTACGGCAGCTACGGGGGCATAAAAGGAGACTGGCACAAGGTAAGGAGATGGTGAGATGTCCAGAATGGATCAGCAGTTTGCGTTTTTGCGGGAGATTGACAAGGAGAAATTTGTTCAGCGGCAGACCTACCTGACAGGGGGCGAGCGGAAGGAAAATGACGCGGAACACGCCTGGCACCTGGCGGTCATGGCTTATCTTATGAAAGAGTACGCCGACGGGGAGGTGGATCTGGCAAAGACCATGATGATGCTCCTGATCCACGATCTGGTGGAGATCGACGCGGGGGACACCTACGCTTACGACGAGGAGGGGCAGAAGACGAAACGGGACCGGGAGGTCAAGGCGGCGGACCGTCTCTTCGGGCTTTTGCCGGACGATCAGAGGGAGGAACTTAGGGCCCTCTGGGAGGAATTTGAAAAGTGGGAGACGCCGGAGGCAAGGTTCGCCCACTCCATGGACAATATCCAGCCCATCATGCAGAACGACGTCACCCTGGGAAAATCTTGGAAGGAGCACAAGGTCAAGCTGGGACAGATCCTCACCAGGAACCGGAAGACTTCAAAAGGAGCGCCGCAGGTCTGGAAGTACGCCTATGAAAAATTCATTCAGCCCAATCTGAAAAAAGGCGCGATCATAGATGATATTTTTGGGTGACCAGTTCAGCCCGCGCCATTCGCAAAGCCGCGCTGACGCGCTTACCGTCGCTTCGCGAATGTCTTGCGCATGGAAGGGCGGTTGCGTTCCTGGGGTGTCCAGTTCAGCCCGCGCCATTCGCAAAGCCGCGCTGACGCGCTTACCGCTGCTTCGCGAATGTCTTGCGCATAGAAGGGCGGTTGCGTCCCTGGGGTATCCAGTTCAGCCCGCGCCATTCGCAAAGCCGCGCTGACGCGCTTTCCGTCGCTTCGCGACTACCTTTGCTCATAAGAAGGCGCTCCCTCAGCCGCGCGTGTTCGGCAAAAATTTGTGCGAGCACAATTTTTGCCCGAACCACGGCGGCTGGCTGAACTGGAAAATTTAAAAATCAGGCATTGCAAAAGCTATGTGCCTATGATACAATGAGAAAAGCGAAGAATGATAAAAAAATAACAATCATCAAAAACAACAAATAAAACGGAGGAAAAACGAATGGCAAAGAAAGTAGTTTTGGCCGGTGCTTGCCGTACCGCAATCGGAACCATGGGCGGTTCCCTGAGCACGACTCCCGCGGCGGAGTTGGGCGCAATCGTAATCAAAGAGGCATTGAACAGAGCGGGCGTTAAGCCTGAGCAGGTTGACCAGGTTTACATGGGCTGCGTGATCCAGGCAGGCCAGGGTCAGAACGTGGCGCGTCAGGCGTCCATCAAGGCCGGGCTTCCCATCGAGGTTCCCGCTGTCACCATGAACGTTGTCTGCGGTTCCGGTCTGAACTGCGTGAACCAGGCTGCACAGATGATCATGGCGGGAGACGCCGACGTGGTTGTGGCAGGCGGCATGGAGAATATGTCCATGGCTCCCTACGCGGTGATGCAGGGACGTTACGGCTACCGCATGAACGACGGCAAGCTGGTGGACACCATGATCAAGGACGCCCTTTGGGACGCTTTCAACGATTATCATATGATCAAGACCGCGGACAATATCTGCGAGGAGTGGGGACTGACCAGGGAGGAACTGGACGAGTTCGCCCTGAAGAGCCAGCAGAAGACGGAGGCTGCACAGAAGAGCGGCGCTTTCGACGCGGAGATCGTACCCGTTATGGTAAAGAAGAAAAAGGAGACGATCGAGTTCAAGGTGGACGAGGGTCCTCGTCCCGGCTCCACCATCGAGGGACTTCAGAAGCTTCGTCCCATCAATCCGGGCGGATTCGTAACCGCCGGCAACGCTTCCGGCATCAATGACGGCGCGGCTGCCATCGTGGTGATGAGCGAGGAGAAGGCGAAGGAGCTGGGCGTAAAGCCCATGGCTACTTTCGTAGCAGGAGCGCTGGCAGGCGTTCGTCCCGAGGTAATGGGAATCGGTCCCGTGGCTGCCACAAAGAAAGTCATGGCGAAGACCGGCATGAAGATCGAAGACTTTGACATCATCGAGGCAAACGAGGCGTTTGCGGCACAGTCCGTTGCAGTGGGCAAGGAGCTGGGCATCGACGTGGATAAGCAGCTGAACCCCAACGGCGGCGCTATCGCCCTGGGCCATCCCGTGGGCGCGTCCGGATGCCGTATCCTGGTAACGCTGCTTCACGAGATGCACGCAAGGGGCGCAAAGACCGGTCTGGCAACCCTCTGCATCGGCGGCGGCATGGGCTGCTCCACCATCGTGAAGATCGAGGACTAATAAAGAAAAAAGCAGGGAGAATACTTCGCAAGGGGTATTCTCCTTGGTGTGTGTGAATGCCTGTCGGAACGGAAAAGAAAGCCGGATGGCGAAATGGGTTCCGGCAGTCGGACGTATTCAAAAAAAAGGAGAACGAAATGGATTACATACTTTATGAACAGAACGGCGCGGTCGCAACGATCACCATCAACCGGGAGAAGGCCCTGAACGCGCTGAATTCCCAGGTGCTGGACGAGTTAAACGCCGCCCTGGACGCGGTGGACCTCAACGCCGTCCGTTGCCTGATCCTCACCGGCGCGGGCCAGAAGTCCTTTGTGGCCGGCGCGGACATCGGGGAGATGAGCTCCCTGACAAAGGCGGAGGGCGAAGCTTTCGGAAAGAAGGGGAACGACGTGTTCCGGAAGCTGGAGACTTTCCCGATCCCCGTGATCGCCGCAGTGAACGGCTTTGCGCTGGGCGGCGGCTGTGAGATCTCCATGAGCTGCGATATCCGGCTCTGCTCCGACAACGCGGTGTTCGGCCAGCCCGAGGTTGGTCTGGGAATCACCCCCGGCTTCGGCGGCACCCAGAGGCTTGCCCGCCTGGTGGGTCCCGGCATGGCAAAGCAGATGATCTACACCGCCCGCAACATCAAGGCTGCGGAGGCATATCGGATCGGCCTGGTGAACGAGGTTTATTCCGCGGAAGTGGACGCGGAGGGCAACGTTGTGAAGACCGCCCAGGAGGTTCTTCTGGCTGGGGCACAGAAGATGGCGGCAGCCATCGCAAAGAACGCTCCCATCGCGGTGAGAAACTGCAAGAAGGCCATCAACGAGGGCCTGGACAAGGATATGGACGAGGCTGTTGCCATCGAGGAGAAGCTCTTCGGGGACTGCTTCGAGACGGAGGACCAGAAGTACGGCATGGCCTTCTTCCTGGACAAGAACAAGGATAAGGTGAAGGCTCCGTTCCAGAACAAGTAAACAGAAGTCGGACAGCTGCAAATAAAACAGAGAATATAAAAATATAAGGAGGAACGTTCAATGAAAGTAGGCATTATCGGCGCTGGCACTATGGGACAGGGCATTGCGAAGGCATTCGCCCAGGTTGACGGTTATGAAGTCGCGCTCTGCGACATCAAGCAGGAGTGGGCTGAGGGCGGCAAGAGCAAGATCGCCAAGGGTTACGCGAAGCTTGTGGAGAAAGGCAAGCTGACCCAGGAGGCTGTGGACGCCATTCTCGCGAAGATCACTCCCGGATTGAAGGAAGATCTCTGCGCGGACTGCGACCTGATCGTGGAGGCCGCATTCGAGGACATGGGCGTGAAGAAGACCACCTTCGGCGAGCTGGATAAGTTCGTAAAGCCCGAGTGCATTTTCGCATCCAATACTTCCAGCCTTTCCATCACCGAGATCGGCAACGGGCTCACCCGTCCCATGATCGGCATGCACTTCTTCAACCCTGCTGACCGCATGAAGCTGGTGGAAGTGATCGCCGGCGTGAACACGCCCCAGGAGACCGTGGACGCCATCAAGAAGATCTCCGAGGAGATCGGCAAGACCCCCGTACAGGTGAACGAGGCCGCAGGCTTTGTGGTAAACCGCATCCTGATCCCCATGATCAACGAGGCGGCATTCATCAAGATGGAGGGCGTTGCCAATATCGAGGGCATCGACTCCGCCATGAAGCTGGGCGCAAACCATCCCATGGGACCTTTGGAGCTGGGCGACTTTGTGGGCCTGGACATCTGCCTTGCCATCATGGACGTTCTCTACAAGGAGACCGGGGACAGCAAGTACCGCGCCTGCCCTCTGATCCGCAAGATGGTTCGGGGCGGAAACCTGGGAGTGAAGAGCGGCAGGGGCTTCTACGTCTACAACGCCGACCGCACCAAGACTCCCGTGGACGCGCTGTAAGGATTCTGAGAGGAGGCAGGACCGCCTGCTTTTACATGGGCGGGCCGTTCCCGCGGCCCGTCTGAGAGACTACATTTTATGGAGGAAACAAAATCATGGATTTCACTTTGAGCAAAAAGCATGAAATGGCGCGGACTCTGTTCAAGGAGTTTGCCGAAAAGGAAGTAAAGCCCCTTGCCATCGAGGTGGACGAGACGGAGGAATTTCCCCGGGCCACCGTTGAGAAGATGGCAAAGGCAGGTTTCATGGGCATCCCCATCCCCAAGGAGTACGGCGGACAGGGCTGCGACGTGCTGACATACGTGATGTGCGTCGAGGAGCTGGCGAAGGTCTGCGGCACCACCGCGGTCATCGTATCCGCACACACTTCCCTCTGCTGCGACCCCATCCTCACCTATGGCACTGAGGAGCAGAAGCAGAAGTATCTGCCCGATCTCGCATCGGGAAGAAAGATTGGCGCGTTCGGTCTGACCGAGCCCGGTGCCGGAACCGACGCCCAGGGGCAGCAGACCAAGGCTGTGCTGGACGGGGACGAGTGGGTTCTCAACGGCTCCAAGATCTTCATCACCAACGGTAAGGAAGCGGACGTCTATGTGATCTTCGCCATTACCGGCATGGTTGAGAAGCGCGGCAAGATGGCAAAGGAGATCTCCGCGTTCATCGTGGAAAAGGGTACTCCCGGCTTCAGCTTCGGCACAAAGGAGAAGAAGATGGGTATCCGCGGTTCTTCCACTTACGAGCTGATCTTCACCGACTGCCGTATCCCCAAGGAGAACATGCTGGGACAGCAGGGCAAGGGCTTCGGCATTGCAATGCACACCCTGGACGGCGGACGTATCGGTATCGCCGCACAGGCTCTCGGCATCGGCGAGGGCGCTCTGGAGAGAACCATCGCATACGTGAAGGAGAGAAAGCAGTTCGGCCGTGCCATCGGCGCGTTCCAGAACACCCAGTTCCAGATCGCGGATATGGCTACCAAGGCACAGGCTGCACAGTTCCTGGTATATAAGGCAGCCCTGACGAAGGACCAGTACACCAAGGACCACAAGACCTCTTACAATGTGGAGGCGGCTATGGCGAAGCTGTACGCGGCGGAGATGGCTATGGAAGTCACCACGAAGGCGGTTCAGCTCCACGGCGGATACGGATACACCAGAGAGTACGAGGTGGAGCGCATGATGCGCGACGCGAAGATCACCGAGATCTACGAGGGAACCAGCGAGGTTCAGAGAATGGTGATCTCCGGAAGCCTGCTCAAGTAAGCTGATCCTGTTCCGGCGAAACGAATAAATTCAATAGAAAATAAGGAGTGAAAATACAATGAAAATCGTTGTTTGTATTAAGCAGGTCCCCGATACCAAGGGCGGCGTAAAGTTCAACCCCGACGGTACGCTGGACAGAGCCGCTATGATGACCATTATGAATCCTGACGACAAGGCCGGCCTGGAGGCTGCCCTGAGACTCAAGGATCAGTACGGCGCGGAGGTGACCGTCATCACCATGGGCCTTCCCAAGGCTGAGGACGTTCTCCGCGAAGCCATGGCTATGGGCGCGGACAAGGGCATCCTTGTCACCGACAGAGTCCTGGGCGGTGCCGATACCTGGGCTACTTCCCAGACCCTTGCAGGAGCGATCCGCAATCTGGACTATGATCTGATCATCACCGGACGTCAGGCCATCGACGGCGATACCGCTCAGGTAGGCCCTCAGATCTCCGAGCACCTGGGGATTCCCGTAATCTCCTACGCGCAGAAGATCGAGATCGACGGAGACAGCGTGATCGTGGAGCGTCAGTACGACGACAGATATCATGTCCTGAAGGCAAAGATGCCCTGCCTGATCACCGCTCTGGCAGAGCTGAACGAGCCCCGCTACATGACTCCCGGCGGCATCTTTGACGCCTGCGACGCGGAGATCACCGTTTGGGGCAGGGCGAACCTGGTGGACGTAGAGGATTCCAACCTTGGTCTGAAAGGATCTCCTACCCAGATCGCAAAGGCATCCGACAAGGTCCGCAAGGGCGCTGGCGAGAAGGTAAATCTGGACGTAACGGAATCTGTTGACTACATTGTCGGCAAGCTGAAAGACAGACATGTAATATAGGAGGATAAAATCATGAGTTTAGAGGAATATAAGGGAGTATATGTCTTCGCGCAGCAGGTGGACAATGTTCTGAACAGCATTGCCTTCGAGCTGATCGGCAAGGGTAAAGATCTTGCGGACGCTCTGGGCACCCAGGTGACTGCTGTACTGGTGGGAAGCGACGTAAAGAATCTTGCCGATGAGCTGGCAGAGTACGGCGCTGACAAGGTGATCGTTGTGGACGATCCCGAACTGAAGGATTACAGGACGGAGCCTTACGCTCACGCGCTGGCATCCGTGATCAACAAGTATAAGCCCGAGATCTTCCTGGTGGGCGCTACCGCCATCGGCCGTGACCTCGGCCCCCGCGTTTCCGCAAGGATCCACACCGGACTGACCGCGGACTGCACCCAGCTGGAGATCGGCGACTTCCCCATCACCCCCGTTCCCGGCAAGGAGCAGAAGCACAATCAGCTTTTGATGACCCGTCCCGCATTCGGCGGCAACACCATCGCTACCATCGCCTGCCCGGACTTCCGCCCTCAGATGGCGACCGTCCGCCCCGGCGTTATGCAGAAGAGGGAGAGAGTTGCCGGCGCGAAGGCAAATGTGGAAGAGTTCAATCCCGGATTTACCCCGGACAACAAGTACGTTGAGATCCTGAAGGTTGTGAAGGCCGTATCCGACACCGTGGATATCATGGACGCAAAGATCCTGGTTTCCGGCGGACGCGGAGTCGGCAGCGCAGAGAACTTCAAGCTGCTGGATAACCTGGCAGAGGTTCTGGGCGCTACCGTAAGCTGCTCCCGTGCAGTCGTGGACGCGGGCTGGAAGCCCAAGGATCTGCAGGTGGGCCAGACCGGTAAGACCGTCCGCCCCAATGTGTACTTTGCCATCGGTATCTCCGGCGCGATCCAGCACCTTGCAGGTATGGAAGAGTCCGACATCATCATCGCCATCAACAAGGACGAGAGCGCTCCGATCTTTGACGTGGCTGATTACGGCATCGTAGGAGATCTGAATAAGATCCTTCCTGCACTTACCGAGAAGCTGAAGGCAGAGCTGGCTGCAAAGTAAGTCGCCGCATGGTTCGGCGGCCCTGCCTGCAGGAAAACCTGTGATGTACGGGATTTTCCGCAGGTTCGGTTCTGTAAATCAGATGGGAAAATGCCATTCTAAGAGCTCCGCATTGTCTGTACGGCAGTGCGGGGTTCTTTGTCGTAAGGAGGCGGCCCAAAATCTATTCAGAAGGAAAGTGAAAAAATGAAGCGATATGTCTCTCTGGAGGAGATCTCCGACGGAAAACTCTATAAGGCGAAGGACCTGGCCAGGGCGGACTGCCTCGGCTGCAAAGGCTGTTCCCAGTGCTGCAGGGGGATGGGGGAATCCATCGTCCTGGATCCGCTGGACGTCTTCCGGCTGACCACAGGTCTTGGCCGGGACTTGCAGAGCATGCTGTCCGAGGGGAGCGTCGAATGGAACGTGGTGGACGGGCTGGTGCTGCCCAATTTGAAAATGACGGGGGCGGAGGAGAAGTGCAGTTTTCTGGACGAGAACGGCAGATGCGCCGTGCATGATTTCCGCCCGGGGATCTGCAGGCTGTTTCCCCTGGGGAGATATTACGGGGAACAGGAATTCTGGTATATTTTGCAGACAGGGGAATGCAATCATTCCAGGGCAAAGATCCAGATCGGGAAATGGCTGGATACCCCGGATCTGCCCCGCTATGAGGCCTTTGTCTGGGAGTGGCACTGCCTTTTGACACAGGCCCGCAAGCTGCAGGAGGAAAACCAGGAGGACGAGTTTTCCAAAAATCTGAATTTATTTCTGCTGAAGACTTTTTATATGAAAAACTACAGAAGGGATGATTTTTACGGTCAGTTTCGGGAGAGAATATCCGTATATCGGGAAATCGTACCGCCGGAGGAGGATTCGTTACAGAGATATTGAAATCATTACAAAATGTTTCCGAGTATGTGAATTTTTGTCAGACATTATTAAGATTTAGTTTGTTGAATTTCGCCTCGAATCTTGCTAGGATAGAAATGCTGAGGGATGTGATTCAAAATGTTTTTCGGAAGCATGAAATTTATTTACTATTTCCTTCCTGTATTTTTTTTAGCCTACGGACTGACTCCAAAAGAATACAAAAATGTTACGCTCCTGGCGGGAAGTTTGTTTTTTTACGCGCAGGGGAAACCGATCTATCTGTTTGTGATACTGGTTGTGTCGTGCCTGAATTTTTATCTGGGGCTGAAGCTGGAACCGGCGGAGAGAAGACGAAACAAAAAAGATAAGGAAATAAGGGGAAATAACGGAAGAAAAAAGAATCGACGGCTGTTTGTCTTTGCGGTGGCGGGAAATGCGGCGCTTCTCTGTTACTTTAAATGGAAGGGCGGAGAGATGCCGCTGGGACTTAGTTTCTATACCTTCCAGGCCATATCCTACCTGGCGGACGTCTATCGGGGGGAGATTCCCTGCGAGAGGAACCTTTCCCGGTTCCTGGTCTATCTGCTGATGTTTCCCAAGGTGTCTTCCGGACCGATCGTGGCCTATGGCGACATGCGGAAAGAGCTGGAGAGCCGGAGGGTGACTGCGGAAGGTTTCCAGTCCGGTCTGAAGATGCTGGCGGTTGGACTGGCCATGAAGGTCCTGCTGGCGGACCGCCTGGGCTACCTGTGGAATGACCTCAGGGTGACGGGATATGAGAGCATCACCTGGAGATTGGCATGGATCGGAGCGCTGGCATACTCTTTCAAACTTTATTTTGATTTTCATGGATATTCCCTGATGGCGCTGGGACTGGGAAGAATGGTCGGGTTTCATCTGCCGGAGAATTTTCGTCTCCCTTATCTTTCCGGGTCGGTGCGGGAATTTTACCGGAGATGGCATATCACGCTGGGAACGTGGTTCCGCAAATATATCTACATCCCCCTTGGAGGAAGCAGGCGGGGGGCGTTCCGCACGGCGGTCAATCTGCTGGCGGTGTGGCTTCTCACCGGTTTCTGGCATGGAACCAGTCTGAATTATCTGATCTGGGGAATGCTGCTTGGAGCGTGTGTGATACTGGAGAGAGGATTTTCGCGGCTGTTTCCGAGACATAAGCCCGGGGTGCTGTCCCATCTCTATCTCTGGTTTGTGATACCGATCTCCTGGATGTGCTTTGCCATCACGGATCTGCCGCAGCTGCAGATTTATCTCTGCAGGATGTTCGGCATAGGGGAAGCGGTCAATGCCAATCCCCAGGACTGGTATTTGTCGCTCCGGCAATACTGGGTTTACCTGGCGGCGGGCCTGCCCTGCAGCCTGGGCGTGGTGGAATGGGCCGTCAAAAGGTGGAAGAACAAACTCTGGATGAATCTGCTCCTGGCGGCGGTTTTCTGGTACTGTACCTGGCTGATCCTCACGAAGGGGGACAATCCATTCATGTATATCAATTTTTGATGCGGGCGAATCAGGAAAATGAGAGCTGGTTTCCAGAGAGAAAAGGGTGTGAGTGACATGGGCGGAAAAGTATTGCACAGACTGTTGAAATATCAATTCCTTCTGATTTTTCTTGCGACGGGAGCCTCCTATATCAGTCTGTCACAGACCTGGCAGCTGTACGCTGAGCCGGCCCGGGAGATTGCAGAGTTGTTTGGATGGGAGCCCGCGTATCAGCCGGGAGAAACGCCGAATGCCGCAGGGGAGGGCAGTCCTGAGGGATCGGCGCAGGGAGATGGAAGCGGGACGGATCCTGTCATGCCGGAGGAAGCAGATCCTGTGGATACGCCGCCCGAGGATGTTCAGGAACCTTTTGAGAATGTCGGAGAGTCAGGGCTTCCGGAAATGGAACAAAAGACGTTCCAAACGGTGGATGAAACCTATTTTCAGGACGCGCTTTTTATCGGCGATTCCAGAACGGTGGGACTCAGGGACTACGGCAGGTTTGAGACAGGTCCGACCTTCTATGCCTCCAAGGGCCTTACGATCTTTCAGCTGCTCACGGCTGAGATCGTGGAGCAGGAGGGCCAGAGAAAGAAGATTACCGTGGAGGAAGCGCTGGAACAGAAGCAGTTTCAGAAGATTTACCTCATGGTGGGGATCAATGAGCTGGGCACCGGGGATGCAGAGAAATTTGAGCAGGCTTACAGAGAGGTTGTGGAGCGCATTCGGGAACTGCAGCCGGACGCGATCATCTATATCCAGAGCATCCTGAAGGTGACCCGGGAGCGTTCTGAGCAGGGGGACTATATCAACAATGAGGGCGTGATCGCCAGAAATGAGGCGATACAGACGATTGCGGACGGGCAGACAATTTTTTATTTGGACGTAAACGAGGCGGTTTGCGATGAGTCGGGCTGCTTGAACCCGGAGTATAGCGGAGACGGCGTGCACATAACGGCAAAATATATTTATCTGTGGAAGGATTATCTGATGTCCCACGCCATAGAAATGTAAGGAAGCGGTTTGAAGGACGGCGCGGCGGCAAAAGCGCGGCAGGATATGGCGGGTACGATGGAAGAGAAGAAGGACCAAGCCCAAAGACGGAATATCGTGGATATGCACTGTGACACGCTCTCTTTTCTGGAGACGTGCCGGGAGGGAACGCTTAGACGGAATGGGGGGCAGCTGGACCTCCTTCGCATGAGGGAGAGCGGGTACCTTCTGCAGAATTTCGCAATTTACGTGGACGTGAAAGAGCACGCGGATCCCTGGGAATGGGCCATGCGTCTGGCAGAGCGTTTTCGTGTGGAGATGGAGCAAAACGGGGACCTGGTCCGTCAGGTGCGCTGCTGGGAGGATATCCGGAAAAATCGTGAGGAAGGTTTCCTGTGCGCCATGCTGACAGTGGAAGAAGGGGGCGTCTGTCAGGGGAGCCTGAGCAGGCTCCGGGAACTGTACGACCTGGGCGTCCGCATGATGACCCTGACCTGGAACTACCCAAATGACCTGGGAAGTCCGGCGGCGCCGCCTGAGGGAACAATCTGTTCCGGCCCTATGGGGTTGACGGAGAAGGGCAGGGCGTTTGTGGAGGAGATGGAAAGCCTGGGAATCATTCCGGATGTGTCCCATCTGTCGGATGAGGGGTTCTGGGAGGTGCTGAAACTGACGAAAAAGCCCTTTGCAGCAAGTCATTCCAATTCCAGAGCCCTTTGCGGGCATAGACGAAACCTCACGGATGAAATGATACGGGCTGTGGGGGAGCGGGGCGGCGTGATCGGTCTGAATTTTTGCGAAAAATTTATCGGTGAGAAAGGGGAGGATCTGCTGGAGAGACTTGCGGATCACGCCAGGAGGATTACGGATATCGGGGGAATGGAATGCCTGGGATTGGGGAGTGATTTTGACGGTATTCCGGTTAACAGGAACCTTCCGGGAGCGGAAAGCCTGGATGGACTTTGGGAGGCGCTGCGCAGGGGCGGTTTTACAGAAAGGCAGCTGGACAAAATATTTTCTGAAAATACGCTCCGGCTCTATCGGGAAGTCCTGGGGTAAGATCGTACGCTGTCAGATAGAATGGTATGCTGGCAAGCGTCCGCCGGAACTTCCGGGAAAGAACTTCCGGGAAAGGGAAAAATAGCTTGCAATTTCACGGTTAAGTGTTATAATAAGACACATGGAAGCATAGCTCAGCCGGGATGAGCGTTCGCCTCACACGCGAAAGGTCAGGAGTTCGAGCCTCCTTGCTTCCATTTTTTTATGGTCTGCGGAATGTGGTTTCAAAAACTACATGCAATAATTTTGATTACTTTTTTAGACAATATTCATGCGATTAGATATTGTATTTTTATTCCTGTTGTGTTATGCTAAGAGTGTTTGAGAGTCAGCATTACAAATTCAGCGAAAGAAAGGTTTATCATATGAGCGAAGCGTTTCACATTATTTCAGACGGTTCCTGCGATCTCCCGGTTGAGATGGCGGAGGAAAAGAATGTCACAGTGGTCCCCTTCTATGTTTCGTTTGACGACGAGCACTATGAGAAGGAAAACGTGGAGATAGGGATCCGGGATTTTTATCAGAAGATGGTGGATAACCCCAAGGTATTTCCAAAGTCCTCCATGCCGTCGGTGCAGGATTACGTCGATGTGTTTACGCCCTTTGCAAAGGAGGGAAAGCCGGTAATCTGCATCTGCATCACCACAAAATTCAGCGGTTCCATGCAGTCTGCGGTGAATGCCAGGGAGATTATCCTGGAGGAGTATCCGGAGGCGAAGATCCATGTGATGGATTCCAGAATCAATACGGTTCTGCAGGGGATCTTTGTCCTGGAGGCAGTGAAACTCCGGGACGCCGGAACGGGTTATGAGGCGGCCGTTCAAAGACTGGAGGAGATGCGGGACACGGGAAGGATTTTCTTCACGGTCGGAGACATGGAATACCTGAAGCATGGCGGGCGGATCGGCAAGGTTGCCAGCGTTGCGGGAAGCCTTCTGGGTATCAGGCCCGTGATCACTCTGAAGCAGGGAGAGATTTTTCCCTCCGGTATCGGAAGGAGCCGGAAGGGGACCACAGGCAAGGCCATTGAGCTTTTGGTCGGGTATTTGAAGGAGCAGGAAAAGAGCGCGGACCGGTTCAGCGTCTGCATTGGATTTGGATATGATAAGAAAGAGGCGGAGGAATTTCGCGACCGCGCCGAGGAGGCGCTGAAAGCGGCAGGGCTTGATCTGAAAGCGGAGATCCCGCTCTTTCAGATCGGCGCGACCATCAGCGTGCACACCGGACCTTATCCCCTGGGATTTGGCGTGGTTGAGAAGGCGCTGTAAACCGGATCAAGCGTTTGAGCCTGCACAGGCGAGATAGAGTTCCATCACATTTTCAAAGGCGTAATCGGGCCTGTAGGGCGTATCCTGCAGGTCCTTTTTCTGCGCTTCGCCGGTAAAGAGGACGCAGGTTTCCACGCCGCCGTTGATGCCGCAGGCGATATCCGTGTAGAGGCGGTCCCCCACAACCAGGGTCTCCTCCCGGGAAAAACCGGACCGGGAAAGGCAGAGCTCCACTACCTTTTCGCTGGGTTTTCCCAGATAAACGGGATGTTTTCCCGTGGTGACAGTCAACAGGCCGCATATGGCGCCGCAGTCAGGGATGAAGCCGAAGTCCACGGGGCAGCGCAGGTCCGGATTGGTGGCATAAAAGGGGGCGTCC
Organism: uncultured Acetatifactor sp.; assembly: GCA_947595925.1. Taxonomy (GTDB): domain Bacteria; phylum Bacillota; class Clostridia; order Lachnospirales; family Lachnospiraceae; genus Acetatifactor. Next base: position 10,378 of record CANQEV010000017.1, on the reverse strand, counting down.
GTGGTAAAAAGAACCCTGCTGGTTTCGCACAGTTTGTCATAGGTGAGCTCACTGTCGTAGGCGACCACGACGCAGGCGATGTCCGGCCGGCATGTTTCCGTAATGAAGAGCCCGCTGCGGCGAAGGTCCTCGATGAAAGAGGAGGTTCCCATGACATAGATAACCTTGCCGGAATAATTTTCCAGCAGAAACCGCAGGGTCATATAACCGGATGTGACGAACTGGCCTTCCGTGGTATCCAGGTGATAGGCTCTGTGGAACTTCTCGACGTAATCCACTCCGCTTTTTGTGGAGTTGTTGGTGATAAAATAAGAGCTCCCTCCGATCCTGTCAATGTACGAAAGCAGATCGGCGCTCCCGGGGTAGAGAGTATCCCCGACGGCGATCGTGCCGTCGATGTCGAAGAGAAAGAGTTTTTTCTGTTTGAGGCGATCAAAGTTCCTTGATGGCATTTGAGTATCCTTTCGATAAAATAAGGGCATTTGGTTCTTGGTCAGGGAAGGAAAGCAATGTTTTCAGATTGTGAGGAAAGCGCGATCCCGGGATCCTTCTTTCCAGCTTCTTAATAGTAGGTCCCGCCCTGGAAGATATCGCAAAAATAGGAGATGCCGCACGCTACATGCCATAGATAAGCGAGCCACTGAGCTGCCAGCGCCAGAAAAGGCAGGAATTTTCTGCCTCCGGTATTGACGGTTGGTTTTGCGGGGCCCAGCATTCCCAGGGTGGTGCGCAGCAGGACGATCAGGGATCCGAGATGACAGAAAAAGATTCCGTACATGTAGCCCCAGGAAAAATTAAAATCCACCTTGCGAAAGCCCTTTTCAAAGAGGAGGAAGGCCATTGCTAAACTCATAAGGTACAGCTGCCAGGAAAAACGGTAAAGCGTGTCCCGTTTCAGTTCCCGGAAATGGAAGACCAGTGTCAGCAGCGGAAAACCTATGGCAATGCCTATGGCAAGGGGAATATTGTCACAGTACAGTTTCCATACCTCTCCGAGACAGAAGCCGATCCCTCTTTCTTCCCCGTCAGCGGGCACGAATACGCCCCGGTATTGGTATAGGAGATCCACAAAGGTGGGGAGGAAGCACAGGCCAAGCTGGAGGGAGGGCAAAAAGGTTTTCCATCTGTTCCGAAACAGCCGGTAAAGCATGATCAGGCCGGCGGAGCCCACCAGCACGATGGTAAAACTGGGCTTGGTCATGGTGGCGATCAGTAGAAAGATGGAGAACGGCACATAGTTCCCAAGGGGAGCTCCATCGGGATTGCGCTTCGTCTTTACCCCCGACTCGTAGATCGTGAGGAGGTTCACGAAACTGAAGAAGGTCAGAACGGCAAAGGGTCTCGCCGCCAGAAAAGTCGCGTTATGATAGGGGTTTGCAGAGAATACGCCTATATATCGAAAACGGATTCCCGGCAGATAGATTCCCTTGGGGGGAAACAACATGGAGATAAAAAACAAGGCGCTGCCGGATAGACTGATCAAGATGCCCGACAGGAGTTCCGGAATGCTGCCATCCCTGTGATTTCTCACAATTGGCAGGAGCAGCCGGTTCAAGTAGTATTTGACGAGGAGGATGGCCAGAGTGTTCAAAAGCATGGCGGCTAACGCTACGGCAAGCTCCGGGCTGGTAAACAGGTAAAAAAGGGCGGAGAGTTTGAAGAAAACGGGATAGGGAAAATCGTAGCCGCTGTCCAGCCCTTGCATTTCCAGGATGTAAGCCTTCATATCAGAGGAATATTCTTCTGTGCCAGGATTTGACAGGGATGCCAGAGCCTGCCGGTAAAACAGGGTCAGGGTGATTGCGGAAATGACTGTAAGAAGCATCAGGAAAAAAAGCCAGTCTATGCATGGAAGCAGTTTTCTGTTGTCGATTGTCCTGTTTTTTTTCATAATGCTACCGTCCCCTGTGGCTGATTCATCCGAAAACGAAATGATCAATATTAGTTGTTGTTTTCTCATCTTCGCTGCTTATTTACCTAGTTTAACAGAAAAGCAGAAATGTTACAATCTAAAAGTCCATTTTTAGGAAAAATAAACGGATTGTTGCCGCAGTTCAATAAAAAATTTTATAAAGGGGATTGCAGGAACAGTAAAAATGATTTATAATGAGGAAAATTCAATAGAAAATTCTTCAGGGTTGGGTGCAATTCCCTACTGGCGGTAAAGTCCGCGACCTGTGAAATGAGATGGATGGACCTGTGGATCTGAAAAATCGAAGGGAGGTCTGTCAATCGAGTTTTATGGCTGACCCGGTGAAACTCCGGGACCAACAGTAAAGTCTGGATGAAAGAAGAAATGCGTGTATTTTCGGCGGTGAGACTGTCGGGAAGAGTTTTGATGGCGCGTGCCCTGAACGGATATCTGTTCAGGGCTTTTTTGTATGACCGGATATTCAGTGGGAGCATGCGTCGGAAAACTTGGACTTTGACTTTGTGGCAGGAAGCGCCGCCCGCGTAAAATGCGCGCGCCGAAAGAAGGATTTTCCGATTCATGGAAAGCGGCATATGATAAAAATCAGCCGCGCCGAAGGAGGAAAAGAAGATGAATCTGAGTGGTTTGTTTCAATCTGCAGCTGAAAATGTGGTGTTTGTCCTGGAATTTCTGGGAATCATCGCGGCGTTGTTCCTGGTCGCGGTGCTGTTGGAAAAGCTGGAACAGAAGAGAAGCGGAACAAAGGGGGCGATCTTTACTACCCGCAAGATGGCCATGGTGGGGATGCTGTCCGCCCTGTCCACCGCGCTGATGCTCCTGGAGATACCGGTGTTTTTCGCTCCTTTTTTCTACAAGCTGGATTTCAGTGAACTTCCGATCCTGATCGGAACGTTCGCGTTCGGTCCGGCGGCGGGCGTTATGATGGAGTTTATCAAGATCTTGCTGAAGCTGTTTATCAAATCCACGAGTACGATGTTTGTGGGAGAGCTGGCAAACTTTGCCGTGGGCTGCAGCTTCATTCTTCCGGCGTCCGCGATCTATCTCTTTAAAAAGACCAGAAAAAACGCGGTTATCGCGTGCATCGTGGGGACGCTGACGATGACGGTGTTTGGAACGGCTTTCAATGCGGTGTACTTGCTGCCGGCCTTTGCAAAGCTCTTTCACATGCCGATGGAGCAGATCCTGGCCATGGGAGCCGAAGTCAATCCCCTGATGACGGAGGGGTCTGTCATGAGTTTTGTGGCGGTGTGCGTAGGCCCCTTGAACCTGCTCAAGGGCGCGGCGGATTCCCTTGTGACGCTGCTGATCTATAAACCCCTCAGCCCGATCCTGAAAACAGGTCTTCCCAGAAACACGGCGGCGAAAATCGCAAAGAAGAACTGACGGAGGGACGCCGCACGGCCCGGGGATCTGCAAAAAATATCCCTCGGCCGAGACGGAGCCGGAATTTTTTGCGGGCGACTGGACTGTTGGGGCAAATTTACACTTGCAATTTGCCCGGGGAAAAATTATAATGTTACTGAAAATGAAAAGCGCCTACCCAGTAGGTGCTTTTTGTGGATTGGAGAGTCGGATGGTTACAGTGGATATCAAGATCACATGGGCGGATCTGTATGACTATATGCTGAGGCACACCTACAACAGCGCCAGCGGGCTTTTGGGGAGCGGCCTGGGAGCGGTCTGCGTGATCACGGCGCTTTCGACGAAGAAGTGGATCTTTTTGATCGCGGGTATCATTCTGCTCTTATATCTGCCCTGGACGCTGTATATTAAGAGCAGGCAGCAGGCGCTTGCAAATCCCAGCTTTCAGAGTCCGCTGCACTATGTGCTGGACGAGGAGGGGATCACGGTCTCCCAGGGAGATGTGACGGAGAGCCAGAAATGGGAGGATATGGTGAAGGCGGTTTCCACCGGGCGGAGTTATATCGTCTATACGTCCCGCTCCAATGCGACGATCTTTCCAAAAGCACAGCTGGGGGACAGACAGACGGCGGTGGTTGAGATGATCTCCAAGCATATGCCTGCAAAAAAGGTGAACATCCGGATGTAAAACTCCGGGAAATGGGAAAGACAGCAAATGCCGGGCGAATTTTTTCACTCGGGAATTTTTTGGCGGCACAAGGAGCGGAGCCAGGTCTTTCGGCCGGGAGAACGTTTTCGAAGGAATCTGGGGATCAGCGAGAAGACGGGGTCGGGCCGCGGGACGGGGCGTCTGACATCGTCCGTCTGAGGGGATCGGAGCAAACGGTTTCAGCAAAACAGGAGTTGAGGTATGCAGCCTGAAGATAAAAAAACAACTGTTATTGAAAGTTTCAGCCCACAGGAGACCTATGAGTTAGGTCGGAAGCTTGGCGAAAGGGCCTCGGCCGGAGAGGTGTATGCCCTGATCGGGGATCTGGGAGTCGGAAAGACGGCGTTCAGCCAGGGAATGGCCGCCGGATTAGGGATTGACGGGCCGGTGAACAGCCCGACGTTTACGATCCTGCAGATTTATGAGGAGGGAAGGCTTCCCTTTTATCACTTTGACGTGTATAGGATCGGCAGCGTGGAGGAGATGGAGGAAATCGGGTACGAGGACTGTTTTTATGGCCAGGGGGTCAGCCTGATCGAGTGGGCGGACATGATCGAGGAGATTCTTCCGGAGACATACTGCCGTGTCACGATAGAGAAGGATTTGGAAAAGGGTTTTGATTACAGGAAGATTGTTCTGGAGCCTGTCGGCTAGAGAAGGCTGGGAGAGGGTTTCTGGAAGTTGTTAAATTTAAATTAGATAAATAAGGAGTAAAAAGTCATATGAAAATATTAGGTATCGACAGCTCGGGGCTGGTTGCCAGCGTCGCTGTCTGGGAGGACGGCGTCATCTTAGGGGAGTACACAACGAATTATAAAAAGACCCATTCTCAGACGCTGCTTCCGATGCTGGACGAATTGAAGAAGATGATCGAGCTGGATCTGAAGACCCTGGACGCCATTGCCATCGCGTCAGGTCCTGGTTCCTTTACGGGACTTAGGATCGGTTCTGCCACTGCAAAAGGCCTGGGGTTTGCCCTGGAGAAACCGCTGGTGGCGGTCCCTACCCTGGAGGGGCTGGCGTATAACCTTGCAGGCGTTTCGGGTCTGGTCTGCCCGATCCTGGATGCCAGAAGAAATCAGGTGTACGCCGGCATTTATGAATTTACCGGGGAAAAATCTCCCCAGGGTGAGACGGAATGCCGTCTGCAAACGATCTTCCCGCAGGCGGCGTTGGATATCCGGGAACTTCTGGGGGAATTGGAAAAACAGGAGAGAAATGTGACTTTTCTGGGAGACGGGGTTCCCGTGTACAGGGATTTGATCCGGCGGGAGTTCGGGGGAAGCTTTTCTTTTGCCCCGTCACATATGAATGCCCAGCGGGGCGGGAGCGTGGCCGCGCTGGGGGCGGTATATTATGCCCAGGGCCGGACGGTTTCCGCCGCTGATCATCGGCCGGAATATCTGAGGATGAGCCAGGCGGAGCGGGAGAAAGCGGAGAAAGCGGGAGAAAGCGGCGAATAAAACAGCCGGGAGGGGCGGCCTGGTCCGGACAGGAAAGAGGGAGGCCTCGGGCTGTCGCTGCACTGTTGCGTTTGGATTTGCAAATTTAGAAAAGCAGATAGTGTGAAGGATGAAAGGGGTATGCTGGAAAAGAGAACAAAATCTGACGGAAGAATTGAAAAAGAGCCGGTGCTGGAAAACTCCCTGAGGATCGTTCCCCTCCAGGAAGGCCATATCACGGCCCTTGCAGCGATGGAAAGAGAGGTCTTTTCCCAGCCCTGGTCGGAGCGGTCGTTTCGGGATCTGCTCACCCGGGACTACTGTCATTATTTCGTGGCGGAGCTGGTGGAAGATCCCTTGCCGACAGGGATGGACAGAAGGGAAGAAGGGGACAAGGGCCCCCTGGAAGGAACGGCGGAAAAAACCGTCCGGGCGGGAATGGCCGGAGAACGGACAGCCGCGGGACGGTCCTTTTCGGAAAGCGAAGGGGAGTTCAGAGGCGGAAGGTCTAAGAGAAGGTGCCGACCCGTGGGGATAGCCGGCATGGTGATCCTGGCGGGGGAAGGGGATATCGACAAGGTTATGGTAGCCCCGGATATGCGCCGGCGCGGTATCGCGGACCAGCTCCTGGAGGCTCTGCTGCAGAGGGGGCGGGAACAAGGGGTCACCGCTTTTACCCTGGAGGTCCGCAGAAGCAATGAGGCGGCGATCATGCTCTATAAAAAACATGGCTTCCAACAGGAAGGGGTGCGCCCCGGATTCTATGAAAAGCCGGCGGAGGACGCGCTGATCCTTTGGAAAAGACAGTAAACGATGTAGGATTTACCATCTCCGAAGAAGGTCCTTTTCTGTTATACTGAAACTGCGGCGCGAAAAACGCGGAATCAGGCCGTCGAAAAAGGATTGAATGGCGAAAAGGGGAGAAGAAAATGCAAAAAAGAGATCTGAAAACCGGGAAATTGGAAAAGGTGATTTGCAATCTCTGCAAAAAAGAAGTACAATGTAAAGACGGGATTCTTCCGGAGGGGTTTTTCTTAGCGGAAGCGGAGTTTGGATATTTCAGCAGAAAGGACGGAACGAGACAACGGTTTGATCTGTGCGAGGACTGCTATGACAAGCTGACGGCACAGTTTCTGATCCCGGTGGAGGAGAGCGAGATCTCGGAGCTTGTGTAGGAGATACGGTCGGCTGGCAGCGGCCGTGGAACTTTCATGAACTATCATGAATTTTCCTGGGGTGTCTTGTTCACGGATAGGATATGTTAGACGTATGTTTGCTTGGCACGGGGGGAATGATGCCGCTCACTTATCGTTGGCTGACCTCCCTGATGATGAAGTATAACGGGAAAAGCATTTTGATCGACTGCGGCGAGGGAACGCAGATCGCCATGCGGGAAAAAGGATGGAGCGCAAAACCCATCGACGTCATCTGCTTTACCCATTATCACGCGGACCATATCAGCGGGCTGCCGGGCCTGCTTCTGACCATGGGAAACGCGGAGCGCACGGAGCCCCTTCTTCTGATCGGACCCAAGGGACTTGCACGGGTGGTGAATTCCCTCCGGGTGATCGCGCCGGAGCTGCCTTTTGAGATCCAGTTCCGGGAGATTTCGGGGGATCAGGAGGACTTTCCCTTTGAGGGATTCCAGATACGTGCTTTTCGGGTGAACCACAACGTGCTGTGCTACGGCTATACCCTGACGATCCCCCGGGCCGGACGCTTTGACCGGGATAGGGCTCTCGCCCAGGACATTCCTTTGAAACTCTGGAGCCGGCTGCAAAAAGGGGAGACCGTTGAACAGGACGGCCGGACCTTTACGCCGGACATGGTCCTCGGGGATACCCGCAAGGGGCTGAAGGTGATGTACTGTACGGACACCAGGCCGACGAAGAGCATGGAAGAGAATGCCGCGGGATGCGATCTCCTGATCCTGGAGGGGATGTACGGGGATATGGAGAATTATCCCAAGGCCCGGGAGCACCGGCACATGATGATGCAGGAGGCGGCCCGGATCGCGGCGGCAGCGCAGGTCCCGCAGCTCTGGCTCACCCATTACAGTCCCGCCATGCCCAGGCCGGAGGAATATCTGGAGGACGTCAGGCGGATCTTCCCGGAGACCGTGATCGCCAGGGACGGGAGAAGCGTGGAACTAAAATTTGAGGAAGAAATTGAATCTTAATTTAAGAAACGGAACGGATAGGAAGAGCTTTATTTTGCCAGGAAAGGAGAGGATGGTGTCATGAAAAAGTCCACAACAAGAATTACAGTTGTTATTATATTGATGATCGTGGCAGCTGTGAGTTACTATGCCTATCTCTCCAATAAAAGTCGTGCCAGCCGTGCGGAGGCGACTATGACCGCAGTGGAGAGCACGCTGAGCCGGAAGCTGGATACCAACTATCCCTCCACGCCCAAAGAGGTGTTGAAATATTACAATGAAATCCAGAAGTGCTTTTATAATGAAGAATGCACGGAGGAAGAACTTGAGAAACTTATCCTGAAGGTAAGGGAGCTTTATGACGAAGAACTGTTGGAACAGAACAGTCTGGCCGCCCAGACGGTACAGCTGAAAGCAGAGATTCAGGATTACAAGGATAAGAAACGTACCATTACCAGTATTTCCCTGCCTTCCAGCACGAACGTGGTCTATGACACGGTGGATGGTTATGAGTTTGCAAAGATCCATTGCGGCTACAATGTGATGGAGGATGGCGTGAACAAGCCGACGACCCAGGTTTTCCTGCTCCGCAAGGATGAAAACAGAAGGTGGAAGATCTACGGGTGGAAAGTCCTGGATACTTTTGAGATGACGGAGAGCGGGGAGTGAGACGGGATGGAAAAGGATGTCGTTCTTCTTGCAATAGAGAGTTCCTGTGATGAGACTGCGGCGGCAGTGGTAAAAAACGGCCGGGAAGTCCTGTCCAATGTGATTTATTCCCAGATCGCCCTGCACACGGAATTTGGCGGAGTGGTTCCGGAGATCGCTTCCAGAAAGCACATTGAAAAGATCAATCAGGTGATCGGACAGGCCCTTTCCGACGCGGGCAGGAGCCTGGCGGACCTGGATGGGATCGCGGTGACTTACGGCCCGGGACTGGTGGGCGCTCTTCTCGTGGGCGTGTCCGAGGCGAAGGCCATCAGCTTTGCCGCGGGGCTGCCCCTGATCGGCGTGCATCACATCGAGGGACATATCTGCGCAAATTATATTGAAAATAAAGACCTGGAACCGCCCTTTGTCTGCCTGGTGGCTTCGGGAGGCCATTCCCACCTGGTTGTGGTGCGGGATTATGGCAAGTATGAGATCATCGGCCGGACCCGGGACGACGCCGCGGGCGAAGCCTTTGACAAGGTGGCGCGGGCCATCGGCCTGGGATATCCTGGAGGACCGAAGATCGACAAGCTGTCGCGGGAGGGAAACCCCGACGCCATCGCCTTCCCCCGGGCCAAGGTTGCGGAAAATGAGTACGATTTCAGCTTCAGCGGCCTGAAATCCGCCGTCCTGAATTATATCAACGGCTGTGAGATGAAGGGGGAAGAGTTCAGCCGGGCGGATGTGGCGGCCTCCTTTCAGAAGGCTGTGATCGACGTCCTTGTGGAGCATTCCATCCACGCGGTGATGGCCTACGGCTTTTCCAAGTTTGCCATTGCGGGCGGCGTGGCGTCAAATTCCTCCCTGCGGGAAACTTTTGCCGAGCGCTGCGGGAGAGAAGGCATCGCCTTTTACCATCCCTCCCCGATCCTCTGCACGGACAATGCCGCTATGATCGGCGCGGCGGGGTATTACGAATTTTTGCGGGGCGTGCGGAGCGGTTATGACCTGAACGCGGTTCCTGGTCTGAAGCTGGGAGAGAGATAGCCAGATTTCAGAGGGGCTTGCTGTCGCCTTAACAGGTCTTGAGGGCCCCGCAGCATGCAGAGAGAGCGGCGGCTTGGAGGCATCGGGTTATGAGACTGACAGTCTTTAGAGAGGGAGCGGGGCTCTGTTATGTAGTAATAATAAAAAATGGATCTCAGCGAATTGAGGAAATAAAGATATGAGAGAGGAAACATGTACGGCGGTGATCCTGGCAGCGGGAACTGGCAGCCGCATGAAGAGCAGTGTGGCGAAGCAATTCCTGGAGCTTGCGGGGAAACCGCTGATTTATTATGCTCTGCGCGCCGTGGAGGAATCCGGGATCATCGACGAGTGCCTGCTGGTGACGGGGGAAAACGACCAGGAACGGGTCCGCCGTGAAATCGTGGAGAAATATCATTTTCAGAAGGTCAGGGCGATCCTGCGGGGCGGTTCCGAGAGGTGCTTTTCCGTGGCAAACGCTATGGAATGGCTGGCGGCGGAGGACCGGAATGGAGGGGACGGAAACGATTCGAAAAAAAGATATGTCTTCATCCATGACGGGGCGAGGCCGTTTCTCTCAGAGGATATTTTAGAGAGGACTTTTCAGGCGGCGCGGAAGTATGACGCCTGCGTGGCGGCCGTTCCGTCGAAAGACACCGTCAAGATCGCGGACGAAGAGGGGTTTGCGGACCGGACGCCGGACCGCAGACATGTTTGGACGGTACAGACTCCCCAGGTCTTTGAAAGGGAACTGATCACGGGAGCCTATGCAAAACTAATGGAGGCAGTCCGCCGGGGAGAGTCCCTTTCCGTGACAGACGATGCCAGCGTAGTCGAGCTGTTCACGGATGTCAAGGTCCGCCTGACGGAAGGCTCCTACCGCAATATTAAGGTCACAACACCGGAAGATATGGCAGTCGCGGAAGCGCTTATGAAAATGGAATGATGATTTCTAAAAATAATATTGACATTCCTTTGTTTTTTTGCTATCATTATTTTCGCCGCAATTGAGGCGGACACTTTGGAGAGATATCGAAGTGGTCATAACGAGGCGGTCTTGAAAACCGTTTGTCCGCAAGGGCGCGTGGGTTCGAATC
>CANQEV010000016.1 GCA_947595925.1 uncultured Acetatifactor sp. | reverse complement strand
AGAAAGGTAATATAAGATCAGAAAGAGGCCTCATAAGGAAAAACAGGAAAAGTGCCAACGAGTACTTGACACAAACCCCAAGTAAAAAGATTTTGATTTTTTTTGAATAGTATGCTATAATTAAGCACCAGTGTGATTGTTCATGGTTGGTAGTTTTAATGAAAGGACATACAGATGAAGGAAAAAGAAATTGATTTAATTAATTTTATTGTGGAGATACTTTTAAGATGGAGAATGATCTTGGTCTGGATGCTCTGTGGTGCTGTTCTGCTTGGAGGGTATAGTTATATAAAGTCATGGAGAGCTGTCGTACAGTCACATCAAAATTCTGCCGATCCGAAATGGATGCAGCTGCTTGATGAGGAACAACAGTGGAATGTAAAATATGTCTTGGAATATGAAGAGCTCTATCGTCAGCAGTTGACAGACGGGGAGCAATCTGTATTGCTGCAGATGGATACTTGTGTTGTCAAAAAAGCGGTAGCGACCGTTTGGGTCACTGCCGAAGATCAGGAAAGGGCCATAGCGGTAGAAGCCGCTTACGAAGATATGATTCAGGGAGGAAGGATGATTCAGTATATTGCGAATCAGGCGGAACTGCCGATCTCTGTCGTATCGGAATTGATTACTTTGTCCCATAAGTCGGAACACGCAATCAATGTAAGCGGATATGACAGCTTTACTTTGTCAGTCATTCATGCAGATGAGCAGATGTGCCGGAATATGATGCAGGCAGCCACGGAGTTTTTGGAAAAGGAAGAAAATGATCTGCGGAAAATACTGGGAGAATTTAAACTGACTGTGGTAGCACAGGAACCTGCAGATGCAAATTATACCAGTATTGCCGATAAACAGAAAGCGTTTGTGAGCAATCTCTTTTCTATGCAGGATACCATTACCAAAAGAAAGCAGGCGTTTACGGAGGAGCAACAGTGGTATTATGATGTCCTGGTAAATGAAAAGGCCGCTGGGATGTCCGATTCAGAAGCGGCAGAGTGGGGGATTGCGGATCGCAGTACCGAGGAGACCGGGGTAAGCATAAAATATGTGGTTTTGGGAATGATCCTGGCAGTATTTTGTTATGCATTTTTTATCTTTGTGGGCTATGTCTTTAATACAAAAATCCGGATCACGGAAGATCTACAGCAGTTCTATTCCATACCGCAATTAGGTTTGATACCCAATGACGGAAGGGGAAAAAGGTTTTTGGGATTCATAGACCGATGGATATTGTCTTTAAGAGATCGGAACAAGCGTAGTTTTTCCGAGGAAGAGGCCATTAAACTTGCTTCAGTGGCTGTAAAGCTGAAGGTGGAGAAGGAGATGTTAGATTCTGTGTCCTTGATCGGATGCGGCTTGAAGGATCGGTCTTTATCTGTCTGTGATCAATTGAAAAGTTTTTTAAGTCAGAACAATATACAAGTGAGTATTTTGAGCAACGTGCTCTATGATGCGCAGGCAATGAGCGGATTGGAGAATGTGAAAGGCGTGGTGCTGGTGGAGCGGGCCGGCTCTACATTGTACACGGAGATTACCCAAGAACTGGAATTGTTGAAGCGGCAGGGAATCAAGATATTAGGCGGGATCGTTGTAGAGTAAGCATTTGTTGAAAAGGAGCCTCCGGGAGCCCTTTGGGCTCTCGGACTACAATCTGTCTATCTCAAACGCTCATATGCCCAAGAGAGCATCGGCTTTGGCTCAGTATAAGATGTCTTGCTTTCCGCCGGCCTTGTCATATGCCGGTCATTTTAAATTGAGAAAAGAATTTTCACCCTAAGCCTGGTTTTAATGGGATGTTAAGAAGTCTATATTTTCTTATTTGCCATCTAAAGGAATTATAGCGTTATTTTTTTCTTCTCCGAATTACTTCGATTCGATCTCATTATCTTCAAGTATTCAAACACATTTTTCCTTGCCGCATCGATCCGTAATAGAAATTGGCTGACAATGGAAATACACAGCACTATATCACACATAAATTGACGCTGGGAAGTATACGGATCCAAAGGATAATGCTGCCTATGAACACTGTATTGATGTGATGAACAGACTAATCCTGAAATATGGGCCGGGAATTGTTGGAAAGAGGGAGCGGGAAGGAAACAACATAGGAAACTTTTTCTAAATCATAAAAAAATAAAGTTGATATGAATTGGTGGAAAAAAATGGTATTATAGGAAATGGAGAATCTATGTCTTTGCGCTTGATCGCAGGGAAAGGGATGGTTATAATGATGGAGGAACAACAGAACCTGATCCAAAAAATAAGAGGGCAGCTCTGCAGACTGAAATTCCTTAACGCCCTGGAGCTGAAGGTGATCGCCTGCGTGCTCATGCTCTGCGACCATCTGTGGGCCACCGTGGTACCGGGGAACAACTGGCTGACTTATATCGGACGGCTCGCGTTCCCGATCTTCGCCTTTCAGATCGCGGAAGGGTTCTGCCGGACGGGAAGCTTTAAGAAGTATCTGAAGCGGATGTTTGTGTTTGCGCTGATCTCCGAGATCCCTTTCAACCTGATGGTCGGGGGCTTTCCGATCTATCCGGTCCATCAGAACGTGATGTTTACTTTCTGCCTGGCGCTCCTGTTTCTGGCGCTGCTGGAAAAGGCGAAGAAAAAGGGAAAGCTGGTATTTGTGCTGTCGGCAGCAGGCATTTTTGCGTTGAGTTACTTGGTCGGTTTTATCACGTTTGTGGATTATTATGGATATGGGATCTGGATGGTCCTGTTGTTTTATCTGACCCGCAATATCCCCCTGGGATGGCTGGTGCAGCTCGCGGGCATGTGGTATATCAACGGGGAGATGATCGGCGGGCTGGTATTCCCGATTACGGTGTTCGGCAGAACGTTTGAGTTTGCGGAACAGGCATTCGCGGTGTTCGCGCTGATCCCCATCTGGCTTTACAACGGGAAGCAGGGGCCGAAGAATAAGACGATCCAATACGCCTGTTACTGGTTTTATCCGGTACACATACTGATCCTGGCGCTGATATCGATCTTTATCCTCTGAAAAATAAAAACCTCCTCTGCCGCCGGAGCGGGAAACATTTACAGGGCTGCGGCGGCATCATACGGCGAAAGGTAAAAAGAATCGTTTTCCCAAAAGATCCGCATCATAAGCGGCAGGAAAGGAATGGATACTGATATGAAGGAAGAAGAAAAAGAAAACTTAGAGTGGCAGGAGGTTCGCACGGAACACATCGTGCAGGACGAGTGGATTGATTTCAGGCGGTCGGTTTTCCGCTTTCCGGACGGGAGCGAGTTCGGGCCGTATTACAGCTACAGCCGCAGGGATTATGTGGTGATCGTTGCATCGGATACCGAGGGGAATTATCTCTGCGTCAGGCAGTTCCGCCAGGGGATCCGGGAAATCACAACGGAATTTCCTGCGGGAGGGATCGAGCGGACGGACGGCCGGGAATATGGTTCCAGGGCCGATGCGTCTGCGGCAGAGGAGGCCCTGGAGGCGGCCAGGAGGGAGCTGCTGGAGGAGACGGGGTATGTGTCCGAGGAGTGGAGGCATCTGCTCACCGTGCCCTCCAATGCCACGATAGGGGATAACTACGCTCATATCTTTGAGGCTAAGAACTGCCGCAAAGCCGGGGAGCAGCGCCTGGATGAAACGGAGTTTTTGAATGTCAGAAAATACTCCGCCGCCGAGATCGAGGAGATGATCTTCGGGGGAAAGTTTCAGCAGGCGGTCCATGTTATGGCGTGGCTCCTGGCGAAAAAGGGATGATGGTCAGCCGGGAGAGCGTGTTTCATCGTGTCGGATCGGCAGCAGTCTAAAGGAGGTCAGCTATGAAAGAGTCTATGTTGCAACAGGAGATAAAGGTACATTCCGAAAAATATGGGGTGGACGGCGTCGTGAAGGATTACGGGGTGGTCACAAAACTGTTCTTTTCCTATGGAGGAAGAGACTTTGAAATGGCCATTGACAGGAACCCCCTTACGGGAGAGAGTTTTGAGACTCTGGGCCAGGATATCATGGACTCATATATCGATAACTTCGCGGCAGAAGAAAGAAAGATAAAACTGCATTACTGGTACATTGACGAGCAGGAAAGAGGAACCGAAAAATATCGGTTGGCCCATGGGATCTGCACCGGACATCCCAGGCTTGCGGACGCCATGGAAATTCACACGTCAACCGTTCAATCACTCCGCACGGATCTGGAAAATGGGGAGTTGGTTGTCAATACCATGAATACCGAATATCATTGTCCCCTGGCGTACTGCAGGTGGGAAAAACAGGACGATTCCGCGCATCTGATCCCGGAATATGAAAAGCTGAAGGAAACATACAGGGATAAAAAGATTTTTCCGTCCATTGAACCGGGAAAAGTGCTTCTTGTCCTGGCAAATTTCTGCGAGTACTATTTTCATTCCCTGTATTATGTACCGGAGGATTCGAAGGATGGCAGGCCCTGTGAGTTTCATGGATATCCGCATATCGGAATGTTTCAGGACAGTTATCTGATCTGTACGGAAGAGAGATCCATAGATTTAAGATATTTTCCGCATAGCCAGAACATTGAGTTTTATTCTGAAAATACGGAGGGGAAGCCCTTTTTTATGGAAAATATCGGAGATGCGCCGCTCTATGCGAAAACCTCCGCGGGGACGATCAAGCTGGCTCCAGGAGAACGCAAGGAAGTTAAGAAGGAAAACGCGGAGGAAGACCCTCCTATTTTGCCGAGAGGAGATCTCTATCCTGCCGGGATCATAGAATAAAGGTTGATTCATGACAGGCAGCTTCTCAAAGGAGTCTCCCGCGCAGCCAGGAGGAGAGCCTTTTTTCGATCAGGTTCCACCCGACCAGGGCAAGAAGGACGCTGACAAGGATGGCAAGCAGAACGCCCGCCATGGAAAAGAAAGTGCAGCTGCCAAAATCAAAAATAGAGCGGTCCAGCAGCATGACGGGATAGTAGTGCAAGAGATATAGGGAAAAACTGATATCTCCCAGCCGTTTCAGAGGCTGGGGCGTTTTCAAAAACAGGCCCGCGGTAAAAAAACACAGTACGATGACTGCTGCGGGGATGCCCCAGATGAAGGGGCGCAGGTTATCAGGGACGTTCATATAGTGTTTTGAGAAGATCAGTCCTATAAAGCATACAAAAGCCAGGAGCACACAGACGACAGAGCAGGATTTGGAAAGCCTGGCTTCGGAATAAAGGCGAAAAATTCCTTTTGCCCCGTGATAACAGAGGATTCCCAGTATGAAAGCCGCCATCACGGGCGAGCCGTAGAAGGCCAGCGGCGCGGGGGCGTTTGGCAGGATATATGCCAGGACCATAACACCTAAGAGCAGGCCGCTGCAGATCAAACCGCGATGGCGGCGGCTTAATTTCATGGAGAACCAGAAAACCAGATAAAAGAAAATCTCGCAGTTGACCGTCCAGCCTACGCGCAGTAAGGGCTGCAGGACCCCTCCGCCGATGTCAAAAGGTATGAAAAGCAGGCTTTTTAGCAAAAAAACGGGATCTGGTCTGGTCTGGTCGAACAGGTTCGGAAAGAACAGCACTGCAAAAAAAGTAAGAAAAGTCATGAGGTAGTAAAAGGGAAGGATGCGGATCAGGCGTTTTCCAAAAAAGTGAGAAGAATCCCTGTGGGTGGAAAACATGATCATGAAGCCGCTGATGCAGAAAAAGATTTCTACGCCGAAAGCGCCGCAGTTTAAAAAGCGGACATGCTCCAATATGATAAAAACAGCGCTGATTCCCCTGAGTGCCTGGATGCTGTCAAAATGTCTGTTGTAAAAATCGTTTGTCTGAGCCGCTGTTGTAATGGATGCCGGTTGAGCCATCGCCGTTTTCCTTTCATCTGTGTTTCGGTAAGTCAGATCACACACAGTATAGCATGAAAAGGAGAATTTTCCAAGGGGTGCTGAAAAGATAGGCGTCGAGCGCCGGAAAGCGCAAAAAAGAATATTTTTGCTTGGGAAGAAAATAGAAGGAGGTCATTTATGGCTGCGTCGAATGAATTGCGAACATTACTGATGAATATCGATCACCGGGGGTATCCCGCGTATAAGTCCGTCCAGGGACGGTATCAGTTCCCCGGGTATCTCCTGTCCATCGACCACGTCCAGGGGGATCCTTATGCCGCGCCCTCCCGGGTGAGCGTCCATGTTGCGGGGACTGCTGCGGGGTTCCCGGCGTCCCTGTACGACACGAAGGAAAAGAGGATTGCCCTGCAGGATCATCTGCTGCGGCTTTTTTCCCGGGCGATCGCGCCCTATTCCTTTCAGGCGAAAGGCTCCGGGAAGAGCGGGCTGATGGGCGTCAGCCGGTGCGGACAGGAGGTGCTGGAGCGGACGGCGTGCCAGATCCGGCCGGAGGACGGGAGCATTTCCCTGCACATGGAGATCGGTTTTCCCGCAAACGGCCGCACGATCCAGTCCGGCGAGCTGATCAAGATCCTGTTTGACTTTCTTCCGGGGTGCGTGCAGAAAACGCTTTTCTACCGCAGCCTGGATCAGAAGGCGGTGCAGAGGGTTGCGGAGCTGACGGAGGATCAACAGGCGGTGCGGGCGGAGCTGAAGACGCGCCGGCTCGCGGCTTTTGTGGCGAACGGCTCCATTCTTCCCCGTGAGACCGGCGTCTCGGACAAGCCCATGAAGGACGCCATCCCCTTTTGTTCCCCGAAATCCATGGAGGTCACGCTGCGGCTTCCTCACCGGGGCGAAGTGACCGGCATGGGGATCCCGGAGGGAATCACGCTGATCGTAGGCGGCGGGTTCCACGGGAAGTCCACGCTGCTCCAGGCTCTGGAGCTGGGGGTTTACAATCATATTGCCGGGGACGGCCGGGAGCTTGTGATCACGGACGACAGCGCCGTGAAGCTGCGGGCGGAGGATTCCCGGAGCATCAGCGGCGTGGATATCTCGCTGTTTATCAATCATCTGCCCAACGGGCGGGATACGCATGCTTTTTCCACGGCGGACGCCAGCGGGAGCACTTCCCAGGCGGCGAACGTGGTGGAGGGCATGGAGGCGGGAACGCGGCTGTTTTTGATCGACGAGGACACCTCCGCCACGAATTTCATGATCCGGGACGAGCTGATGCAGCGCGTGGTGTCGGATCGGGAAGAGCCGATCACGCCTTTTATCAGCCGTGTCAGGGATCTCTATGAAAAGATGGGAATTTCTTCCATCCTGGTGGCGGGAAGCTCGGGGTCCTACTTTCATGTGGCGGACCGGGTGATCCAGATGAAGGAATATCTGCCCTTTGACATTACGGAGCGGGCGAAGGAGGAAGCGAAGCAGTTTCCCGCTTTTACGGCCGCCACGCACTCTTTTGTCCGGCCGGATCACGCCCGTTTTCCGGCGCCTTCGAAGATGCTCCGGGACCAGGACCGTGTGAAGTTTAAGGTTTTGGGGAAAGAGGCGGTGCAGATCCAGAAGACGACGGTGGATCTGCGTTATGTAGAGCAGCTGGCGGATCAGGAGCAGCTTGCCGGGCTGGCGGTGCTGCTCTGTTATGCGGCGGACCGTTGGATGGATGGGAAGCATTCTTTGACGGAGATCGTGGACCAACTGGAAAAGCAGATGGAAGAAAAGGGTTTGCACTCCGTCGGGGAGGCGATCCACGCGGCGCATGAAATCGCCCGGCCCCGCCGGCAGGAAATCTTTGCCTGTCTGAACCGCTGCCGGGAGATCAGGATGTAGCGGTCAATAACTTACAGCCATTTGTTTAAGGTCTCCAGAAGTCTCTTGATCTCCACGGGTTTCGCGACATGGTCGTTCATGCCGGCCTCCATAGCCTGGCGGATGTCGTCGTCGAAAGCGTTTGCAGTCATGGCGATAATGGGGATCCGGTCGGTATCCTCGCGTCCCAGGGCGCGGATCTGGCGGGCGGCCTCGTATCCGTTCATGACCGGCATCTGAATATCCATGAGGATCAGGTCATAATGGCAGGCGGGGCTGCCTTTTACCATCTCCAGCGCGATCTGGCCGTTTTCCGCCTGTTCCACGTCGATGCCGCTGAGGGAGAGCAGTTCCAGAGCGATCTCCCGGTTTAACTCATTGTCCTCTACCAGAAGAACTTTCTTTCCTGTAAAATCGCTGCCCTTCAGCTGTGCGGTTTCCAGATCCCTGCTCTCCGCGCCCTGGGCAAGGGCGGATTTCAAAGCGTAGACCAGGCGGGAGCGGAAGAGAGGTTTCTCGATAAAGACTTGAATACCGGCTTCCCGCGCCTGAGTTTCGATCTCGCTCCAGTCATAGGCGGAGAGAATGATGATGGGGATCTCGTCTCCGATACGCGCCCGGATCTCCTGGGCGGTTTCGAGCCCGTCCTTGCCGGGCATTTTCCAATCCAGGATCACAACGGCATAATCGTTTCCAGAGGCATGGGCCTCCACCGTCTTTTGAATCGCTTCGTCGCCGGTCAGGACCCATTCGGGTTTCATGCCGATGCTCTCCAGGATGCTGCTTGCGCTGATGCAGGCGTCCTCGCTGTCGTCGGTCACAAGGACGCGGAGATCCTGAAGGCTCTCTATATCGTCCGCCGCGGCGTCCTGGAGTTTTAAATGTATCTGTACCGTAAAGGTGGATCCCTCGCCGGGCCGGCTGGCAACCTTAATGTCGCCGTTCATCAGGCGGACGATGTTGCGGGTGATGGACATGCCGAGGCCGGTCCCCTCGATATTTTGGCTGACGGCCCGTTTCGAGCGGCTGAAGGGATCGAACACGGTCTTCAGGAATGCCTCGTCCATGCCGATGCCGGTGTCCCGGCAGATAAACTCATAGCAGGCCATATCGTGGATCTGGGAGGGAAGTTCCCGGATGGAAAAGTCGATGGAGCCGTTTTCCGGGGTGAACTTCACCGCGTTCCCAAGGATATTGACAAAGACCTGTCTCAGGCGCAGGGTATCGCCGATGACATACTCGTGGATCATATCGGCAATGTGCAGCTGCAGGTCCAGGTGCTTGCTGTTGACCTGGGGCCGGATGATAGTGACGATGCTGTCCACCATATCCGCGATGCTGAAAGGTTCTTCGGAGAGAGTGACCTTGCCGCTCTCGATCTTTGACATGTCGAGGACGTCGTTGATCAGGGCGAGAAGATGCCTGCTGGAGATCGTGATCTTGTTCAGGCAGTCCGTCAGGCGCTCCTGGTCGTCCAGGTGCATGGCGGCAACAGCTGTCATGCCCATGATGGCGTTCATGGGCGTGCGGATATCGTGGGACATCCGGGCAAGGAACTCGGATTTCGCGCGGTTTGCGGCCTCCGCGGCCTCCGACGCCTCCTTCAGGGCGAGCCGGGTCTGCAGCTCCCGTTCCTTTAAGGAAGTGACGTCCTGGATGGCGAAGAGGACCTGGATGGGGACGCCGTTTTCGCGCTTCAGGCAGAGGATCGCCGCGTTTTCCCAGCGCTTTTCCCCCGCCATGTCGATGGGGTATTCATATTGTAGGTATCGCACATCCTCTGTCAGATGCTTCTGGACGTAATCCTTGGAGATGACGACGCCCATCTTCTTGGCCTCGGGATCCTCGGCGGAAAGATATTTTGGACCCATGTAGCGGACCAGATCGGTATAGGTTCCCTTGTGCGAAACGCCGTTTTCTATGTTTTTCAGGTACTCGTAGGTATCGTTTTCAAAGTTTACGAGGGCGAAGCGGGAAAAGAGCTGGGTCGCCGCGCTCACGATCTGGGAGATCTCCTGTTTCTCGGATACAAGCTGCTTTTTCTGGGCCCTGTTGATCAGCGCGAGGTAGAGGATGTAGGCCAGGAACGCGGCGAACAGCTTAAACTCCAGCAGCGTGCCCGCGTTGTTCGCGCTGGTGGTCATGCTTTTCGTCAGGGTGGAAGGGAAATTCTGGAGCAGAAACCATTCGCCGTCCTTAAGCGGGGTGACATAGGCGCTGCCCTCCCCGCTGCTGTCCTTGTAGTTAAAGCTGGTGGGAGTGCCTTCAGACAGGGCTTTTTCCAGCTTTTCTTTGTTCTGGGCGGAGAGAAGCTGCTGCTGGTTCAGAGATTCCAGAAGATTTTCCATGTGGGAATCCTTCTGGGAGGAAAGGATCACGTTCCCGTTGTCCTCCAGGAGGTAGGTGTTGGTATCGACGCCAAAATAGTTGGAAGAGAGCAGATTGTCGACGGTAGTTCCCTTCAGGACCCCACTGAGGACGCCGATGATCTCTTCTTTATAATAGAAGGGGGTGTAGAAGATCAGCAGGGTCTCGTTGGTGATCCGGGAATTGTAGATCACGCACTTGCCGCTTTTGCCCTGCATCCCCCGCTGGAAATATTCCCGGTCGGACAGGTCGGCGGTCTTTCCGTCGGCAGTAAGGTCGATGCCGTCGCTGGAGATAAATTCCACATAGTCAAAGTGGGAGCGATCGATCATATCCTGGAGGGTGGAGGCGCTCACCGTGGGCTCCGTCATAACGGAACCGTAAAAATGGGCCATCATGTCCACGGCGCTCTCGGAGTTGGTCAGGAGGGCGTTGAACTGAGCCGCGGTCTGCAGGGTCACCGCCTCGATGAGCTGATCGTTCTGATCCAGCACTCTGCGGTGGTTGTCGCGCAGGAATGTAAAAAAGGAAAAAGCGATGAACAGCAGAAGCAGCGTGATAAAAACAAGTTTATAGATAAAGATCCGATTTCTTTTTTTCATTTGGAAGAATCTCCTTTGTCGGCGGATGTTTTTGGGTAAATTCCCTTAAATCCGGCAATGATTACTGTCATTGTAGCATAAGAGACAATATCTAGCAAGGTCTGAATGGTTGTTATTTGCAGCGCCCGTCCGCCGCGCGCGGCAAAACTGCCGAAACATTTTGCATTGATTTATTCGCCGCGATATCCTATACTAAGATCAAAGGCCAGAGGATTCCTTTGAACGGGAAATTCAGCCGGTTTTGTGTCTGAATGCGGGAAAAACAGAAGTCTGAGCGGGGGAAAGGAAAGAATAGAAACATGGAAGTCGTGATCAAGGGATTAAAAGAGTGTGCGAAGGTCGGTTATCCAACGCCGTTGAATGCAGATGATCAGTTCGAGAGCGTCTATTTTCTGGCGAGATTCAGCGACGGGGAGTGTGTGTTCCGGCTGGGCACCTACAACTTTGAGACTCAGGAGTTCCGGGCGGAAAACGGGTACGGCGGAGAGATTTACGATAAGGAAAATGTCATTGCCTGGAACTACTGGTATGATGAGGATGAGAGATACACGGGAGACGGAGAGAGCGTTTCCTTCGTGACGGTGGAATAGAGGAAATAAAGAAAAATAAAAATATTGAAGGAGGCAGCGTATGTGTACGGCAGCGACTTATCTGACAAAGGATTTTTATTTCGGAAGAACTCTGGACTATGAGTTTTCCTATGGGGAGACCATTGCGGTGACCCCCAGGAATTACAAGTTCTATTTCCGAGAGAAAGGGGCGATGGAGAGCCATTACGCGATGATCGGCGTGGCCCATGTGATCGGGAAGTTCCCTCTATATTATGACGGGGTCAACGAGAAGGGCCTGGGCATCGCCGGGCTGAATTTCGTCGGGAACGCCTGCTATTTTGAGAAAAAAGAGGGAAAGGACAATATCGCTCAGTTCGAGCTGATCCCCTGGATCCTGGGACAGTGCGCCAGCGTGAAGGAAGTCAGGGAGCTTCTGAAAAAATTAAATATCACCAATGAGCCCTTTAACGACAGGCTGCCCCTGGCCCAGCTCCACTGGATCATCGCGGACCGGGAGGAGAGCATCACGGTGGAGTCCGTGAAAGAGGGACTTTTCGTGTATGACAACCCGGTGGGAGTGCTGACCAATAACCCGCCTTTCCCGCTGCAGATGTTCAACTTAAACAATTATATGAGCCTGACGGTAAACAACCCCCAGAACACATTCGCAAAGGGCCTGGATCTCACAATGTACAGCCGGGGCATGGGAGCCATCGGGCTCCCCGGCGATCTCTCATCCCAGTCCCGGTTTGTCAGAGTGGCGTTTACAAGGATGAATTCCCGGTCCGGGGAGGGAGAGAAGGAGAGCGTCAGCCAGTTCTTCCATATCCTGGGTTCCGTGGACCAGCAGAAGGGGTGCTGCTGCCTGGGAAATGACGAGTACGAATATACGATCTACACCTCCTGCTGCAATGCCAGCAAGGGCATCTACTACTACACGACCTACGACAACCAGCGTATCGTGGGCGTGGATATGCACAGGGAGGACCTGGAGGGCAGCGAGGTGATCAGCTACCCTCTGGCCGAGGAAAAAGAATTTCTGATCCAGAACTGAGGCGTGTCACTTGTTTTCGTCCAGATAGAGCTGGACCCGGTTCGAGATGACGCGGATCGTCTCGTCCAGACCTTTGACGCCGTTAAAGTAGTCCGCCAGTTCCGGCCCAAGGATGGAGCCCCAGCTTTGCCCCTGGCAGGGTACGCTGGACTCCGCCATCCGGATATACTCCTCTTTCATCTGTTCCCAGTGAAGGAGGAGTTTTTCTTTCTCCGATTCAGACAGGCCCTCCGCGTATTCTTCCGGCATGGGGGTGGCCTGGACCACGTCTTTGCGCAGGGGGAACATGGGACTTTTAAGCCCGCTCTGGCAGTCGTAACTCAGGAACTCTGTCAGGAAGGCCCGGATCTCGTCAATGTGGACCGCACCGGCGCTCACGGCCAGATATCCGCCGCCTGCTCTGGCGTGGGAGCTTGCCTTTGCCGCGGGATCTGCGGGAAGTCCTGTGATGTGGAAATCGTCGCCGTAGTTCCGCAGGGCATTGGTAAAGCTGTAGAGGCCTATGGAGCTTGTCACAACGTCGGCAAGGCTTTGGCCGCTTTGCAGCATTTCCGCGGCGTCAACATCCATGGTCGTCTCTGAAACCCCGTATTTCTTACAGAATTCCAGGATTCTGCGGAAGTCCTCATTGTCAAAGTCGCAGGTCCCATTCTCCGCATCGATGAACCGGGAGGGATCCCAGAAGAAGACCTGATAAAACAGGGCGTAATACCCGGGCTGTTCTCCCGCAAAGAGAAGGGGCAGCTGTGAATCTTCCTGTTCTGCGGCCTGTTTCAAAAAAGCATCCAGGCGAAAGGAACCCTCCGGGCAGATCTTCTCGGAAGCCACCATGGAGGTAAAATAAGTCCACGGCGCAATGCCGGTGAGCTTACCGTCATAAGTGCCGAGCTGGAGGACGGCGGGAAAGATCTGGTTTTTCGCCTCCTCCGGGATAAGGTCCGCGAGGTCCATCAGAAGTCCCTGCTCCCGCAGGTTAAAATAATCTTCTTCGGGCAGAAAGAGGATTTCCGGGCCTTCCTTGCCCGTGGCCATGTCAATGAAAAGACGCTGGGCGTCTTCGTCCGAAATCTTCTCGGTCCGGACAGGGGTCTGGGTGTGCGTCCTGGAAAAACGCGCGGCAAGCTGATCGATCTCCCTGGTAAATTGAGGAAAGACCTCCGCCAGCCGGATTTCGCTTTCCGCAGTCATCTCCTCATCTGAGAAGAGATATAGGGTGGGCGTGTTTTCGCTCATGGCGCAGACAACGAGATCCTTTGCCTCGTTAAAAAAGAGGCAGTTTTCGAAAAACATGCTCTGAAAGATACCGTTATCGTACAGGTTCAGCAGAGGCTCAGAGATATCCTTTTTTCTATCATAGCGTACGATCTTTCCGTCTATGGCGCAGCAGAACGCGTCTTCCCCCTCCGCGCAGAGACCGGTGAGGAAACTCCCCTGCAGGGAGGCCAGTTTTTCCAAAGCGTCGCTTTCCGGATCAAAGAGCCGCAGCGTCACCGTCCCGGCATTCCGGTCAGGCTGGGCGAGAACAGTGCCGATTGAGGGATCGTCAAAAACGGTCCGGCTGTCTTCGGAGCCGGTCTCAGGGTTCCAGGGATATCGCTCCGCATCTGGAAAACTATCCTGGGAGAGAACGCTGCCCTGGCGGTCCAGTCTGATCAGGGACTTTTCTTCGGAGTCCGCATCATACCTGCAAAGCGACAGGACGCCGTCCGGCAGCAGGTCCAGGGAAGTGATATGGCAGTTGTCCGCTTCCGGCAGGGCGAGCTCCTTTTTTTCAGCTTTTCCCGTATCCCCGTTGACAATATACAGTTGGCAGACTGGATCAGAGTCTTCTATTATATATTCCACCAGCAGATACAGGCTGCCGTCATAGACGTCGCCGTAGACGTTCCGCGCCAGGTATCCGCCTTCCGGTCCGGCGAGTTCGATGGGAAAGGAATCCTTAAAAAATAGTTTTGGTTCGAAGGTTTCTTCCGCTGGAGCATCCGTATTTCTCGGATGATCTGCGCTTGGGGTTTTTCCCGGAGCCGGGTCTCCCGCGCCGGAACCCTGTCCCAGGGGAAAGCTGCAGGCGGACAAAACCAGCGACAATATCAGTATCCATAAGAGAGAAAAAGAAAGAGATCCGTGATGAGTTTTCATAGAAGGCACCTCCCAAAATTATTCAGCTGCGTAAAAACACAGCTTTATAAGATTTGACTTTATGATAAGGGAAGTGAAAATGACATTCAAGAAGGTTAAAGGAATCTTAAAGCATGTTAAAGAGATCTTAAAATATGTTAAAGGGATCTTAAACAGTTTGCCGTGAGACGGCGCAAAGGCGCAGGCAAAACTTTACGGAAGGGGCAGGCAGAAGGATTGCTGATTTAATGAAATTTTCAGAAAATTGGTTGATAATTTTGTTTAAAAATGATAAAATAGCAACAAAACTTACTGTGCGGGGGGTCACATTTCCGAATAACGGGAGATTTTCCCGCGGATTGGAGGAGACATGGCGGAAAATATACAAAATGGATTAGTCTATACGAATGAGAACTGTATTGGCTGTAATAAATGTATTTCCACATGTCCGGTACTGACCGCGAACAGAGCGGTCATGATCGATGGAAAGCAGAAGATCCATGTGGACGGCAGCAAGTGTGTCGGCTGCGGCGCCTGCTTTGATTCCTGTGAGCATCAGGCGAGGGAATACCGCGACGATACGGAGAAGTTTTTTGCCGATTTAAAGAAGGGCGAGAAGATATCCGTACTCTGGGCACCCGCTTTCGCCGCCAATTACCCTGGAGAGTATAAGAGGATCCTGGGCGGCTTGAAGAAGCTCGGCGCGAACAGGATCATCAGCGTCAGTTTCGGCGCCGATATCACAACCTGGGGCTACATAAAATATATCACGGAGCACAACTTCACGGGAGGAATTTCCCAGCCCTGTCCTGCCATCGTAAATTATATCGAACATTACATCCCGGAGCTGATTCCAAGACTTGTTCCCGTACAGAGTCCGCTGATGTGCGCCGCTGTCTATGCGAAGAGGTATCTGAAACTGCCTGACAAGCTGGCATTTATCAGCCCCTGCATCGCAAAGAAATCGGAGATCTCCGATCCCAATAACCATGGGTACGTGAGTTATAACGTGACCTTTGACCACCTGGCGAAGTACGCCAGGAAGAATCATATCATGGCGGAGCCGGCCCCCAACGAGATCGAGTACGGCCTGGGTTCCATCTATCCCATGCCGGGCGGCCTGAAAGAGAACGTTTACTGGTTCTGCGGCGAGGACGTCTTTATCCGCCAGATCGAAGGAGAAAAGCACGCTTATCACTTCCTTGAAGATTACAAAGAGAGAGTGCTGAAGAATAAGGATCTGCCCTTCATGGTGGACGCGCTGAACTGTTCCCAGGGCTGTATCTACGGCACGGGCGTCGAGGAAGAGAAGACGGTAAACGACGATATCCTCTACGAACTGCAGAAGATCAAGGCGGCGAGCAAGAGCCGGGACCGCAGAAGCGCGTGGGCGAGCGAGGCGACGCCGGAGAAGCGCCTGAAGAATCTGAACAAACAGTTTGCGGAGCTGGATCTGAACGACTTTATCCGGAAGTACACGGATAAATCCGCCGGAAATATCATAAAGAGACCTGACGAGAAGACTCTGCAGGAGATCTTTAAGGACATGAATAAGACCACGCCCGTCAAGACGAAGATCAACTGCAGCGCCTGCGGTTACGATTCCTGCCGGGATATGGCCGCGGCGATCTATAACGGCTGCAACAATAAGAACAGTTGTATCCACTACATAAAAGATCTCGCGGAAGGGGAGAAAGAACAGCTTGCGCGGATGACCGAGGACGTAAAAGCGCAGGCAGAGAAGGCCCTGGAGCAGAGCGAGTCCGTGTCGGCCATGGTTGCAGACGCCAACGACCAGTTTGCTTCCTTAAACGAATCCATCCGGGAGATGAGCGTCGGGAACAATACCAACGCAGCGGAGAGCAGCAATATCAGCAAGTCCATGTCCGACGTGGTAACTTTCTGTGAGAACATGAAGGCATCCTTTGACCGGATCAACGTACTGCTGATCCAGCTTGGAAAGAATAACGAGAATATCACAAGCGTAGCGTCTCAGACGAACCTCCTTTCCCTCAATGCGGCTATCGAGGCGGCCCGCGCCGGGGAAGCCGGGAAAGGCTTTGCGGTTGTGGCGTCCGAGATCAAAACCCTCAGCGAATCCAGCCGCGATACCGCCCAGGACAGCGAGAGGAACAAGGAAGAAATCGTCACCGCGATCAGTAACCTGAACCAGGAGGCGGAGAAACTCATGCAGGTGGTTGACGACGTGAATGAGAGAATCAACAGCCTGGCTGCAAGTTCCCAGGAGATCGCGGCTTCCGCTCTTCTGGTGAACGAGATATCGGATAGTCTGAAGAGCAAGTTTGACTCTATTACAAAGCAGTAACAGACGTATAGGCGGGGATGTACCCCGGCGGCAGAATGCAGGGCCCCGTTTTGACAGAGAATTGCGGGTCCTGCTTCTTTTACGGGCGCTTT
This sequence comes from uncultured Acetatifactor sp., assembly GCA_947595925.1. Taxonomy (GTDB): domain Bacteria; phylum Bacillota; class Clostridia; order Lachnospirales; family Lachnospiraceae; genus Acetatifactor. Next base: position 38,282 of record CANQEV010000016.1, on the reverse strand, counting down.
TGTCTGTCAGAAAGCTTCCGCCCGCACCATCAGCCTCGCCTGCACAGGCGTCCTTTTTCAAAGAGAAGCGCTCCCCAGCCGGAAGGGAATTCTTCAACTTTTCGGAAGCTGACTGAACTATTACGGGAGTACGATATAAAATCCAGAAAAGAGAGGAACAAAGAAATGAAAAATGTCCAAAAACATATCATGGCGCTGATCAGTCTCGTTGTGACCCTGACCGTCCTGGCAGGCTGCGGCGGGGCAGGACGGAAAGCGGTGAATATCCGCGTGGGTTCCCTGAAGGGACCTACCTCCATGGGCATCCTGTTTCTGATGGATAAGGTGGAAAAGGGTGAGACGGAGGACATGTATTCTTTTCAGATGGCGACGGCGGCGGATGAGCTCCTGCCCTTGATGGTAAAGGGCGATCTGGATATCGCACTGGTTCCGGCGAACGTTGCGGCAGTATTGTATCAGAAGACCCAGGGCGGCGTCTCTGTCATCGATATCAACACCATGGGCGTCCTCTATGTGGTCACCGGAACCGCGGAGGTGAAGAGCGCCGCGGATCTGAAGGGAAAGACGATCTATATGACCGGAAAGGGCGCTACCCCGGAAGCGTCCCTGAGATATGTGTTGGAAGCCAACGGACTGACCCAGGAGGATTATACGCTGGAGTTTAAGTCCGAGCCCACGGAAGTTGCAGCGATGCTGGCGGAGGATCCGGAGGCCATCGGCCTTCTGCCCCAGCCCTTTGTCACCGCGGCCCTGATGCAGAACGAGTCGCTGAAGGTGGCGCTGGACCTGAATGAGGAGTGGATCAAGGTCAACGAGGGCAGCAGCGGTCTGGTGACCGGGGTTACAGTGGCGAGGAAGGCTTTTCTGGAGGAGAATCCCGAGGCGGTGGAGAGCTTTCTGGAGGAACACGCAAACAGCGCACGATCCATTAACGAAGATGTTGACACCGGCGCGGCCATGGCGGTAAAGGCCGGAATCGTGGCGAAGGAGCCCATCGCAAAGAAGGCCATTCCGGAGTGCAACATTGTCTGCATTACGGGGGAGGATATGAAGGCGGATCTCTCCGCGTACCTGGCTTCCCTGGAAAGCTTTAACGCGGAGCTGGTGGGCGGAAAGCTTCCGGAGGACGACTTCTATTATGTGAAGTGATCTGCTTCTCTGAGATAAAAAGAGATACTGGTTGAAAAGCGGACTTAATTTAGAGAGGAAATGCATGAAAAAGATTGTTATAGTGGGGGCGGGGCCTGCCGGGCTCACCGCGGCTTATGAACTGCTGAAAGCGGATAAAGAGATACAGGTGACCGTGCTGGAGGAATCTGATACGGTGGGCGGAATTTCCAGGACGGTGCAGTTTCAGGGAAACCGGATGGATATAGGAGGACATCGGTTTTTCTCCAAGGACCGCGAGGTCATGGACTGGTGGGAAAAAATGATGCCTGTTCAGGGTGCGGCTGCATTTGATGACAAACAGCTGAATCGTGAAAAAAATTTAAAACCGGGAGGCCCGGATCCGGAGCAGGAAGACAGAGTGATGCTTTTGCGGCAGAGAGTGAGCCGTATTTATTACAATCACAAATTTTTCGATTATCCCATCAGTCTGAAATGGCAGACCTTGAAAAATATGGGCTTTTTCTGCACCATAAAGGCGGGATTCTCTTATCTCGCGGCATGTCTGCATAAGAGGGAAGAGTCCTCTCTGGAAAATTTTTACTGTAACCGGTTTGGAAAAGTATTGTATTCCATGTTTTTTGAGGGTTATACGGAAAAGCTCTGGGGACGCCATCCCCGGGAGATCTCTTCCGAGTGGGGCGCTCAGAGAGTGAAGGGGCTATCCATCATGGCCATCCTGAAAGACATGGTGGGAAAACTTTTCGGAGGAAAGAACCGGAAAGTGGAGACATCTCTGATTGAAGAGTTCTGGTATCCCAAATACGGTCCCGGTCAGCTCTGGGAGACCGTGGCCGAGGAGGTAGAAAAAGCAGGGGGAAAGATCCTGTTTGGCTGCCGGGCAGAGGGGTTTGAAAGGTCTGAGGACGGTAAGATCAGCGCGATCCTTTACGAGAGAGAAAACATCAGAGAGCGGATAGAGGGCGACGTCTTTTTGTCCAGCATGCCCGTCAAGGACCTGATTGCCGGAATGCCGGACGTCCCTCAAAATATATATGAGGCCGCTCAGGGACTCCCCTACAGGGATTTTGTGACGGTAGGACTTCTGGTGCCCGCGCTGAAACTGAAAAACGAGACAAAGATCAAGACCCTGAATGATATCGTGCCGGACTGTTGGATCTATGTGCAGGATACAAAAGTTAAGCTCGGAAGGATCCAGGTGTTTAACAACTGGTCCCCCTATATGGTAAAGGATCCCTGCGGGACGATCTTTATCGGATTGGAATATTTCTGCCAGGAGGGGGATGATTTCTGGAACATGTCCGAGAAGGAATGCGCGGATCTCGCAGTAAAGGAACTGGTAGACATGGGAGTTTTAAATTCCGCATCGGACGTTATCAGTTATCACCGGGAACGGGTAAAAAAAGCGTATCCGGCATATTTTGACACCTACGATCAGATCGACGAGATCAGGGCCTGGCTGGACAAGTGTGAAAACCTGTATTGTATCGGCAGGAACGGGCAGCATCGCTACAATAACATGGATCATTCCATGGCTACTGCATTCGAGGCCGTGAGAAATATCCTGACGGGCAGGCAGGATAAATCGAATGTCTGGGGCGTAAACACGGAACAGGAATACCACGAAGAGAGAAAATAAAGTGCTGGCCGCAGAAACACTCTTATTCTGGAAAGGAAAACGGGTCAATGTCAAAACTGAAAAAGGTTCCCGGCATACTTCTGGGCATTTTTTTGACGGGACTGGCGCTGGTGTTGTTTTTGCACGACGCGGGATATATTTTTATGGGACATACCGTGGATCTGAATGAGATCCTGATAAACGGGGAGGAGTTGCCCCGGGACAAGTATGTCACTTATCAGTGCAGCGTGCCCTTTGGAAATTATGCGGAAACCAGGTCCTATGTGGGAGGCGTTATCCCTCTGCCGGGAAAAACCCAGCAGTTCGCCTTCCTCGGGGAAAACGATATGATCCTCTCCGCGGAGATCGGAAGAAAGTCAAAGATCCAGGAGATGACAGAGTTGACGGACGATTACTATCACGGCGAGGGGTTTGAACCGGTGACTCTGGTGGGCTGCTTTGAGATCATCAGTCCGGATATGGACCGGTATCTGGTGAATTATTTCAGCGATATTGACTTGGAGGAAGAAGGCATCCATCTTACCTCCTATGTGATCAACGCCACAAAAACCCGGTTGAAACAGGCGCTTCTGTACCTGTTCTTACTGGCCTTGGGCGCGTTGGTGCTTTGGGAGTCCGTAAAAAAGTTCCGGGAGGAAGAATAGATTCCAAAAAATTTCAAAAATCTATTGACAGTCAACGCGTAAACGGTTAAAATACCTATGTTGTGACATAGAATAATAATGTGTATGCGGGTGTAGTACAATGGTTAGTACGCCAGCCTTCCAAGCTGGACACGTGGGTTCGATTCCCATCACCCGCTCTTCTTTTTTGTCCGTGAGAACCCTTAAAAATCAAGGGTTTTCACTTTTTTTGTTCCGTTTTCAGACGGATTTTTGGGGTTGACTAGTCCTCCAGTTCCTCTATGGTTTTCGTCACGGTCTGTCCATTTTTAATCTGCCTGTCGGCTTTTTGCAGCTGTTCCATGTTGGACGAAGAATAGAATGGTTCAATGGGAGCCGTGATCTCGAAAGGGATCCGGCGATCCCGCAGCGCTTTTTTGACATAGATCATAAAAAATGTAGTAAGATTCATCCCCATTTCTTCGCACATTTGATCTAACTGCTTTTTCATTTCGTCATCAAGACGCAGACTCACGGTTGTCATTTCTATCATCTCCTACTGTTAAATCGTTATATGAAATTGACATGCTGTTTTGGCTTTGCTATGCTTATAACAATGGAAAAGACGCCGGACAAAATTCCAAGGAGATGGAGTTTATCCGATGGATGCAATAGAAAAACACGGTAACACGGACACAGGAATGTCAGAAAAGGAGAAATATGGATATGCAGAATGAAACGATAAATTATGAAGACGGAAGTGTCTATAACGGAGAAGTGCAGAACGGAGTAGTGCGCCACGGCCAGGGCGTCATGACCTATCCGGACGGCACCTGCTATGAAGGGGAATGGAAGGATGATAGGCCCTTCAACGGTCAAGGCGTTTATTATGAGACCGTCTATTATGAGACAGAGTATTTGGACACATGCTATGAAGGGGAATGGAAAGACGGTAGCATGAACGGCCAGGGCGTCGAGATCGATCCGGACGGCACCCGCTATGAAGGGGAATGGAAAGACGGAGAGCCGAAGTAACGATTTTGGCAAAGAGCGTCAGGAGACCGATAAAGTCATTTTGTCTTTGCCCATGGTAAAAAATGACGCGATCCACAGTGCCGGCTTTGACATCGTGGAGCCCATCATGACAGCGATGGCCGGTTATCATATGATCTAACTGCTTTTGCGAAGGGATAATGTTAAAATGCGTGAGGCTGTAGAAAATGTTATCAAAAATTTTAATCTGGACAGGTCAAGAATATTTGAAGTATCTCATCTGAAATATGCGGATATTATAAAGAAAATTGAGAAAACATTTATAAAGAATGGCGGGGAATTGCATTGGTCTAACATAGAAAACAGATTCAATCCTTCTTTTACTCTAAAGACACAATACATTGGAAACAATAGATTATGGTATCAGGCATTAGCAAAAATAATTCCGGACACGCTTCATTATGTGCTTTTTGAAGATACTGTGAATTTTCATACTAAGTATTGGGTGTATGAAATGTTTCCGGATGAAATTATTACAGTAATAGACGAAAGCATCCCCAGTCCAGATGATTTTTATATTGTTTCAAAAAAATTTGATTGGCTGATAAGTGAGTGTCATGAAGATGTCGTTTATTTTCTGGGAGATAAAATTGACATTTCGCTAATTGAATAGGATCCTCACTTTTTGTCCCGTTTTTAGATGGATATTTTGGGGTTGGCCAAGGGAAGAAGCGACAGTGAAGGAGCTGAGGATCCGTAAAGCCTTGCAGGATATAAAAGTTTTGCGGTTTATAATCGTAAAATAAATTGACTTATATTGATTTTGCGGTATAATATTTTGCAGATGGAGGTGGCTATTGTGATTTACAGGCCTATGTATGTGGACAAGATAATGGCTTATGTGGACACTCCTTTTGTAAAGGTATTGACCGGGGTTCGCCGCTGCGGGAAGTCTACAATACAAAAAATGATTATGGAAAAGCTGCAAAAGGAACGGAATATTCCTGCAGACCGTATTGTAAGCTGCCGTTACGATTCGATGGAATATGAGGATGTGACGGCAAAGCAGATGTACGCTCAACTGAAAGGGCAACTTTCGCCTGGCGGGAAAACTTATCTGTTTCTTGACGAGGTTCAGGAGATCAAAGGTTGGGAAAAGGTTGTAAATTCATTGGTATCGGATTTTGATGTGGATCTGTATGTAACAGGTTCTAACTCCCGTATGATGTCCTCGGAGATCTCCACCTACCTGACCGGGAGATATATTGTCTTCCGTATATTTACCCTATCCTTTTCGGAATACCTGATGTTTAAGGAAAAATATGATACGGTTGGAGATACGAGAACGGAGCTTGCAGAATATGTCCGCTTAGGTGGATTCCCTGCAACGCATTTGCAGAAGTATTCGCAGGACGAGATTTACACGATTGTCCGTGATATTTATAACTCAACCCTTTTCTCAGACATTGTGAAACGGAATCAGGTCAGGAAGATCGATCAGTTGGAGCGAGTTGTCAAGTACGCTTTTCAAAATGTCGGCAGCACATTTTCCGCAAAGTCGATTTCCGATCATCTGAAATCAGAACGCAGGGCACTTGATAACGAAACGGTTTACAGCTACCTTGAAAAGCTGGAAAAAGCGTATCTGCTTCACCGTTGTTCCAGGTATGATTTACAGGGCAGGGAAATCCTGAAAACACAGGAGAAGTTTTATCTTGCGGATACTGCACTGCGATACAGCGTTCTCGGCTATCATGCCGACAGCGTTGGCTCAAGTCTCGAAAACATTGTATATTTGGAACTTTGCCGCAGAGGATACACCGTTTATATCGGCAAAACAAATGATGGAGAAATCGACTTTGCAGCAACGAGGCAAAATGAAAAGATTTATGTTCAGGTTACGCAGGAGATAAACTCCGAAAAGACCGAAAAACGGGGGTATCACCGTCTGCTTGAAATACACGACAATTATCCCAAATATGTACTCAGGGCAGATGAATCTGCAGGCGGGAACTATGAAGGCATTAAGACAATGCACATAGCAGATTTTCTGCTCAGCTCTGAATATTGAAACCGAATCACACAAAGACACCCGCCTTAAAAACATGCTTCATGCTCCGATGGGGATGCCCGACAGGGATGGTTACAGGCTGTTGACAAAGAATGTATTACATGTTCTAATAGGAATAGATACCAAAAAGCAGCTGTTGAATAAAGAAGTTATTGATGCGGAATGAGAGATTTGATGATCTGAAAACAAACGCCTATGTGCGGTACATTATAAGAAAGCTGTGAGTTTATGAAACGGTCAAAAAGCAAACATTTCTATGCATTATTTATATTTTTTATCATAATAGTAATTTTTTTAGCGATATATGTATATTCAATCGTGACGGGAAATATCCTTGAAGATGCAGCGGTCGACAACATCAGGGAAGTTGCTGTGCACGATCGTAATACAATTACCATGTTCATTGAATATAATTGGAAAAACCAGCAGCGCATAGGCGAAAGGCTGAAACGAAACAGTCAGAAGCTGAAAACTGTAAGCCAGATAAACGAATACCTGGGAACTGAAGCGTATGAATCGACATTCGACAAAGTTTATCTGCTTATGGAAGACGGCTCCTATTATACCGATATTACTTACAGAAAAGGCAGCGAAGATCCGGACTATTACCCGTATATGGATCTGTTCGCAAATACTGACAGTTACAAAGTCATCGGTTATGATTCGCTTCCTGTAATGGGTTCCGATAAAGTTGTGATCTACGGTTATAAATTGCCGGACAATCCAAAAGATGAAGCGCTATCTGATATAAGAATAGGCGAAGATCAAAAAGAGGTTTTTGCCGTGATAGGGGTTTGCAGGCGGTCTTCTATTGTGGACGGTCTTGTGATTGAAAATTATGTGGACGAATCAGGCAATACACAAGGTTACAGCTCGGTAGTCGATAAAAAAGGCGAATATGTCGTGGACAGAAAAGACGCGGCAAGTTCTGTTTCTGACAATTTGTTTGATATCGTGAAACGCAGTGACAGATCTAACCTCACGCCCGCCGAAGTACAGGAAAAAATGCTTGCAGGCGAAGAGTTTTGGTTCTATATGGAAAAAAACGGCGTTCGCGAACTGAACTACTGCGCTCCGTTAAACAGCAGCAGTGTTGACTGGTATTTTATCATGTCGGTGAGCGATAAGGTAGTGAAAGACCAGACAAAATTATTTGTTTTGCTTATCATTGCGGCAATGAGCGCCGCGATCATTGTCATCATCATCGCGTTCGTATTGACCATCATCATGCAGAGAAAAACGCAGATAGCTTACGCTCAGGAAAAGGCGCAAAGCGAATTTTTGTCCAATATGAGCCACGAGATCCGCACGCCATTGAATGGCATTGTCGGATTGAATTACCTGATGATGAATGCGATCGATACTCCGGAGAAACATCTTCAAATAAAAGAGTGGCTAAAAAAATCGCAGAATACGGCGGAATATCTGCTTGCACTCATCAACGATGTGCTGGATATATCCAAACTTCAGGCGGGGAAAGTGGAAGTTACCCGCGCTCCGATGCTTGTCGAAACAATGTTGGAGTCTGTTTGTTCCATGCAGTACGATAATATTACAGGACATGGCGTGGAATTTATAAAAGATCTCCATATCACTGTCCCATGCATACAGTGTGATGAGGTACATATCAAACAAGTACTTATGAACATTGTCGGCAATGCGGCAAAATTTACTCCGGCAGGAGGATCTATAAAATTTTCGGTAAATCAAAGCATGATCGACGAAAATCACGTTATGACTACGTTTGTCTGTAAGGATACAGGCTGCGGAATGAGCAGGGAATTTCTGAATGAAATATTTAATAAATTTACCCAAGACCGTAGCAGCACCACCAACTCCACCAAAGGTACGGGCTTAGGAATGGCTATAAGCAAGCTGCTTGTAAATGCAATGGGGGGAGAAATAAGTGTAGAGAGCGAATTAAACAAAGGCAGTACGTTTACGGTTGAAATTCCTGCTGAAATCTGTGAAATTCCCGACTATCTGATAAATTCGGATGATGCTGAAAAAACAGCTGATAATTCCGATAACGGTGTCAAGTCAATGAAAATTCTTGTTGCCGAAGATAACGAACTGAATGCAGAAATACTGATGGAGATACTGAGCCAGTTCGGATTTGTTTCTGTACACGCTCAGAACGGTCGGGAGGCTGTGGAGATCTTTGAGAGATCAAAGATAAACGAGTTCAAAATTATTCTTATGGATATGCGTATGCCTGTCTTGGACGGCTGTGAGGCGTCGGCAAGGATCAGGGAACTTGACCGTGAAGATGCCAAAACTGTTACCATATTCGCCTGTACCGCAAACAGTTTTCAGGAGGACAGGGACAAGGCTTTAGGAAGCGGAATGAACGACTTTTTAACAAAGCCGATAGATATCAATACCCTGATCCGTAAAATGGAGAAAATCGATCATGAAAAACATAACGTTCAATAAGGAGACCGGAAAAATGGGAAAAAAAATTACTGCATTTTTATTGCAGATCATCATAGCAGTGTCATTTTCATTCTGCCTTTTCGGTTGTTCCGGACAAAAAAAGCCAGAGATAGAAATTATTATAAAAGTACCTCATACCAGTACTATGAATTGCATTTCTAATGAAAATATTAAAAATGTCCGTACTCTTCTTGAACTCGCGAGTGAGGATTTTATGGCACAGTATGATAAAGATGTTAAGATAAAAGTCATAGAATTTGAAGGCGGCGAGGAAACTAAAGCAATAACAAATTCTTTTGGAAAAAGCGATGCAGCGGATATATTATATGACGGATTTTTTAATATGAGCTCGTTTATCCATACAGGAAAGGTTGTTCCTATAGACGATGTTCTTACACCGGAGATGAAAGAGGATATCTCTCCTGCTTATTTGGAACAAGGACGATTTGATAATAAGCTCTATATGCTGCCTTATATGAGTTCCGAGAACATTCTCATATACAACAGGGAAATGCTTGAAAAATATGGCTTGAGTGAATATATTGACGAGGGCGAAGTAATTTCAAACTGGAGCATTGAGGACTGGACAAAGATATTAAATACACTTGCGGACGGATTTGCAAAAGAAGGCAAAGGGAAAGTCCCTATGATGATGTACGCAAAAGATAACCAGGGCGATACGCATATCATGACGATGCTTCGCGCATTCGGCGGCGATCTGTTTGACAGCAACAATAATTTTGATCTGGCTGATGATCCCAAAGTTATTTCTGCTCTCAGGTGGCTTCAGAACGGTGTGGATTCAGGTTGGTATCTGTCTATTCCGTATAACAAAACAATGTCCGATAACAGCAGTAAGTTCAAAATGGACGAGCTTACTTTTTATAACTTTAATCTGGGAAGTTCAACATACAGCAGAGTTAAGGAAGATTACAATGCGGAAACGAGTACTTTTAAGAAATATGGCTTTGTGAATTATCCCGGTAATCACTGTACGATCTTCAACGAAGGATTTGAGATTTTTGATAACGGCGACAGCGAAAAAATAGAAATAGCTAAAGATTTCATAAGATATTTCTATGAAACCGATAAATGGCTTGAATGTTCCGCCGGAAGTATCCCTGTAAGCAAAAAAGTCATGGAAAAATATAAAAAGGATATATTGCTTTTGGAGGCGTTCTCACAAAATACCGTAAATTCAGTTGATTATACACATAATCTACCGAACTGGCAGGGAAGTGAAAATTCTGTCAGGAGTGTATTTTACAAAGAAATAGCGTTGCTTATGACCAAGGATGCAGACGGTAGTTTTGCCGTTACTCCTGAAGAATGCGCAAGAAATTTACAGGAAAAATTAAATACAGCTATATCTGAAGGACGCAAAAACAGCACGATTCATAAGTAAGAGCCCGTTCAATATTTTTTCAAAATAATTGTTGACATTTTTACAGAATCTGCTATAATGAAATTTGTTCTTAATTTTATAGTTTTGTTCGCTGAACAATGAGTTTGCGAGGACTGGTTATCAAGGGGATTTTATGCCCTTTTTGATAATCACAAAAGAAACTCATTGTTTTTTGTTTGCAAAAAGGAGGACAAAGCTATGGTAAAAATGAAATTCACCGACAATCAAAGGGCGCTGGAGTATGCACTGTATATGATGGCGGCAAGTCAGTTCGACCGGACGGTATGCCGGACGGAATTGACAGAAAAGAACATGCTCGTGCAGTACAAGGAACAGAAGCTCAACGACCAGTACAGGTTGGAGGAGATCTGTGACAAGTATGTGACGGAGCTTGCTGAAAAGCACCCGGAGGTGTTCCATCAGAGAATGGACGCCTATCTCGTGAGAAAGAGGCAGGAGGATCCGACAGAGATCATCTTCAAGAACGACAGGCTTGTCGTGAGGTTCTTGTGCAGGTATGCAAAGAACAAGCCGGAATTTGACTGTAAAGTCAAATTCCGGGTCCGCAAACAGGCATCATAGCGATGCCTGTAAAAGCTTTGGCAGATTCATCCCCAGTTCTTCACGCCCTCGTTCAATAAAACGCGTCGATGATCTCGCATCTGCCCGATGCCAGCGCATCCCTGATCGCTTTGGCGAACAATCGCAGGCCGTCCCACTTGTCAAACAACTCGATGGAGTCCTGGCGTACCCAGATCGCCCATGTCATTCCATCCAAATCGTTCGGGCCATCTATCATTTCATTGGCGTCCACATATAACAGAAAGGTATCATGGTCGTCGGCACGCATGGATATGGCCTCCCCAAGGATTTCCTCCTGCTCAGGATACTTCACAGAGAGGTCCCCGCCGATGATGTAACTGCCATCCTTATTTATCCTGACCGACAAGATCGGAACTTTGCGAAAGAGCATCTCCTTTGGCGGCAGCTCATACATATGATTTACGACCTTAAACTTGTCGCGATAATACTTGTATCTCTGATAACCATCTGTCTCCATGAGCCTGTCCATCTCGGCCTTGTACTCATCCGCCGTGATCTCGCCCTTCTGAAGATTTTCTTTGCACATATTCAGCTGCCATCGACAATCCTCCATCTGCTGCCACAGACTATCTCCGGTTAAATTTGCAAAAATATCTCCATAGTCTGACGGCTCGATCATCTCATTGAATTCAGATATCGAATAGGTATCTTCGATCGCCTTCAGCTTCTTAGGAGGTTTCAGGCCGTCAATGTACTCCAGCATTTCGTCCAGATGCTGCCGCCAGTAATAACGCAGGGACCCGCCCAGAAACGAGGCATAATATTTACCGTCTTTGCCAATATACAACTGATTTTCGATGCCCACTCCCTCGTTGATCACTCCCGGTTCCCTGGGACGCAAAGGGGTATAAAAATCGTTATCCCTCAAACTTTCCAGGCTGCAAACGGATATCCCGTCGTCCCCGCCGTATGGCAGTCCATAAATCACATAATTATCGAACGGCAGCTTGCTCGTCGTCCAGAAAATATCTTCCCATGTACAAGAAATCAGTATATCGAACGGAACCTTTCTCAGCGCATCCCATACCGCATCCGGCATGAACATGGCCGTGAGGTAATTGCCATTTCTCGACTCGTCGATCAGCACCAGAGCATACTTGAGCTCCGGGGAAAGATCTGAAAAGCAAGTCCGCCTTCCCTCGTCGATGATGCTGTACCAGTCGTCCTCCACCAGCTCGATCCCATAGGACTCTTTCAGGATCATCCGGCTCTCCGCGTCCCTGAACGGCGGACGGTCTTCTTCAGTGATACTGCCGCACATAAGTCTTGTGAACAGGCTCTCGCTATATGGAACTGTCTTCCCGTTTGAATTGACTAAATCGTTATAGAGATCCTTTTTAGATTCAAAATATTGAATTTTTAACAATTTAAGCCTCCTCGGTCAAGATATATTGCCGTTATTGCGAGCAACGTCACCACGCGTGGAACGAGATCTACATCGCCGACTACGGCTCTATGGAAGGATGACGGACTGAAGGTCGTTCCGGATCTGAGTTGCTTGTCATAATAAAAATGACGCCGGATGCAGTCCCAAGGAGATGGACTGTATCCGGCGGATGCGAACGCTTTGAGGCGCATGGAGAGGCGGCAGCCTCAGCCGTTTGCCAGATGGCAAAGCTCCTCCAGCATTTTCGGGAGTTCCGTCCCCATAGTTTCATCGGAAAACTGACAGGTTCCGACTTTTTTATGACCGCCGCCGTTGTATTTCAGCATCAGGCTGCCTACATTGACATCGGAGGTCTTGTTCAGGATACTGTATCCCACTGCGGCGGAACAGCCCATGCCGCCCTTTCCGCTTACGATCCACGCGGAGATGTTCTGCTCAGGGTACATGCTGTAGATCATAAAGCGGTTTCCGGTGTAGATCGGATCCACGCCCCGAAGATCGCTGATAATCACGTTTCCCTCCACCCGGGTATGGGCCTTTACCATCTCCTGAAACTTTTCGGCCTGTTCGTTATACACTTCGATCCGTTCTTTTACGTCGGGAAGCTCCAGGATCTCTTCCGTGCTCATATCCCGGCAGCAGTGCATCAGTTTCTCCATCAGCTGATAGTTTGAAATGGAAAACTGTCTCCAGCGCCCCAGACCCGTACGGGGATCCATCAGAAATCCCACCAGGATCCAGCCCTTTGGATTCATTACCTCGTCCACGGTGAGATTTCCGGAATCCACTTTATCCACGGCTTCCATCAAATCATCGTATTGCGGGAAACGCTCTTTTCCGCCGTAATACTCATAGATAATGCGCGCGCAGGAAGGAGTGATCCGGCTCTCTCCCTTATACTTTCCCTCCAGCTGGTTTCGCTCGAATTCGCTGGAATGATGGTCAAACCACAGACCGCAGCCTTCCACATATGGCACGTTTGCAAGGCAGTCGTTCTCATCCACCTCTATCAGGCCGTCCTGCAGATCCTTCGGATGTACGAATTTCCAACAGTCGATAACGCCAGCCTCCAACAGCAGGGCGCCACATGCAAGTCCGTCAAAATCTGATCTTGTAACTAATCTCACCTGTGTTTCCTCCCTATCTCTCCCAAAATAATATCCGTCCCAAAACGGCAAGCAAGTTTAAACCGCACTTAATAGTATAGCATATGGAACACTTTTCGGCAATGAAAATAAACAAAGCTGCCAACGAACATGATATTCTTGTTATATGGAAGGAATTTTGCTCACTATCCGTCAGGATGCAGCAGACTGCCGCTGCTCTTTTGCGATTCCGCGCCTCGCCGCTTCCTCCACGGCGGCATACCGCTCCTTGGAGAGTTTGGCGATGAGCTGTTCCTTGGGAGAGAGGATGACCTTTTTCTGCACGGTCTTTTTTGCCGTCACCGCATGACCGGTCTCTTCGTCGATCAAGATTTCTTCTTCCGTGATCTCACAGAGGTTTTCGTATTCCCCTGCCATAACCATGGAGAGCTCGTTGGTGCTGAAGCCGCTTAAGTAGATCACGCCGTTTTCGGAGTCGATCTCGGGGAAGGTTGTGCGGTAACCGTTCAGGTTCCAGAAAACAAGGGTGGGAACCTGATAGCCTGCCTCGTTCCACTTGGCCCTGATGGTCTCAAAAAGGGTCCTGCGTGATAAGACGGATTCGTACGCGCTCCGGCAGGAAACCCCTCTGGCAGCGTCAAATTCCATGTCGGAGAGGATCAAAAGATAGGAGGGGAGCTCTTCCTGACGGAGCTTTTCCGCAACGGCACAGTTCAGGATCAGGTCAAAAGTTGCCTCAATATTCGTATTGAAACACTCATTTTGATCATAAAGAAACTTCATCTTGTCCAGCAGAGTTTTGCACTGGCCCAGGTCGAGCAGGCGGGGGCGATAGGAAAAGGTGATGAACTTATTCCGGAAGGGACCGGAGAGCCGTTCGGCACAATAAACCGTCATGGCAGTGGCCGCCTCCAGCATGGTGGTGGAAGAGGAGACCCCGATTCTGCCCGTCATGGAACCGGAACCGTCGCGGACTACCAGGGTATTCCCGTTTCCTGCCACGCGGTCGGGAAGGAGCGACCAAAGGGCCTCCATATCTTCATCAAAGGAAAAGGCATTCCGGCTGTTGCTGGCATATTCATGCATGATATCCACAGGATTCAGCACGGATGCATTCATCTTTGCCTCCCCGCGGAGAACTGCCTGGATATAGGCATGACGTTTCTCAGTCATTGTCCGATGAAGGAATGCAGAGTAGCGGAGCTGCTGCTTTGCCGTCATCTTTTCCATGTCGATAGAAGCAAGATCCTTTGCGGACATGTACTTTTCTATGACGTGAAGATGTCCGCGAAGGGTGGAGAGGGCATGGCGATAGTCGCGCTCCTTCATGTGGAGGGCCTTCAGAAAATGACGCACCAGGGCCATCTGATCCAATTTCTTCGTCTGGAGGGAGGGCATCCACTTCGCGAGGAGGGAGATCTGGGCTGTTTCGCCTTCTTTTAGGGAGCGGGCAGCCTCCAGATCCCTGTGAAACTGTTCTGCGACAAGCCGGGTGGCTTCCTTTGAGACGTCTTTATTCTCAGAAAGCGCCAGGCGGACGAGGTAGTCCCAACGGGTATATTCGGGGATCAGAGGCAGCAGTTCCAAAGCCACCATGGGGTGCTTTGCCGCCAGGTAATCCGTGCAGGCATGGAAAATATGCCGCTCGCCTTTTCCGAAGCGGATGTCGCCCGTTTGAAAAAAGAGCTTCACCGCAAGAAGCGGATCCTCGGCATAGGCCCAGCCGGCAGCTCTGGCGATCTCCGTGTTATCCGCATGGCGGAATTCCGTGGCCCTCGCGTTGAAATCTACCAGGGCGGAGCCGGAGGATCTATAGGTCAGGGCGCCGTTCTGGGTCAAGGTCTGGTTGTCCATGCGGGCAGACTTTTCGGAGAGCGCATGTAAAAAACGATTCAGGTTACTCTCATGATCTGCTTCGGCCAGGGCGTGTTTATACTCTCCGCCGCAATAGGTCTGATTGATCTCGGATATGCTTATCTCCGGATTTTCAGCTACGCGAATGTTCTTCTGGCTCATCTTCCTTTTCCGTCCTTTCCCATAATGGTTTTCATCTTCAAAAAACTGCCGCCACGAAGCACTGAATCTAGATTGGCCTATCGCTGAAATGCGGTCGCCTGAACATCTGATTTCTTGATGATAATGGTTTTCCACTCTTTTATATTGCTGTGCGTGCTTTAGCCCGGCGGCAGATGTCACTAAGCCCTTATTATCGCATTGTAAGGAGGTCATTGCTGTGTGGGCTTACCGTGAGATAACTATAACACGTTCCTTTGAGAAAAACAGTAAACCTGTGGTTTAGTGTCAACATAGTGTCAGCGGCGGAAATATGCCCTGAGATGAGGGGAGGAGAGGAAAGCACTAAGGAAAATACGTTCAAACAGCGAAATCCCTACAATAATTGACATTGTAAAGCAAATTGCTTATAATAAGAGCACAGTTTGGGTCAAAATTTTCACTTTCGGCGGAGCCAGCAGTCACGACGTCTCCGCCGGGATCCTGGAGCCGGACGACCCGAAACTGAAAGAAAAATGCAGGATTTAGCCGGATGTTCCAGCTGACCGTTTCAGACAGTGTTTGCTTCGGGTAAGAAGGATCTGAAAACTGGCGGCAGTCTTTTCGAGGTCATTATTTGCATCTGAACAGTCGCTTTAACAGTTAAGAAAATAGAGGATGAAAATGGGTAAAATGGTGGTCTGCGATTCCTGCGGCGCGGAATTTGAGGAAAATCTGGCGAAATGTCCCTATTGCGGTTCCATGAATGTCAAAGGGGCTGAGCGGGAGTACATGGAGAAGCTGGAGGACGTCCAGGACGACATGGAGGAGCTGGAGGACGCGCCCCTGGACGAGCTGAACGACACGGTGAAGAAACAGGGACGATTCCTGCTGAAAGTGTTTCTGGTCGTTCTGGCAGTCGTCGGGATTCTGGCGCTGGCTTTCTTTTTTATGGAGCGTCGGTACCAGTGGGATCCAAAGGCGGAATATGCCTGGCAGCAGGAGTATTATCCGCGGCTGAATCAGCTCTACGAAGAGGGAGATTACGACGGGATGGTGGATCTTGCGATGGAAGCCATGGGCGAGGACAACGCGGCGATCTGGAAGTGGGAGCATTATGATTTTTATGAGGCGTATTTTAACTGCCGGGATTTTGATGAGATGCACAACCGGCTGGGGAAGGAAAAACTCCTGAATAGCGAATACATTCTTCTGTTTCAAGAGGAATGGAGACTCGTCCTTTTGGAGGAGAATGACCAGGTGAAATTGACGGACCGGGACTGGGAGGTTTTAAGGCCGTACATAGAGAGGGCCGGGGAGGCGCTGTCCTCGGACTGGGGAATGTCCGAGGAGGAGTACGAAAAGTTATGGAATCTGGCAAAGGAAAACTATTATATCATGTCCTATGAGGATTGCAGGGATTTTGTAGAGCAGTGGCTGAAGGAATAGGAGCCGGGCGGGGGCGCGCCCGCGGAGACGGGAAGGTGAGGAAAGTCGGATGAAATGTGAAAATTGCGGAGCGAATCTGACGCTGGAGGAGGAGAATTGTCCGTTCTGCGGGCAGCCGAATCCCCACGCGAAACAGCATATCCGGGATATGCGGCATTATCAGAATGAATTTGAGGACACGAAGGAGCATGTCTATAAGAGTACAAAGCTCTATACGCAGATCGTGGTCCGGGTAGTGATCCTGGCGGTGCTGGCGATCCTCAGCGTGGTTCTGTTCGTATTGGCGGATAACGCCTATTCCTTCATGCGTGACAGGGAGGAAAAGCGTTCGGCAAAGAATTATGAGGAATACTCCCGGATTTTGGACGGGTATCTGGAGGAAGAAAATTTCCGGGCGTTTGAGATCTTCTGCGAAGAGCATGTGCTGAGAAGCTACGACGGACCCTATGCCCCGAAGTACGGCAAGATCATATCGGTGAGCAGGAGTTACGTTTATCTGATGGATTATCTCTGGAGGTACGCATTTCCGCTCTCTTACACGACGATTCAGCAGGCGGAGTTGGTTTCGGACGGGCTGGAAAATTTTTATCGGGAACTGAACGAGGAATGGACTTCGTCATATGGAGTGAAGAGGGTGTCGGATGAAAAGGTCACGGCGGCGATGGAGAAGATGGAGGAAAATGTGAGGGAATTTCTATTTATCTACTGCGGCTTTACCCGGGAGGAGGCGGACTCCATCCCGGAACTCAGCAAGGCAAAGCGCATGCTCCTTCTGGAGGAAAAGCTGGAAGGGAGGTTGAGCGATGAGAAATAGTATTTCGCGGAGGATCCGGTCTGCCGGGGAGAAGAAACCTCTCGGCATTCTGTTGTTGGATATAGCGATCATGGTCATGTTTCTGGTGTTTTTGTTTATGGCGGGCACGGCGGTCGCCGCGTTCCGGGAGTATCAGGCCGACAGGGTTTACCAGCCGGTGAGTCTGTACTACCGCATGGAGGATGGAGACTACGGGAGAATGGTGCAGATGGTCTGGCAGAACCGGGTAATGGGGGAGACGGACCAGGAGTACGCGGAGTATTACGCCGTGGCGGATTACTTTGAAGCGGCGGTGCAGTACCGCATCTGTACGGAGACCGGAGACAGCGCCGGGGCGGAGAAATGGCTTGAAAAAATGGCAGACGCGGAAGGCCGGCTGGGGATGTTCTCCGAGGAGAAGGAGAAGATCCGGACATGTCTCGGGATCCGTTGAGAGATAGGCAAAGAAAACTTTGGGGACTGCGATGAGACGCGTTGAGAGAAAGGGACAGCTGCGGAGAGATCTGCGGCGGTTTTTTGAAAATCTGCGTTGTAGATTGTCGAGATTTGTGATATGGTATGGGATATAGTTCTAAAGCGATGTAAAAGGAGGCGGAAGAATGATGAGTCAGGAGGATGAGAGCGGCGGATTGACGCTCTTAAAAAAGGGACAGAAAGGGCTGGTACACGCGCTGTTTAGCCGACTGGGACTGTTTATCCTGCTGTTTTTGCTGCAGGTTGGCGTGCTGTTCAGTATCTTTCACTGGTTTGAGCGGCTCCTGCCCCATATCTTGGGCGGGACGGTATTGTTTACCGCGGCAATGGTGCTGTATCTCTTAAATTCCGGGCTGGATTCCACGGCGAAAAATACCTGGCTGGTGGTGATCATGCTGGTGCCGGTGTTTGGCGCTCTGCTGTTCTGGTACACCCAGAGCGAGGTGGGACACAGGGCGGTGAAAAAGCGGATCGAGCAGCTGATCGAGCAGACGGGAAGCCTTGTCCCCCAGGAACCCGAGGCGTTGGAAGGGCTGGAAAAGGAAAATCCGGGGGCGGCGGCGCTGGCAAGGTACATCAACCGAACTTCCTGCCATCCGGTGTATCGGAATACGGAAGTGACATATTTTCCCCTGGGAGAGAAAAAGTGGGAGGAGATGTTGCGGCAGCTGGAACAGGCAGAGCATTTCATCTTTATGGAGTATTTTATCGTGGACGAGGGCCTGATGTGGGGCAAGATCCTGGAGATCCTGGCGCGGAAGGCGAAGGAAGGCGTGGACGTGCGCGTGATGTACGACGGGACCTGCGAATTTTCCCTCTTGCCCCGCAATTATCCGAAGCGCCTGAGCGAGCTGGGGATCAAGTGCAAGGTGTTCGCTCCGCTGGTACCCCTGGTGTCAACCTTCTATAATTACCGGGACCACAGGAAGATCCTGATCATAGACGGGGAAACGGCGTTTAACGGCGGCGTGAACCTGGCGGACGAGTATATCAACCATCAGAAGCGGTTCGGGCATTGGAAGGACACCGCGGTCATGCTGAAAGGCGAGGCCGCCCACAGCTTTACTCTGATGTTCCTGCAGATGTGGAATATCAGCGAGAAGGAGCCGGAGTTTGAGCGTTTCCTGCAGAAGCCGGCGGTATCTTCGGAGAGCAAGGGGTATGTGATTCCCTATGGGGACTGCCCTCTGGACAACGACAAGGTGGGGGAGCGGGTTTACATGGACATCCTGAACCGCGCCAACCGGTATGTGCATATCATGACGCCCTATCTGATCCTGGACGGGGAGATGGAGACCGCCCTGAAGTTCGCGGCGGAGAGGGGCGTGGAGGTTCAGCTGATCCTTCCGGGGATACCGGATAAGACCGCGCCTTACGCTCTGGCGAAAAATCATTATAAATCCCTGCTGGAGTCCGGCGTGCAGATCTATGAGTACACTCCCGGCTTTGTCCACGCGAAGGTCTTTGTCAGCGACGACAGGGAGGCGGTGGTGGGAACCATCAACCTGGATTACCGGAGTCTGTATCATCATTTCGAGTGCGCGACCTGGATGTATGGGACGGCTTGTGTGGAAGACATCGAGAAAGACTTTCAGGACACATTGTCGAAGTGCCGTCAGGTTACGGCGGAGACGGTGTGGGACGGTTTCAAGAAGCTGAAACCGCTGGGAGTTCTTCTGAAAGTGCTGGCGCCGCTGATGTAACGGCAAAAAGAGAGTTCATAAAGGCGGAAACTGTTCAGGGGAGCAGTTTCCGTTTTTGTATGTAAGTCAGAAGGAAGCCGATGGGAAAGGCTATGAGCATGGACAGCAGGAACATCGCAAAGCCGGGGCCGATGAAAGCCACGCAGGTGACGAAGCTGGGAAAGGCGAAAGAGGTACAGTGTACGCCGGCCGCTCCCGCAATGGCTCCGCCGACAGCTCCCGCGATACAGGCCGAGAGCATGGCCCGGGGCGTGCGGACGGTGACGCCGAACAGGGCGGGTTCCGTGACGCCCAGGGCGGCGGAGAGAGCCGACTGAAAGGCGATGTTTTTCTGCTCCTTCTCTCGATAGAGAAGTCCCATCGCCAGGGAAGCACCCGCTTGGCCGTAAACCGCAGCGCCCAGGAGGGGCAGGATCACGTCGTAGCCGTTGGAGGCAATGCTGCCGATGCTGACGGGAACGATGCTCCAATGAGCGCCCACCGCAACCATGGGCTGGATCAGAAAGCCCATAAAGAGGCCGGCAACCGTGGGGCTGAAGTCGTACAGGAGATAAAACAGATTCGTCAGGAAGTTCCCGATCCAGGAGCCCATGGGCCCGAAGAGCAGGAAAGTCAGGGGAAGCACCACCAGGCAGCAGAAGATCGGTTTCAGAAAGCCTTTTACCGCTTCCGGAAGATATCTGTCGCAGGGAATTTCCACAAAATGCAGGAGGCCGATGGCCAGCAGAACGGGAATCACGCTGGAGTGATAGACGGAGGGCCGCAGGGGAAGGCCCAGAAAGGACAACCCCTGACCCTGTTCCAGCGCCGCGGTGATATCCGGGTAGAGCATTGCCACCGGGATCAGCAGGGAGATAAAGAGATCGGTCTTCCACTGTCTCGACGCTGTCACCGCGAGAAAAAAGGGCAGAAAGTAAAAAAAGCCGTCCGACATGGCGTAAAAGACACGGTAAAAACCGCCGGTCTGGTCTATGACGCCGAAGCCTGCCAGGAGGACGATAACGCTTTTTAAGATGCTGGCGGCGGTGAGATAATTGATGATGGGGACGAAGATCCCCGTGATCTGATCCACCGCCGCATGAAAGAGATTATTATTCTGTGACATGGAAATATCCTCATGTAAAGAGCAGGGTTCTTTTTCAAGAGCCGGTGCAGGGCGCGGAAAGATTTTCCCGTGGGAAAGATACCGGACCGGACGGGTACAGGCATCTTTCCCTTACGGGATCAGGTCCTCCAGCTTTCCGAATGAGTAGCCCATATCCTCCCATTTCGTGAGGAGCTCGTCCAGGATCTCCCCGTTGGTCTGGGAGACGCAGTGAAGCAGGACGATGGCGCCGGGATGGATCCTCTTTGTCAGAGTGGAGATCGCTTCCTCGTGGGTGGGCTGTTTCTCCTGGATCCAGTCCACATGGGCGTCGCTCCAGAAAAATGTGGCGTATCCCAGTTCCTGGGCCATCTGAAGGTTCTGCAGATTGTATTTTCCCTGGGGCGGACGGTAATATTTAGTGATCTCTTCCCCCGTTACCTCCCGGTAGAGATCCTCCAGGCTCTCCATTTCCTCCTGAAACGATTCCATATCCGAGATCTGGGACATATCCGGGTGATGGTAGGTATGGCTCCCCACAGTGTGGCCCGCCTCCAGCATTTTCATCACCATCTCCGGGGCTGTCTCCAGGTAATGCCCCACCACAAAGAATGTGGCGGGAGCGTCGTGCTTCTCCAGCGCGTCCAGGATATTCTGCGTGTTGCCGTTCTCATACCCGCAGTCGACGGTCAGGTAAATGATCTTTTCGTCGGGACTTCCGACATAGTAAGCGTTGTAAGCCGCCAGCGTGGATGCGGACGCGTTGCCGCCGGGCTGGATCTCATCCCCGTACCCGCCGACGCCCCAGTCCTCCGTCTTTGTCAGGTCCAGGGTCAGATTGGGATCCGGCGTAGGGAGGACCGGTTTCGTGTCGGTAAGGCAGGAAGCCTCCAAAAGGTGGATATCCGATCCCTCGGGAGCACCGTCTTCCTGTATGCAGTACCAGACTTTGCCGTCGTACTCACCCGTGCCGTTTACCGTGACCTCCGATCCCTTTTTGTACTCTTCCTCCATCGTGTATTCCCCGCCCACCACATTAAAATCCACATAGGACATGCAGGTAGAGGTGATATACATGGTCGTGGGTTCCATAGCGGTATAGGCGATATATTTGGGAACCTGTTCCTCCGTCTGCTGGGAGGAGCCGGAGGGCTCCGCCTGATCGGAGGACAGAGGCTCCCCGGGTACAGCGCCCGACGGCCCGCTTTCCGACGGCCCGGCGGTCCCGCACGCTGCGGTTCCCATAGCGAA
Source organism: uncultured Acetatifactor sp. (assembly GCA_947595925.1). Classification (GTDB taxonomy): domain Bacteria; phylum Bacillota; class Clostridia; order Lachnospirales; family Lachnospiraceae; genus Acetatifactor. The sequence goes on along the minus strand of CANQEV010000016.1, from coordinate 16,145 downwards.
TACCAGAGATAAGATGATGGCAAGTAATTGTTTCTTCATAGGCTTTTCACACTTTTTCATAAAAGTTTCTGTAAGAGTTTTTGGCAGCTTAGGGAACGCTGTCCTTATGAGTAAGGGCAGGGCCGCGTGCCGGAAAGTACGGCAGGGCGGAAATCTTCTGGAAACCACACACATAGGATTCCGTTCGCCTGTTGTCTGCATTTTATCATAATATGGAAACCGGGGCAAGTGCTGATTTTTGCGGGTTGAAAAGTGGTTTCTGCAGGCTGAAAAGTGTTTTTTGCGGGCTGAAAAGAGGCCCCCAGTTGTTTTTATTTTAGTGGTTTTTAGATGTTTTCCGTTTTTTCTGCTGTCTTAGGATTGCTCCGGCAGCGGATGCTGGGAGGATATTGGGAAGGATCGAGCTTTATGCCGCCACGGGCTCTTTCCGGGTCTTCTGGATCAGCAGCCACATTCCCAGGACGGACAGCAAAACCCCCAGCGCCAGCGTGGTCCAGAAGACCGCAGGCGTAAAGATGTATCCGGAATAGGACAGGCAGGTCCCCAGTCCGTTAAGGACGGCGTGTACCAGCATGGTCGATAAAATGGATCCCGTGCGCTCTGCGATCACGCAGAAAAGGATGCCCAGGCAGAAAGTATAGGAGATCCAGAGAATCTGGCCGTGGGCTATGCCGAACAGCAGGGAGGAGATCAGAATGGCGACCCACAGGGGCATCGCTTTCTTTAAGCGGGAGAGGATCAGTCCGCGGAAGATAATCTCCTCGAGAAGGGGAGCGCAGATCCCGGTGGCAATCAGCGTCATAAAGAAAGGCCCCTGGCCTAAGGGTTCGGCGAATTCACCGTAAGCCTCCAGCCAGCTCTCCGGAAGGAGGTTTAGCGCGGTATTCAGAAATGCGGTGATCCCGATGGCAAAGATCAAGATATAGGGGATCAGGGATTTACGGAAGGGAACCATACCGGTTTCCAGACGGAGTTTTTTATGCCGGATCAGGAAGAACAGCCACAAAAACAGCAGCGTGGGAATCGTGTAGAGCAGGACAAGAAGTCCTGTGCTCTCGCTTACCATCTGAAGCAGCTGTTCGGAGAGTTCGGCATTGGAGGGCATGGGTTTCCCCTGAATGGTCGTCTGAAATCCGATGATGAACCCTATCGCGAGAGAAAACAGAAAGCCTGTAATGACCTGAATACCCAGGAACAGGGCGTAATAACAGAGGGCTTTCCCCAGCTGTTTGCATATGGACGCTGCGTTGTATTTCATAAATCTCCTCTTTCTCCCCGGTAAACGCGCCGGGGGACGCTTTTGTGATTACCTGTTATTTAGTTATAACATATAGAGCGATAAAATGCTATTTATTTTATCTAAGAGCGCATATATTTCCGGAGATAGGCGTCCACCCCGCTCCTGGAGATCTCTCTTTTATATAGAAGGTTCCTCAGAAGGTATGTCATAGCCGCCCCCAGGAAAAGGATCAGGTAGCAGACCACAAGAGTCCAGCCGACGCTTCCGCTAAAGAACGGTCCCGCTTTCTCCTCGCATTTCTGAAGGATCTGCGGCACATATTTCATAACCGGGACATACAGCAGAAGGAATACGATCGCAGCCGGCATGAAAGCCTTGTCGGTCACGCTGGCATAGCACATCATAAAAACATACCACAGCGCCGTACAGATCAGCCCCACCGCCATGCTTCCCCCGTTGGCGGAACCGATGAAAAGCCTCAGGGCAAACGAAATCGTTGCCAGCAGGAAAAAGAGGGCCAAAGAGACAAAGGCGGGGATCTCCACATCCACGGCCCGGCGTTTCGGCGACGCCTTCACAAAGCCCGCGCACTCGATCCGGACCCAGATCGACTGGTAAACCACGCCGGCCAGGGGTAAAAAGCACGAACCAATGCTGATGCCGCTGTCCGTTAAATCGCCAAAAAAAAGTTCAAAGATCACACCCAGTATCACAAAGAAGACCATCAGCAAGTACTCCGAATAACCCTTTACAGAAAAACTTGCTCCCAGGATCAGTTCTTTATTTTTCATCTTGCTATCCATTCCTTTCCCATCGCTCAGGCGCCAAACGCCGACGATGCCCCAAACCCCTTTCAAACCACTTACGCGTCAGAACTCCATGCCGTCGTGAAATCCCGCTTCCATCCGATCCAGGACCCGCTTTACCGCCAGGAGGGTGATCGGCACACACAGGACCGCCGACAGAAGCCCGATCCAGGGGAAATACCCTTGAAGCAGGAGCAGGCCCATCAGCACCATACAGCCGGCGCTTGCGGCCGACAGACTGTATCCCAGTATTGTCCAGTGGCGGCTGATCACCAGCGTCAGGGTGACGACCCCGTAGGTCGCCGCGATCATGCCCGCCGTACCCAAAAGGATCCCCGCCGGATCCGCCGCGCCGTGGGCTGCCGCCAATACCGCCCCTCCCCCCAGGACGACGATATCCATGAGCAGGCGCATCAGGCAGTCCCCCTTCAGGGCATACCCCAGCACCCTCTTTCCCCGGGCCGAGGACATCAGATAATCCATGCCCTGAGCACCCTTTGCGCAGGTCCCTCCAAAGACCCAGTGATCCGCCGAGATCTCTATGACCGCCAGGATCCCGCAGGTCGGGAGCATAAAATTCCGGTGCCCAAACGCCAGCAGAAGATCCTGTTGGACCAGCAGCCAGACGGCCGTAAGGAAGAAAAGGAACCTGGCAGATCTGGAACAAAAAATCCCGTAACTTTTCATCAGTTTCATGCTTTGCTCCCTCTTTTTATCTGTGAGTTCCGCTTCATCACCGCCACGCTGATCTGAAACAGCGACGGCCTCTCCAGGCTGACGGAAAGACTTGCCAGCCGGTCCAGATTCTCCGAGAGACAGAGCCCCTCAAACCCGTAGCGGCTCTCCGAAATACTGTAAAGCGCTGGTCTTGCGGCCTCCGCAGCACTGGCCTCTCCCTTTACTAAAACATATTTCTCCTTCAGATCTTCCACGAAGCCCTGCTCTGCCACCCGGCCCTGCTCCACGATCACGGCGTAGTCCGTCACATTCTCCATATCAGAGATATTGTGGGTGGAAAACAGGACGGATCTCTCCCCGTTTCCCTGGTCCAGATATTCCCGGATCATCTCGCAGAGGCGCTCCCGCATCACGGGATCCAGAGGGGAAGCCGGTTCATCCAGAGCCAGGAGCGATGTGTCCCTGGCAAACACTGCCGCCAGCATCAGCTTCATCCGGTTTCCGTCGGACAGCTCGCTCACTTTCTTTCCGGATGCTTCCCCAGATACAATGGCAAGCTCCCGGCAGAGCTCCTGGTATCTCTCGGGGTGGAAATTCTGGAACAAAAGCCCGCTCAGCTTTTCAATCTGGCCGATATCCCACTGGGGAAGGAAGTACAGGCCGGAACCCACATAACCGATCTGTTCCCTCACGCCGTTTTCCTCCTTGTCCCTCTCCTCGTCCTGCCATTTTTCAAAATACCGGATATGCCCTTTGTAATTCAGCCGCACCCCGGCGATACAATTCAGCAACGTAGTCTTGCCCGCACCGTTCTCGCCGATCAGGGCCGTGGCAAATCCCTTGGGGATCTTCAATTCCGGGATATCCAGAGTAAACCCCTTAAACCGTTTCTTTAAATCAATGACCTCTATCACACTCTCCATCTCTGTACCATTCCTTTCCTTTTTTCAGGGTTTCCCGCTTTTTTCCTTTCCCTAAAATCTTCCGCTTTCTTTAAATAAACTTTATGGGATCGCCTCATGCCGCCTTTCGATCCCCCATCTCGCCAGGGTGTTTTCTTCGCTTGGTCCGGAAGGCTGCCTCTGTCGGGTTTTTCTCTCCGTCTTTCAGACATCCTCCATCGTCAGCAGCGTCCGCAGCATTTCTTCCAGCTCCCCGTCTGTCATCCCTGCGATCTTCGCCGCGCTGATGGCCTCCAGCAGGCTGCTCTCCACCCGCCGGATATGCTGTTCCTTCAGCATCTCGCTGTCCTGGGCGTTTACCAGGAAGCCCTTTCCCTGAGCCGCGCACACCAGGCCCTCCGCCTCCAGCAGTTCATAGGCTTTCATTGTTGTGATCACGCTGATCTTCAAATCCTTTGCCAGGGATCGAATAGAGGGCAGATATTCTCCCTGCTTCAGCTTTCCCGTAAGGATATCCTCCTTCAGCTGATCCGCGATCTGACGATAGATCGGCTCCCCGGAATTTTGCAGTAGGATCATGGATGGATTTCCTCCTTTCCGTACTTACTCATTTTTATAAACATTGTCAGAAGCGCTGTCAGGAAAATCGCGCCTTGTTGAAAATCTGTCATAAACCTGTTTTTTATTTGCTTTTGCTATGTTCTAACTGTTTATATGTTAAATATACACTTATATCAGTGGTATGTCAAGAGTAAATTCATAAAATTTATTTTTTGGCGTCTGCATAGTGGTCCTGCGTACTTCCCCCGGTATTCTGAGACTGAATATTTTTAAACTGCGTATGTTTGCTAAGAAGTGTGTTTGCAAAAAACTTTGGGCAAAGAATTTTCCTACCTAAGACATTGTTCTGAAAAGAATAATGTGTTAAAGTATGTGTTAAAGTAGACATTATATTGAAGTAATAAAATGCTTGAAAGAGCGGAGGAGATTTCATATGAAGGATTATCTGGAACGCCCGGAGATCATGGCGCGGGCAAAGAGGGAGCACAGGGGATACCCGATACACGGAGAAATCGCCATTTTTCTCCTGGTATTTTTAGTGGGATCTATCTTTGAGCTCATCATTGTCCTGCCCCCGCAGGTAGTGATGATGCTCACAAATGAAACTTATATGAATGCGGTCAGGTTGGGAGACATGGAACTGATCAATCAGGCGACGATGGAGATCGTCGCATCTGACGGGGCAATGGTCATCTCCCTGTTTGCCTTTGCCGGTATCATTCTTGCGGCGCTTCTCCTGGGAAGGTGGGTGGATAAGAGGAAACTGGCTACCTATGGTTTCCGGAAAAAAGGAATGTTTGCGGAATATGGATTGGGTCTGGTCATCGGTTTTGTGATGTTTTCCGCGGCGGTGCTGATCTGTCTGGCCACCGGATCTCTGAAGATGGCGCTGAATGTGGGCTCGCTCCTGATGCTTTTCTTGTTTTTCCTGGGATTTATGGTGCAGGGAATGGGGGAGGAGGTCCTGTGCAGGGGGCTTCTGATGGTGTCCTTGTCGCGGCGGTACTCCATTCCGGCGGCAATCCTGACAAATTCCCTGGTTTTTGCGGCGCTGCATCTGGGAAACGACGGGGTCAGCGTGCTGGCGCTGATCAACCTGACGCTGTTCGGCGTCGTGGCGTCGGTGTATTTTATCAAGCGCGGAAGTATCTGGGGCGTGGCGGCGATCCACAGCGTCTGGAACTTTGTCCAGGGTAATTTCTACGGGATCCGGGTCAGCGGCATGGTCCTGAAAAACAGTGTGTTCAATTCGGAACTGGTATCGGAAGGGACGCTGATCAACGGCGGGGATTTCGGTCTGGAGGGCGGCCTTGCGGTGACGGTCACGCTGCTCGTCTGCCTGGTGATCTTCTGGAAGATGCCCGGGAAAAATACGGCTGCCGCCGGAGGGGCCGGGGAAGAGGAAGCCGGAGCGGAGCAGGATAAAACGGAGCAAGCCAGGGCAGAGAAGCCTGAGACGGAGCAGGTTCAGGCAGAGCAGGCCGAGATGGAACAAAATAAGGCAGAGTAAGTCGGGCCAGGGCAATCCGAGGCAGAGCAGGACAAGATAGAACTGGCCAGGGGCGTCGCCAACGGGATCGATAACTGCTTTTTGGATCAGATGCCGGGAGAAACCTGGCAGGCGCTAGTATTTCCCCTTTCCCCGTTTCCACACCCTGCTGGGCTGGGCCTTTGCCGTGGGCGTCCGAAAGAGCAGGAATTTCAGCGCCTTGGCATTAAAGGGAAACAGGGGCCAGAAATAGCTGAAACCGCCGAAAGTCGGCGTGGTGGCGATGGAGAGGACCGTCAGCGTCAGGCCCACTCCGAAACCGATGGGTCCGCCGAAGGCGGTGCAGAGGATCAAAAACATCCGGAAGCTCCTCAGCGCGTCGGACAGTTCCACGCAGGAGACGGAGAGGGTGGCCAGCAGGGTGATGGCGCCGTAAAACAAAACCTCCGAAGAACTCCATTTTAAGTTGACCGCCATGTCCCCGATGAGAAGGCCGCCCACGATGGACAAGGAGCCGGAGAACTTTTCCGAACTCAGGGAGGCGGAATACTGGAACAGTGCCAGCAGAAATTCCACCACCAGGACATAAAAGATCAGCTCACCCTTCGTCGGGTACTCGGTGGTGATCAGTTCCCACTTTTTTGAGAGATCCGGGTAAAAGGCCGTGAAAAGTAAAAACAGAGGCATCAGCAAAAGCGCCGTGGGGATGCACATGAACCGGATCAGGCGCAGATAAGTGCCCACGATGGGATTTTTATAATAGTCCTCCGCGCTCTGGATAAACTGAAAGATCGTGCAGGGCAGGATCAGCGCCATGGGGGTGTTGTCCACCAGGATCAGCACATGTCCCTCCGTCAGGTAGCTGGCGGCAACGTCCGGCCGTTCGGTCATCTGCATGCTGGGAAGCGGGTTCCACCAGCGGCGCTTTACCAGAAGTTCTTCCAGGCTTTTCGATCCCATGGTCAGAGAGGTGACATTCAAGCTTTTCAAGGCTTTTTCCACCCGATTCACCAGTTCCGGTTCGCATCGGTCCCGCAGATAGGTGATGGCAACGTCGTTTTTTCCCGCCGTTCCCACGGTGTGGATCTGAAAGACCAGCTGGGTGCTGCGGATCCTGCGGCGGATCAGGTTGGCGTTGGTCAGGAGGGTCTCGTTAAAGCCGTCCCGGGCTCCCCGGGTCATTTTTTCCAGCTCCGGTTCATCCACGCCCCGGGAAGGGTAATTCCGGGTGTCCATGACTACGGCCTCGTCAAATCCGTCCACAAACAACAGGGAATTGCCGCTGGTAAGGCCCTGCAGAAGCTTGTCAAGGTCGGTCTCATAGCTGAGCTGTACGAAGCCGATCTTTATCGCCAGAAATTTTCGGAGGTCTGTGATCTTTTGATCAGCATCCCCATCCGTGCTCTGCAGGCCGGCGAAAATTTTCTCCAGCAAGTCCGCCTCGCAGAAACCGTTGATCCCCACCCAGTAGGCATTTCGATCTTCCAAATAAACATCTCTGGCCATCAGGTCAAAACTGGTTTTCAGGGGGAGCCGCTGGTTCAGAACGTCAATATTTTCCTGAAGGTTTTTCTTAACTGTCTGTTGTTCCATGATCGCATCCTTTCCCCGCGGGTTTTCACGGGCTTTTTTTCAGACGGTCAGTCGGCAGTCGGCACCAGGGAAGGTTTTTGTGCGGATCGCATTGACTTTCGGATCGGCGGCCGGAGACCAGGCTTCTGCGGATTTATTCTGCCCGGAAAACAGGGGGATATTCATAATAAGCGGGAAACCAGTTCAGCCCGCGCCATTCGCAAAGTCGCGCCTGGGTTGCTTGCCGTTGTTTCGCGAATGGTTTTGTGCATAGAAGGGCGTTTCCGTCCCTGGGGTTGCCAGTTCAGCCCGCGCCATTCGCAAAGTCGCGCCTGCGGCGCTCTCCGTCGCTTCGCGACTATCTTTGCTCATAAAATGGCGCTCCCTCAGCCGCGCGTGTTCGGCAAAAATTTGTGCGAGCACAATTTTTGTCCGAACCACGGCGGCTGGCTGAACTGGAAAAATATGTTGACAAATTTCGGGAAAGAGTATATACCATGCCTTAGGAATTGAATTTTTGTGAGGAGTGTCCAGAGGTAGGGGTATGAAAAAAGCAGTTTCCGTTGTAAAAAAACAGCCGGTGCTGTGCATTGCGATTCTGGCGATGCTGGTGACCTGTTTTTTTGTGCATCCGGATAAGGAATATTTTGGATATTTTGACGTAAAGACGCTGGCCTGTCTGTTCTGCACGCTGGAGGTGGTGTGCGGGTTTGCCCGGATCCACACCTTTGAGCTGGCGGCAGAGAAGATCGTGGACAGCCTGAGCAACACGAGGAACGTGATCACGGGGGTGGTGTTCATCACCTACATAGGCTCCATGCTTCTGGCCAACGACATGGCGCTTCTGACTTTTCTTCCTTTAGGGTACTTTGTGCTGGAGACCACGAACAAGAAGAAATATATGGCGTACACGTTCGTCCTGCAGAATATCGCGGCGAACCTGGGAGGCATGATCACGCCCTTTGGAAATCCCCAGAACTTATATTTGTATTCCTACTATGATATTCCCACTGTGCAGTTTGTCAAGATCATGTTTCTGCCCTTTTTCTCGGCGCTGCTTCTGATCGTCATCTGCTGCGTCGTGATCCCAAAGGAGCCCATGGAACTGGCGCATCAGGAGGATTATAAGTTTCACGCCAGGAGGACGATCCTTTACAGCGTGCTCTTTCTCGTCTCCATACTGGCGGTGCTGCGCATCGTGCCGTACCTGGTCTGCACGGCGCTGGTCACCATCGTCATGTTCTTCGCGGATAAAAAATCCTTGAAGGATGTGAACTATCCGCTGTTGGCGACGTTTATGGTCTTCTTTGTGTTTTCGGGAAATATGGCGAGGATCTCCGCAGTGCAGAAGCTTTTTTCCGTGATCATTCCGGGCAGGGTGCTGCTCTTTAGCATCCTCTGCTGTCAGTGCTTCAGCAATGTGCCCACGGCAGTGATGCTGTCGCATTTTACGGGGGATTTCAGCAATCTCCTGGTGGCCGTGAACGTGGGCGGCCTGGGAACCCCCATCGCCTCCCTGGCGAGCCTGATCACGCTCAGCGAGTACCGCCACCGGGACAAGGAGCACATGAAAAAGTACCTGGTGACCTTTGCGCTTCTGAACGTGCTGTTTCTGGTCGTGATCTCCGCAGTGCAGATCTTAAAGCAGGTGTTGTTCTATTAGAGAAATTCAGACGGATAGCCGTAAGTGGCCTGGAATCACCCAGATCCGGCTCCACTTGCCGACAGTTTACATGGACAGCAGAGTCCTGGTCCTGGCGCTGTTCTTTGACATGGGAATGACAGCCGGATCAAACCGAACGCAGCTGGAGAAGCAGATGTGAGTCGGTTATTTCCGGGTTTCCAGCTTGGCACGCTTGTCCGCGTGGACGCGGTTCAGCCGATACTCAAAGTCCCGGCGATCCTTGGCGGCCATGATCTCCAGCGTGAGGCCCGTGAAAAAGGACTGGATTCCGGCCAGCGCCAGAAAGCCGCTGACGATCAGGGTGGGAAATCTGGGAACCAGGCCGGTCTGGAAATAGACGCCGATCACGGGGGCGACAAGGAGCAGCGCGACGAGCATGAGCAGCAGGCAGACCAGACCAAAGAAATGCAAGGGTTTGTAGTTTCTGTATAACTGGATCATTTTGTGTATGACCCGGAATCCATCCTGAAAGGTATTCAGCTTCGACACGCTTCCCTCCGGCCGGTCCCGGTATTCCACAACCATGTTTTCTACCTGCATATTGTAGTTCACGGCGTGAATGGTCATTTCCGTCTCGATCTCAAAGCCCTGGGAGAAGACGGGGAAAGTCTTTACAAACTCATAGCTGAAGGCGCGGTAACCGGTCATGATGTCCTTGATATCCGAGCGGAACAGCCAGTTGATTCCGTTTCGCATCAGGTTATTGCCAAAGTTGTGGAAGGGACGCTTGTTTTCCGTGTAATAGGTGGAAGAAAGCCGATCCCCCACTACCATATCCGCGTGGCGCTGCAGAACCCTGTCCACCAGTTCCCTGGCGGCGTCCAGAGGGTAGGTATCGTCGCCGTCCAGCATCAGATAGCACTCCGCGTCGATCTCCCGGAACATCCTTCGGATCACGTTTCCCTTTCCCTGTTTGTATTCCTGCCGGACGATGGCCCCGGCCCCGGCCGCCAGCTCCGCCGTGCGGTCCGTGGAATTATTGTCATAGACATAGATCACTGCTTCCGGAAGGGCGCTGTGGGTGTCTGTTATCACTTTTTCAATGGTCTGCGCTTCGTTATAGCAGGGGATCAATACCGCTATCTTGTCCATTTTAAAATCCTTTCGGTCCTTTCTCGGCAGTTGATGACTTTCACTGAAATACAGTTTACCAAGAATTGACAAACCTTACAATATCCATTTTGCGCAGTTGCAGAAAAAATATTACGGGAGGCATATCCCCGCTGTTTCCTACCAATAGTTCAGCCACAACCGTTTGATCCGCAAAGCCGCGCGCACTGGCGTCGGCGGCTGGTGGAACTGTTGATTTACAAACCCTCTTCCCGGTGGTAGAATAAGACATAGCGAAAGCTCTCAAACTAGGATGGCGGTTCTGCCCGCGGCGTCCGCAGGGCAGGCTTAACAGTTTATCTGTTGTTGTTCGGATTCCGCTGCTCAAAAAGGATTAAAAAACAATCCGTTTGGACGGATGTCAACTATGTGGAAACAGGGAGCGGGAAAGTTTTCCGGCCCGGAAAAGGAGGCGTTTTTTTGATGAACGAGATGACCATGATCGGGGACGAGGCGTACAGGGCGGCAAAAGAGCTCCTGGAGATCGCGGGATTAAAGAAGGGAGATCTCTTTGTAGTGGGATGTTCCACCAGCGAGGTGGGCGGTGCCGAGATCGGCAGCTTTTCCAGCCCGGAGCTGGCGGAGATGGTCTTCGGCGGGATCTATCAGGCCACGGAGGAGGCGGAGGTATATCTTGTCGCCCAGTGCTGTGAGCATCTGAACCGGGCCCTGGTGCTGGAGCGGGAGGCCGCACAGCGGTACGGGTATGAGGCGGTGAACGTGATTCCCCAGCCAAAGGCGGGAGGTTCTTTTGCCACGGCGGCCTACAAGGCGTTTGAGGAGCCGGTCATGGTGGAGCATGTGAAAGCCCATGCGGGCATGGATATCGGGGATACCCTGATCGGGATGCACTTGAAGGATGTGGCGGTGCCGGTGAGGATCCGCACGACGCAGATCGGGGACGCCCATGTGGTGTGCGCCAGGACCCGTCCGAAGTATATCGGCGGCGGCAGGGCAGTTTACGCGGAGGAATAAAGGATTCCTCCGTTTTTTTGTCCGCAGCCGGCGGGATATCCGCCGTGTCCCCAATTTTATATGGGGACCGTAACCGAAGTTACAGTCCCGCCGCCTCGTTGATCAGTTTCATGATGGTCTCTATGGAGTCCGTCTGTCTGCTGGCGGACATGGTCCGGATATAATCCTGGCGGTTTTCGTAGAGCTCCTGAACGGCAGCAGTCAGGGCGTCCGTAGTGAGATCGTCCTCCTGGATCACGATGGAAAAGCCCTGGGACAGGAAGGAGTCCGCGTTTAACAGCTGGTCGCCCCGGCTGACCTCCGCCGGGAGGGGGATCAGAATATTCGGCTTCTTCAGGGCGAGGATCTCGCAGATGGCGTTGGCCCCCGCCCGGGAGATCACCAGGTCGCAGGCGGCGAAGAGATCCTTCAGTTCCGCTTTCACATACTCGAACTGTTTATAGCCGGGAGTATTTAAGAGAAGGTTATCCAGTTTATCCTTGCCGCAGAGATGGATCACCTGGAAGGTGTCCAGAAGCCGGGGAAGCGCTTTGCGCACGGCCTCGTTCACGCTGGCCGCGCCCTGACTGCCTCCCATGACCAGGATGACGGGTTTATTCGCGGTAAAGCCGCACATGTCCAGACCAGCCAGCCGGTTGCCCTCCGCAAGTTCCTTACGGATGGGGGAACCGGTGAGGACTGCCTTGCCGGCGGGAAGGCTCTTTACGGTTTCCGGGAAATTACAGCAGACCTTTTTTGCCACGGGGATGCAGAGCTTGTTTGCCAGGCCCGGGGTCATATCCGACTCGTGGATGATGCAGGGGATCTTCAATGCGGCGGCCGCCCTGACTACGGGGACGCTGACAAAGCCGCCCTTGGAGAAGACTACGTCGGGGCGGTATTCCTTTAAGAACTTTTTTGCCTCGAAGAAGCCCTTCATCACGCGGAAAGGGTCGGACAGATTTTTCGGATCCAGGTACCGGCGCAGCTTTCCGGTGGCGATGCCCGTGTAGGGGATGTCAAAGTCCGCGATCAGCTTCTTTTCGATCCCGTCATAGGAGCCGATATAGGCAATCTCATAGCCAGCCTCTCTTAAAGAAGGCAGCAGGGCGATATTCGGCGTCACATGTCCGGCTGTTCCGCCGCCTGTCAAGACGATTCGTTTCATGTAGCAACCTCACTTTATGGATTCCAGGGCTCTTGCGAGCTGGTCGGGGCAGGAGGTGGGCTTAAAACCGCACTTGATGCCCTTCAGACGGCTGACGGCATCCTCGACGCGCATCCCTTTTACAAGGGCGCTGACGCCCTGGGTATTGCCGCTGCAGCCGCCGATGAATTTTACGGATTCAATGATCCCATCCTTTACTTCTATGTCGATCGCAGAAGAACAGGTCCCTTGTGTCTGATATCTCATGTTTTATCCTCTCTTTTCTTTTTCCGTGCGGAGTCCGCGCGGAGAGCGTCCCGCTTTTCGGAACGGTTGCTGTCTGTCTGAACTGTGGCTATTATACCATTTTTATTCCCGTCTTGCAATCCTTGCAGGCTTGGGTTTTTTAGAGCTTTTTCGTAGTTTTTGCGTGGCGTCCGGCCCGTTTTTGGACTGCAGGGAGCGGTTTTATGAAAAGATTCGGTCGGAAATTGTCCGACGCTCCCGCATTTTGCCGTATCGCACCGCAATATGGCGATGAGATCTTTTACATACCGGGCGCGGCATACGCTATAATCAAGCTGAGGAGTCTGCCGTCCGATCTTATTTTGGACAGGTTCCTTGGAGGAAATGGAATGTTTCAAATATTTTATGAAGAAAAGTGGATTACGGCGGCGATGCTCCTGTTTTTTGGATTCAGTGTTTTTATGCGGATCCTTCTGGGGTTTTTGTACGGAAGCATGATCCGGGAGACGGACAATATGGCGGTCACCCAGAACCGCCTGCTCCGCCAGTGCAAGCTGAAGTTTATCAACTGTTTTCAGCTGAACAACGGGGTGAGCAATGTGTCGGTGTTTGTGGACAAGTTCCTGAGCCGGATGGCGCTGGGACCCTTTTCCTTTGAGAGCCTGTATCATTTTTCCGGTCAGACGGAGCTTTTGTCGGTGGCGGCGGCAGGAGTGGGAATCTGCAAGAGCATTGCCGAAGGCCGTACCATCGGTCAGATCCTTCCCTTTTACATAGCCTGCTTTATCGGATTGTACCTTTATTTTGCAGTCTCCGCCACAGTGGACGTCAAGGGAAAGCGTCAGATTTTGAAAGTCAACCTGGTGGATTATCTGGAAAACCATCTGTCCTCTAAGATCGGGACTACCCGGGACGATCTGGAAATGCTGCATTACATCAAGCCGGGAAAGAAAGAGATCGAGTTCATGCCCATCGGAAAGCGGATGGAGATGGTCCCCTCGGAGGACGAGGCGGACGAAGGGGAGAGGGTGCTTCTGGAAAGCCTGGCGAGGGACGGCTTCGGGATGCCGGAGGGGGAGAAGATGCCCGAATCCTGGGGAGAAGCGCCCCGCCGGAGGGACGGTTTCGGAAAGCCGGAGGGAGATGCGCCGGGAACTCCTCAAAAAACAGCGGAACCGCAGGAAAACTGGGAGAATTTTTCGGTAAGCAGCCAGACGGAGGAGGATGAGCTGGAGGAACTTTTGCGAGAATTTCTTGCCAGCGGCGTGGGTTGAAGGACGATCTCGGATTCCGTTTTCAACTGACCGCCCGGTGCCCGGCGGCGGACCGCTGCGGTTTATGGAAAAACTTGTGTTATCTGCTTGAATTTCCCGGGCAGTTTTGGTACACTTATGCCATAAAAGCATTGTGCGTGTCTTCCTGGGATCCAGGAGGGCTGCACAGGAAAGAAGGGAGTTTGACTATGAGTAAGCAGGTATCTTTTGATTATTCCAAGACAGGTCCGTTTATTTCCGCGGAAGAGGTCGGCTACATGAAGAAGCTGACTTTGGACGCCAAGGAACTGCTGGTATCCAAAAGCGGCGCGGGGAACGATTTCCTGGGCTGGATCGATCTTCCGGTAGATTACGATAAGGAGGAGTTTGCACGGATCAAGGCGGCGGCCAAGAAGATCCAGAGCGATTCCGAGGTCCTTCTGGTGATCGGTATCGGCGGTTCTTATCTGGGCGCGAGAGCGGCCATCGAGTTCCTGGGACACAGCTTTGCGAACTGCGTGGACAAGAGCATCCGCAAGGCTCCGGAGATCTATTTCTGTGGCAACTCCATAAGTTCTACTTATTTGAAACACCTGATGGACGTGGTGGGGGACAGGGATTTCTCCATCAATATGATTTCCAAGTCCGGGACCACGACGGAGCCCGCCATCGCCTTCCGCGTATTTAAGGAAAAGCTGGAGAAGAAGTACGGCAAGGCCGAGGCTGCAAAGCGGATTTACGCCACCACCGACAAGGCCAAAGGCAGCCTGAAGAACCTGGCGAATGAAGAGGGTTACGAGAGCTTCGTGGTTCCCGACGACGTGGGAGGACGTTTCTCCGTTCTCACCGCCGTGGGCCTGCTTCCCATCGCGGTCAGCGGCGCGGACATCGACAAGCTGATGGAGGGCGCTGCCAGCGGACGCAAGAGGGCCCTGGAGAATGACTTCGAGCAGAACGACGCCCTTCAGTACGCGGCCATCCGCAATATCCTTCTCAGAAAGGGAAAGAGCGTGGAGATCCTTGCGAACTATGAGCCCGCCGTCCACTATGTATCCGAGTGGTGGAAGCAGCTCTTCGGAGAGAGCGAGGGCAAGGATCACAAGGGACTGTTCCCCGCCAGCGTGGATCTGACCACCGACCTGCACTCCATGGGACAGTTTATCCAGGACGGGTCCCGTCTGATGTTCGAGACCGTGATCAATGTGGAGACTTCCCGGGAGGAGATCATCATCGGCGAGGAGCCCGTGGATCTGGACGGCCTGAATTACCTTGCCGGAAAGAGCGTTGACTTCGTGAACAAGAGCGCCATGAACGGCACGATCCTGGCCCACACCGACGGACAGGTTCCCAACCTGATGGTGACCGTTCCCGAGGTAAACGAGTTCTACCTTGGCGAACTGTTCTACTTCTTTGAGTTTGCCTGCGGCGTCAGCGGTTATCTGCTGGGAGTGAATCCCTTTAACCAGCCCGGCGTGGAGAGCTACAAGAAGAACATGTTCGCCCTCCTTGGAAAGCCCGGCTACGAGGCGCAGAGAGAGGAACTTCTGAAGAGACTGTGATCCTAAGGGATAAAGCGGTACATGGAGGCCGCCCGCGGGCGGTGCTCATAAAGTAAAGCAATGCATAGGGGCCGCCCGTGGGCGGTACTCATAAAACAGCATAAGATTGCTTTCAGGAAACGGCGTAGCCTGCGGGCTATGCCGTTTTTTCACCGCCGGTTCCTTTTCTTAGTTATGTTCCGTTCGACAACGGGAATTTGTTGTGCAGATCACTTTACCGTTTCTTAAAATATAAGACAAATTGTGCAGCTGCATTGAATGAGCTAAAAGCACAACTAGAAACAAAAAGTGCGGTTGCAGCATCAGGTGTACTATTTGCCAGTCCTATTGTACAGCATAACGACGCGGTCGTGAAAGAAATTGCAGCTATCAGATGCAGCTTTTTCTTTTTTAAATACAAGGCTTCTGTTTCTTCTGTCGCAGTTTTAACCGCAGGAATATCACTATCGTTTTCATAATCATCATTCAGCAGATAATCTGTTGTAACATGAAATAGTTTACTGATCTGCAATATGTTTTGTGCATCGGGCAGTGCAGTTCCATTTTCCCAGCGGCTGATTGCCTGTCGTGATAGATTCAGTTTATCTGCGAACTCTTCTTGCGACCAACCATTCGCCTTTCTATGCTTGATGATTTTATCCGGCAGCGTCATAATGAAATCCTCCTTCGATTTATTTGGGTGATTTCATGATAGCAAAAACCATTGTCAATAACCACCACAACTGCTTTACAATTCCATCACATCAGCTTTACAATTCCGCAACATGACTTTACATACCGCCAAATCCCGATTGTTGAACAGTCGCTCACTCGATATTTAACATTATACCATCCAAACGGGAAGAAATCTATTGTTCGTTAAGACGGTGTTTGTGTCAAGTACTCGTTGGCACTTTTCCTGTTTTTCCTTATGAGGCCTCTTTCTGATCTTATATTACCTTTCT